>NZ_JBVASZ010000005.1:0-216886 GCF_057814255.1 Paenibacillus sp. F024
GACCGGGATGGACGTACCGCTGGTGTACCAGTTGTTCCGCCAGGAGCACGGCTGGATAGCCAAGTACGGACGGGATAAGCGCTGAAAGCATCTAAGCGTGAAGCCCCCCTCAAGATGAGATTTCCCAGTATGTAAGACCCCTTGTAGACGACGAGGTAGATAGGTTCGGGGTGGAAGCGCGGCAACGTGTGGAGCTGACGAATACTAATCGGTCGAGGGCTTATCCAAAAATAAATGATCAGCAGCAGCTTTGGTTTCGATCCAGTTTTCAGGGCGCAAGCCTTGAAGCTTACGATGCAGTTTTGCTAAAGCAAAACTCTTAGTTTGGTGATGATGGCGGAAGGGAACCACGCGTACCCATACCGAACACGACCGTTAAGCCTTCCAGCGTCGATGGTACTTGGACCGCAGGGTCCTGGGAGAGTAGAACGTCGCCAAGCAAAATTATACGAAAAGGGCCGTCCCGTACGTAGATTTTAAATACGTAGGGATGGCCCTGTCTTGTTTAATTCTCATTTTTGTTAAAAAAGAGTCGAGTAGGGGGATACATCGGTTTCCTTGCTCGACTCTTTTGGGTTTATCGCCGTTTATACGCATCTATTTGATTTTCAGACTTGACCGTTAACAGCCTACGTATTTCCTCTTTTATCACTTACCTCCGTCCGCTCTGGACTGCCGGGATTGGCTTGTATTTGTTTTCTTAGTCCTCATTCTCAACATACACCTCCAATAGAATTCGTTCCGTTTAACCAATATTTTCCCATACGATGGCAGGCAGAACGCGTCGTCATAACATTAGAACAATGTAAATAAAATGAGAATAGGAAGAACGAATCCCAATAAAAAACAATACAATGAAATGAAAGTGGTTACAATAACGTAATTTTCTTTTTGAAAGCGCATTCTTATAACATAATCTTAGAGTTTTTTAAGGGGGTGGAAATCATGTGAGCGCTACGAATCACTACGTTCAACACTTTAAGTAAAGCTGGTCAAAAGGAGGAATTAGCATCTCGTGTTTGAAATTCACGCTAGACAATAGCGATAAAAAAATTGACAGGAGTACCATGGCAGCACCGGAGATCGCTCCGAAGCTCGCGGCGTTGCTTGTGATAGATAGGCAGCCCTTATGTACAGATCCCGAAGGTACGCTGAGCATTCCGAGTGTGGGAGGCATCCTGAGTAGAAAGGACACGGTAGAGCAGGTCATCAAACGGTTCCGTGGGGAAGGCAGTCCAGTCATAGGGTCACTAGAATGCGGAGGGAGGAGTTAACGTGTCGTCTTTATCTTTTCCTGAGGAGGAACTTGGAAACACGAATGTTGGGGAAACAGAGGAGGCAAAAGGAAAGTTTGCCTCACTGAAGCCGCAGCTAGGCGGTTTTGCAAAGCTGATCGAGTTCACACAGACGCAAGCTGGGATCCTGAATGCGGCAGCTGACCGAATCATTCCCGGTGGTGAGGGATTTCCCTGGCCTAGCGAAGTCGGGATAGTGCGCTTTATCGCGCACTACATCACACCGAGCGGCGAGGAGCCTAGATGGTTCCCCTTCGCCGGTGAGGATGAATTCAGAGCAGAATTAGATAAGCTCGGTGAGGACTTTCTCCAGGCAGACGAGGCCAAGCAGGTCGAGATCCTCAAACGTATCGAGCGGGAGTTGCCAACCTTCTTCTCACAGCTTAGAGATCTAGTCTACTACGGGTACTACTCGCGGCCCGAAGTCACACAGGCGATAAACGAGAACCTCGAGGCAGGTCGCGACTACCGGAGCTCTCCACAGCCTTACGGCTATCTGGACGTTATCGAGCAGTGGGATGAATCGCTGTTCTCTCAAGCAAAAGGTTCCTATATCCGGACAGAAGACGTCAGGCGTGTAAACGTCCGGACTCCGGCCCAGCAGGGGGTGGAGAGCACGACACCATCAAGCGAGGAGCCTTCCTGTAATGAAGAAATTTGAGGCATAATAATCATCTTTGGCTGATAGCCGCCGGGCCATTAATGGCTGCAGACTGTATTGGAGCTTCTTCGGCAAATCGTCATCTTATAAGCAACCGCGTTAGGAGCCATGTATTAAGTACTTTAGATGCAGAATATTCCCCTTCAGGGTTATGGCATGTGTTGATTAGGGAAGCTTTTATTTATTCCTTATGAAATTTTGATTAAGAACGGGCATGTTGGAATAAATTATTTTTTTTTTTCTAGAGGGAGGTTCAAAAATGGCGAGCTATGTGGAAACGAACGTCCTAGTAATCGGCGCGGGCGCGGCCGGTGGCGCGGTCAGTAAACGGCTTAGCGACGCAGGAATCAAGGTCACGTGCCTAGAGCAGGGCGATTGGGTACACCCGCTAGACCACCCGCATTTCCACCACGAATGGGAGATCGAGAGGAAGCGAGGCTGGGACTTCGACCCGAACAAACGCAAGCTTCCGGAGGATTATCCGACTACGGGAAACGTAGCGGCATACGTATATAATGCCGTTGGCGGCACGACCAGGCATTATGCGGGCGCCTGGCCGCGTTTTAAACCGGTCGATTTCCGTAAGGGGACCGAGCACGGGCTGGAAGGAACGATCGACTGGCCGATCAGCTATGAGGAGCTGGAGCCGTTCTACAACATCAATGACGCGGAGGTCGGGGTGGCGCGTATAGTCGGCGATCTGGGGAACCCCAAAAGACCGCCAGGCTATGGGCCCCCTATCCCCCCGGGAAAGCTTGGCCTGAAAATGGCAAGGGCGTTCGAGAAACTCGGGTGGCACTGGTGGCCGGCAGACTATGCCATCCTGACCCGGCATAAGGACAGCCGTTTGCCCTGCAATGCGTGCGGACCCTGCTTAAGCGGGTGCCCGCGCGGCTCGATCGGCTCTACAGATGTCACTTACTGGCCCAAGGCCATCCGAAACGGCGTCGATCTGCGCACCAACGCGCGGGTTGAGCGGATTAACGTTGGCGAGGACGGACGCGCCACTGGTGCGACGTACATCGATCGGATTACCGGCGAACGGCACGAGGTTAGGGCGGACATTGTAGTGATGTGTGCCAACGCCGTCGGCACCCCCCGCTTGCTCCTTATGTCCGCCCAGAACGGACACCCGGACGGTTTGGCAAACAGCAACGGACTTGTAGGGACACACCTCATGTTCCACGGCTGGGCCTTCGAAGATTTCTGGTTCGATGAGCCTATAGAGGACTATAAGGGCCCTGAACCGGCGTCTCTGTATAGCCAGGAGTTCTATGATACGAATCCAAATCATGACTTCGTCAACGGATTCTCATTGCAAGTCGGGCGGGCAAACGGTTCCGCCTACACCGCTATGGGGACGACGAGTAATCATCTTGCGCCTTGGGGGGCGGACCACCGGAAATTTTTCAACGAGCACTTCGGCCGACATGTACTCATCTACGTACAGGGAGAGGATCTCCCGGTAAGAACGAACAGGGTGACGCTAGACCCCAAAGTCACCGATTCAAGCGGACTTCCCGCGCCTCACTTGCACTACAAGCTGACTGAGAACGACGCTCGACTTCTCGAGTGCGGAAGACAAAAGGCCCGAGAGGCCGCCGAGGCTGCTGGCGGTCTAATAGATGCGAGCAGTTCGGGGGTTACAGGCGTTACGAAACCACCGCCAGGCTGGCACATTATGGGTACCTGCCGGATGGGAAATACGCCGGAAGATTCAGTAACCAACAAATTCAATCAGAGCTGGGACGTACCTAACCTGTTTATCGTCGACGCCAGTGCGCTCCCAACCAGCGCTGCCGTCAATCCGACGAGTACCTTGCAGGCACTTGCCGTCCGTTGCGCCGAGTACATAAAGCGGCGTCACTCTCACATCCTATCGCAGAAGGTCACACCCAGCAACGCGGATGCACCGGATTTTTGATCGAACTTGAGACAACACCGTATGAGCCTATGAAATTTGGAGTTTGAAAGAGGAAAACCATCATACCCGTGAAGTGGATGGGTTAATAACAAAAAACGTCCATTTCGCGGGAAGTGAACAGCGGCTTGAGCTGGTAGACGGAGAAATTGAGGTGCTGCCGGGCATCCGTGTTATCTGGACAAGCGGCCATAGCCCCGCCGACCAGATGGTGACCGTTGAGGCCACGCAGGGGACTGTCATTATCCCCGGCGGCGAGAACTCGAAGCCAACATTCCCATGGTTATTACTGCAACTTCGACAACGCAGCCGCGGCTATGGATCTGGTACGTGAAAGAGACGTAATCATGCTGCCGGCCCATGAACCTAAGGTAGACGAGCGCTGCCCGTTCTCAAAGACCGGGCAAAGAAAGGAAAGGGGGGAGGAATGATGGAATTGTACCGGCCCAGGCGCTGATAAAGCTAGGACCGGTTCTTGTAATCGCTGACGGGGTTACCGGCTATGGACATGTTGCTATAGCTTAAGGAGTATTTGAATGAATCAGGGCAATCGGGAGGCATACTAACTGAAGATTTGCAACTTTGCGCTCTTAAGGAGAGATACGCCCAGATGAAAGCTGTGACCTATCAAGGAGTTAAAGATGTTAAGGTAAAGGAAGTACAAGACCCCAAATTGGAGAAGAAAGATGATATTATCGTCAGAATCACCAGTACGACCATATGCGGTTCCGATCTGCATCTTATTCATGGCATGGTTCCCAATATGCCGAAGGATTTTATAATCGGGCACGAGCCGATGGGGATCGTAGAGGAAGTCGGTCCTGAGGTGACCAAAGTGAAAAAGGGAGACCGTGTGGTTATTCCCTTTAACATTGCCTGTGGACAATGCTATTACTGCCAGCATCATCAGGAAAGCCAATGCGATAATTCCAATCCGCATGGAGATACCGGCGCTTATTTTGGGTACTCCGAAACGTTCGGCGGGTACGCCGGGGGTCAGGCCGAGCTGCTTCGGGTACCCTATGGGAATTTTGTGCCTTTCAAGGTGCCCGAGGATAGTGAGATGGATGACGAAAAGCTTTTGTTCCTGTCCGATATTATTCCAACCGCCTATTGGGGCGTAGATAATGCAGGAGTTAAGCCCGGAGATACGGTCATTGTGCTTGGTTGCGGTCCAGTTGGTCTGCTGGCACAAAAGTTTGCTTGGCTAAAAGGAGCGAAGCGAGTCATTGCCGTCGATTACATCCCTTATCGGCTGGAGCATGCAAAGCGGATCAATCGTGTAGAGACGGTTAATTTTGAGCAGGAGGAGAATATCGGTAATCATCTAAAGGAGATAACGAGCGGCGGGGCAGAGGTGGTTATTGATTGCGTAGGCATGGATGGAAAAATGACTACGCTCGAATTGGTGGAAACGGCACTGAAGCTGCAAGGAGGCTCCATGGGAGCAATCACTATCGCAACCCAGTGCGTAAAGAAGACAGGAACCATTCAATTAATCGGTGTATATGGAATGCGCTACAATGCGTTTCCTTTGGGAGATTTATTTGCCCGAAATATCGTCTTAAAAATGGGTCAGGCACCGGTGATCCATTATATGCCTGAGCTGTATCAAATGATTAAGCAAAACAAATTCGATCCGACGGACATCATTACTCATCGCGTGCCATTAACGGAGGCCGAACGGATGTATGAGCTTTTTGACGAGAAGAAGGATAACTGCATTAAAGTCGTATTAAAGCCCTAAATCCAAACCGTATTCGAGGAGGAATTAATTTATGAACAAAGTTCAGAATAACAACGACAATGAAGAGCTGGCAGAGTTAGGCACTCATATGGCAGGAGCCACAGATTTGCATCATACGAGGACAACAAATGAAGCGGTACAAATCGATCCTCCCGTAGGCAACCAGCCGGGGGCCATTGATAATCGAAGCGGAAGATTTAATACGAAGAAGAATGGCAAGCCCATCTGATCCCAACGAAAATTCAAAATGCAACAAGAGCAGGCGTCCTTTAGAAATAAAGCATACCTGCTTTTTCCCTATTTTTGAACGTTAATCCACCTCTGCAAACAGTTCCTTAAGCATCCGTTCCCGGCCAAGCAGGAACTGCTTTATCATCATGTAATGATCTGTTTCTTCGACCGTTTCCTGTTCAATGCCTAAAGCGCCATGCTTCTCAAATAGGCATCTTGTTTTTTATAGTCACCCGGCACCGGTCTTCTTTCCTTCCCCATATCATGAACAACTGCATTCTATCAAAAAAGAAAAGAAAAATGTAACGATAGAAATCAAAAACACCTCATCCCGAAAGGAATGAGGTGCCTTAACGGTCGCTAAGTCCTGGAATGATAGGGCTACAAACGTGTAAAGCCTTCCTCGCGAAGATATTCGATCGCCTCGTCATAGGTTTCAAAAGCGGACTCCAGGTTAAGACCTGTGTATACATACCATATTTCGTCTTCTTCAAGCAGCACAAGCGTCTGGTTATCCGGACCGATCCATCGTTCTTCTTTCGCATCTCCTATAATGGCCTGTTCCTCGGTAGTTCTAGGGGAGAGAGAGCGGATGGATGCTTCGATGATCGCTTGAAGCTGTTCCTTGGAGAAATCACGAATATTCACCAAGCCTTTGTTATCCTTTTCGTAATCGTGCAGAAGGCCGGCGTAGACAAAGCCGTTGCCGTTAGGATGCAAATGATAAACGACGATCTTTTTATCATAGGCGCTTTTCTCATAATGATAATTGATTCGGCCCAAGGATACCGTTTTAGGTTCCAGATCCTGGAAAGATTCCACAACGGCGCGTTTTTCTTCAAAAGAAAGCATGATATCCCTCATAACATCGATTAATGTATTCCAAGTTCCAGTTGATTATATCATAGGACAGGCTGCATCACGATCAAATTTTGAGTGCACATCCATTTGAAAAACATATAACAAGGCATTACTTACGGGTTTGGGCGATCAAATCGGATACCGTGACAAATCGATAGCCCTGCTGTGTCAGTTCGGGCAAAATTCGTTTGAGCGCCTCCACGGTCTGGGTACAATCTCCCTGCAGATCGTGGAACAATATGATATCTCCGTTGTGTACGTTGCTCAGAACCTGCCGGACGATTTTGTCCACCCCCGGCTTCTTCCAATCCTGCGTGTCCTGATACCATGACCACATCACGACCGTCAGCTTATCGTCTTTTACGGATTGAAGCAGCGCATCGTTATAAAAACCTCCGGGGGGACGGAACACATGCGGCATTTGTTCCGTGATATCGAATATGACCTCCTGCGTTTGACGGATCTCTTGTACGAGACGTTCCGGGGGATAGTTTTTTAAGTAATGATGATCAAATGTGTGGTTGGCGATTTCGTGACCTTCGTTTACCTCGCGAATAGCGATAGCCGGGTACATTTGTACGCGTTTGCCGATCACGAAAAACGTGCCTTTAGCACCGTATTGCTTGAGCAAATCCAAAATTTGCGGCGTATACACCGGATTCGGCCCGTCATCAAACGTGAGAGCGATCAGCTTCTGATCCGTCTCCACGTTCGAGATGACTTCACTGCTAGGAGGGGCGCCACCGGTAAGAAAGAGGAGTACCAAACAAAGCATAAGTAGACGTACGCTGTGATGCATAACATTTCGACCTCCGTTCTGACATGACTCGCTTAGGTTTTGGTCGCCGGAACAAAAATATGCGACAGCTCCGGCAGCCAAAAAAAAGCAGTCGTCTCGGAAGAGACGACTGCTTTTTTTTGGCTGCAGATGAGAATCAAATATGATTACGAGCCTAGTACGTAAACTTTAACTTGTTGAATCCCGAACGTTCTTGCTTTACTCTTGCTCTCCGGCAGGAAAATGTCAATGCGGTTGCCTTTTACCGCACCTCCTGTATCGGTGGCCGTGGCGTACATTCCGCCGGCAGGAAGACCGTCATACGTATAGCCCTCCACATACACCTTGGAGCCGAGCGGTATAACGGACGGATCTACGGCAATGGTACCCAGACGAAGCGGGTTGCCCATATAATCGATTCCTGCATAACCGCCGTTCTCATCGGCAGACGCGGTATATGCCGTAGCTTTGGCTTCAACGATTTTGGAGTAAGTCGGCACCTTGTTAACCGGACGGTACCACGCTGGAGCGTGATATTGCCCGTCCATGCTAAGAATCGCAATCCGGTTGACTTTGTCCCATTGTGTTTTGATTCCGAACGTGTCGGAGATCAGCCGAAAAGGGACATAGACGCGTCCGTCTACGAATCTGGCAGGATTATCGATCTCAGTCGGCTCTCCGTTAATGATAACCGTCGGATCGCCGGTCGTGAGCGATACCGATGTGTCGTCGCTCTTCATGGTAATGGTGAATTGGGAACCGTCTTGTTCCCAGTGAAGCTCGTAGCCAAGCTTGTCCGTAACCGCTCTCGCGGGAACCTGGAGCTTCTGATTCTCATCCACGAAAGGCTGTGCATCCGGGAATGCCACGAGCTTTTCGTTGACCTGTACCTTAACGTCATCGGCCAGACGTACAGGTTGCTGCGCATGCGCGGGTAAAGCTGTCGTTAAAACGGCAGGTACGGCAAATACACATGCGAGCAGCATGTTTTTGAAACGGAAATTCATGCTTATGTTCCCTCCTGTTTATGCCTCCGAGGTTAGTTGTCGGGTTCGGGAAGAGGTTGTTCCCTAGCGCGGCCTGTAAAGGCTTTGCGCATTCACCCCATGGTGCTCAGTCCCCCGTACGTACACATAGATTGGCTGCACGATTCGGCTTTTAAAAGCCTAACATAGGATCATATTGAGGTTCAATGCATAAAATCATCCAATCATTTCCCGATAATGGAATTGCTTCTAGCTCCGATTTTCCTCATGCTGCATAATCCTGTACAATAAAAAGAAAGACACGGTCTGGGATAGAAAGGAAAGAGAGACTCATGTACAGACGCGATTATCTCATGCGGTTGATTGAACAGACGGCGGAAGTGCTGCATAAAGTGATGTCCGCAAGGCAAAATCATCGATTGCAAGAAGCTCTTGAGCTTGTGAACCAGGCGATGCGTCAATTGCTGGGACTGAATTCGAAGCTGATTCACGCTCTTTCTACCAAGGATTTGCTCGCCCTTCTTTCCAAGGACGGGGAAGTCGATCAAGGAAAGGTGCTGGCTTTAGGAGATATGCTGAACGCGCAGGGCGCTGCACAGGAAGAGCATGGCTATACGGACGCTGCACGTAAGGACGGCTTAAAAGCGCTTGACCTGCTGCTCTCCGCCAGGGAAATGGATTCCCGCGGCGAATTGGCCGAGATGTTCAAAGAACGGATTGATGCGGCGCTTGCGCTCGTTAACCGTGCGCCTATGCCGACGGATACCATGCATAAGCTTGTTTTATATTACGAAGATTGCGGGCAGTATGCCAAAAGCGAAGATGTGTTGTTTCATTTATTAGATGAATTAAGTGACGCCGAGCCTCTTCGTGAAGAATTCACAAGTCTATTGGATGAAGGGATCCGCATGTACGGGCGCTGGCGGTCTGTCGAAGAAGAGCGGCTGGCAGCAGGTAATTTCTCAGTCGCCGAGGTCGAAGACGGTCTTGATGAACTAAAGAATAAGAAATTAAAGAATGTCATTATCCGTCAAAATCCCAGGGAATAGGGCGCCAAATGCGAACTATTATTTGTGTCTTTTTAGTTAATGTTCGTCTTTTATAGTTGACATCCAGTGTTAAAGCCTGTAAACTGAAGACGTATCAGAGAATGGAAAAATCGTTCGGAAAAAGTCGAATAATCTCGTATATCATCGGGAATAAGGCCCGAAAGTTTCTACCCGAAAACCTTAAATTTTTGGACTACGAGTGAGCGTCGGTATTATAGAAAGGTCAGCACATCGGTGCATGGCCTTAGCTTGCGCTTGTGGGTATTCTTGTCGTCCTGCCGATAGACTGTGCGTTAGAGGTTCAGTATCTATCTAATGGGCGTTTTTGTTTTTTACTTTCACTATAGATGCTAAACGACATGGAGGATAACAGATGTCAGTTCTTGTAGGGGTCATTATGGGCAGTCAATCGGATTGGGAGACGATGAAGCATGCATGCGACATGCTGGAGGAGCTGGGGGTGCCTTATGAGAAGAAGGTCGTTTCGGCACACCGCACGCCTGATCTGATGTTCGACTATGCGGCGTCGGCGCAAGAGCGGGGTCTGAAGGTCATTATTGCGGGTGCCGGCGGAGCCGCGCACTTGCCTGGTATGGTGGCGGCCAAGACGGTGCTGCCGGTAATCGGCGTTCCGGTCAAAACCTCCACCCTTAACGGCATGGATTCGCTGCTGTCGATCGTACAGATGCCAGGCGGCGTTCCCGTCGCAACCGTTGCGATCGGACATGCCGGGGCGACGAATGCCGGCCTTCTTGCGGCGCAGATTCTTGGGTCGTTCGATCCTGAGCTGCAGCAAAAAGTAACGCAGCGGCGCGAGCGCATCGCACAGACAGTAATGGAAAAGAGCGTGCTGGAATGACACGAGGGAATGTGACAGACAAGGCGTACAATCCGGAGTTTGTTCATGCGCCGGGGGCGACGATCGGCATCCTTGGCGGGGGGCAGCTGGGCCGGATGCTGGCTTTGGCCGGACGAGCGATGGGCTACCGCTTTGTTACGCTGGATCCGATACCCGATGCACCGTGCGGACAGGTGGCGGATCGTCAGATCGTTGCAGAATATCATGATGCGGCGGCGGCAAGGCAATTAGCGGAGCTGTCGGATGTCATCACGTATGAATTCGAGAATGTGGACGCGGAAGTAACCTCTCTATTGATGGCTGAATCCTATGTGCCGCAGGGAAGCCGCCTGCTTTACACCACGCAGCACCGGCTGCGCGAGAAACGTGCGATTGAAGCGGCCGGAGTTAAAGTAGCGCCTTATGCAGAAATCACAAATGTGGAGGAGCTGCGAGAAGCGGTAGTGCGGTTCGGAACACCCTGCGTGCTCAAAACGGCGACAGGCGGCTATGACGGCAAAGGACAATGGGTCATCCGAACGCTTGAAGAGGTTCAGGATGCTTATGATACTTTAAGTAAGGCCAAGACGGAGCTGGTGCTGGAGCAGTTTATCCGCTTCGACAAAGAAATTTCCGTTATCGCAGCCAGAAGCCCGAGGGGAGAAGTTAAGGTATTCCCGGCGGCCGAGAACGTGCATGTGAACAATATCTTGCATCTGTCCATTGTTCCGGCTCGTGCGCCGGAAACGGTATTGAAGGCAGCGGAAGCGATGGCTCAGCGAATTGCAGAAGAGCTTGACGTAATCGGACTGATCGCAGTGGAGATGTTCCTGACGGCCGACGGAGAGCTTTACGTCAACGAGCTTGCCCCGCGGCCCCATAATTCCGGCCATTACACGATGGAAGCCTGCAAGACGTCGCAATTCGAGCAGCATATCCGGGCGGTCTGCAACCTTCCGCTGGGCGATACTGCGCTGCTTACTCCTGTGGTGATGGTTAACGTTTTGGGCGAGCACGTACAGCCGCTGCTGGATTGGATCGTGAATCCGGAATCGGAGCGGGTTGTGCCCGGAGTGACGGCTAAGGTCCACTTGTACGGCAAGCAAGAAGCCAAAACAGGCAGAAAAATGGGACACGTCAATGTGTTGTCCGAATCTGCAGAAGCTGCATTTCGCTGGATAGAGGCTTCACATATTTGGGAATCTATAGAAAAGAATTAAACGAAGGATGGGGAAACGATGATCGAACGCTACACAAGACCCGAAATGGGCGCCATTTGGACGGAAGAAAACAAATTCAAGGCTTGGCTGGAAGTAGAGATTCTTTCCTGTGAGGCATGGTCTGAGCTGGGTGTTATTCCGAAGGAAGATGTTGCCGAGCTGCGCAAAAAGGCAGGATTTCAGATTGACCGTATCTACGAAATCGAACAGGAAACCCGCCATGACGTCATCGCGTTTACCCGTGCGGTATCCGAAACGCTGGGGGATGAGCGGAAATGGGTGCATTACGGTTTGACCTCGACGGACGTCGTGGACACGGCGCTAGGTTATTTGCTCAAGCAAGCCAACGAGATTTTGGAGCGCGACATCGTTAACTTCATCGACATCGTTCGTGAAAAAGCCATCGCTTATAAAGATACTCCGATGATGGGACGTACACACGGCGTACATGCCGAGCCTACGACCTTCGGTTTGAAAATGGCGCTCTGGTATGAGGAAATGAAACGCAACCTGGAGCGGTTCCGCTTTGCGGCTGACGGCGTGCAGTACGGTAAAATCTCCGGCGCCGTAGGAACATACGCGAACATCGATCCGTTCGTAGAGGAATATGTTTGCGGCAAGCTGGGCACAAAGCCGGCACCGATCTCGACGCAGACGCTGCAGCGCGACCGCCATGCGGAGTACATGGCTACCCTCGCTTTGGTCGCGACTTCACTGGACAAGTTTGCAACGGAAATCCGCGCATTGCAAAAGAGCGAATTCCGTGAAGTGGAGGAGCCGTTCGCCAAAGGACAGAAGGGCTCGTCGGCCATGCCGCACAAGCGCAACCCGATCGGCTGCGAAAGCATCTCCGGTTTGGCGCGTGTCATCCGCGGTCACATGGTTTCCGCATACGAGAACGTCACGCTGTGGCATGAAAGAGATATTTCCCATTCCTCCGTGGAACGGATTATTTTACCGGATGCGACGATTTTGCTTAACTACATGCTGAATCGACTGGGCAATATCGTGAAAAATTTGACGGTATTCCCTGAAAACATGAAGCGCAACATGCAGAGCACCTACGGCGTTCCTTTCTCCGGCCGCGTGATGACGAAGCTGATCGACAAAGGCTTCAGCCGCGAGCAGGCTTACGATACGGTTCAACCGCGCGCCATGCAGGCATGGGAAGAACAGCGCCCGTTCCGTGAGATTATCGAGAATACACCGGCGGTACGCGATGTGTTGAGCCCGGAAGAGATCGAGGATGCATTTAACCCGAGCTGGCATTTGAAGCACGTGGATACGATTTTCAAGCGTTTGGGCTTGAGCTGATAAAAGGGGAGGCCATAAGGACGATGAGCGCTACGACAACGGCCATTTCAAGTGCGGAAGCTTATGTAAAGGCGCCGCTGCTGTATAAAGGCAAAGTGAGAGAACTGTACGATCTCGGCGAGCACTATCTGATTGCGGTCACCGACCGGATCTCGGCGTTCGATTGGGTGCTCAGCCCGGCGGTGCCGGACAAGGGCAACGTGCTGAACAGCTTGAGCAAGTTCTGGTTCGAGCAGACGGCTTCGATTCAGCCGAATCATGTGGTTCACGGGGATGTGGATAAGCTCGGCGATCTGATTACAGACCGCGAGATTATGAAGGACCGCTTCATGGTCACTCGCAAAGCGCAGCGGATCGATATCGAATGTGTGGTTCGCGGATATATAACCGGCGGAGGCTGGCGCCAGTATCAGCAGACAGGTGAAGTGAACGGACACAAGCTTCCGGCAGGAATGCGGAAAAACGAGCGGTTTCCCCAACCGGTCTTCACACCGGCCGCCAAGAACGATGTCGGCCATGACGAGGACATATCCATTGAGCGAATGAAAGAGCTGGTTGGAGCGGAGCTCACAGAGCAGCTGCAGGAAAAGAGCATCCGGCTGTACGAGTTTGCTCATGCGTTTTGCGCGGAGCGCGGCATCATTTTGGCCGATACGAAATTTGAGTTTGGAATTATTGACGGCGAAATTATCTTAATAGATGAAATTTTCACCCCGGACTCCTCCCGTTTCTGGGCGCAGGAAAAGTACGAGCTGGATATTGAAATCGACGGCATGGACAAGGAGCCTGTGCGTACGTATTTGGCCGGCACAGGCTGGGATAAAAACAGTGAGCCGGATCCTTTGCCGGCACATGTAGTGGAAGAGACGTCCAAGCGTTACCGCGATATTTATAACCGTTTGGTGCAAGGGTAATTGCCGCTTACGCGGTAGAAAACGAAAGAACAAACCATTTTGCAGGAGGGTTTTATCCGATGTTTAAAGCGACCGTGTATGTAACGATAAAGCAAAGCGTACTTGATGTTCAGGGAACCGCCGTTCAAGGCGCGCTCCATTCGATGGGTTTTGATGAGGTGGAGAAAGTAAGAATCGGCAAGTATTTAGAAGTGGAATTGAACACCAACGATCGCGCGGCCGCAGAAGAGCGTTTGAAGGCCATGTGCGAAAAACTGCTGGCCAACACGGTGATCGAGGACTATCGTTTCGAGCTGGTACAGGCCTAATAAAAGGAGGAGCACGACAATGAATTTTGCGGTACTGGTATTTCCGGGCTCCAACTGCGATATCGACTGCTATAAAGCGGTGGAAGATACGATCGGACAGCCTGTAGATTATGTTTGGCATACGGAAACGGATTTGTCGAAATATGACTGCATTATCCTTCCCGGAGGCTTTTCGTACGGCGATTACTTGCGCACCGGTGCGATTGCGCGGTTTGCGCCTGTCATGAATGCGCTCGTTCAAGCGGCGGCTGAAGGAAAATATATACTCGGCATTTGCAACGGATTCCAAATCCTGCTCGAATCGGGGCTGCTGCCAGGCGCAATGCTGCGCAACCGGTCGCTGAAGTTCCGCTGTCATGCGGCGCTTCTTTCGGTAGAGAACACGGACAATCCTTTTACAAAAGAATATACCCAAGGCGAGCTGATCAACATTCCGATCGCTCACGGGGAAGGCAATTACTACTGTGACGAGGCAACGCTGGCTGAGCTTAAAGCGAATAACCAGATCGTTTTCCGGTATGAAGCAGGGAACAATCCGAACGGCTCGGTGGATGATATTGCGGGAATTTGCAGCAAAGAGGGCAACGTGCTTGGTATGATGCCTCACCCGGAGCGTGCGGTGCATGAGATCCTGGGCTCGGCGGACGGACGGAGAATGTTTACATCGATATTGAGCACTTGGAGGGAGAAGCATGGCGCAGCAGCTATCGGCTAAAGAACCAACAGCGGAACAAATTGCGGATCAGCAGATCTACAAGCAGTTTGGCGTTACGGATGCGGAGTATGAACAAATTTGCGGGTTCCTCGGACGGAAACCGAATTATGTGGAGATCGGCGTGTTCAGCGTCATGTGGTCGGAGCACTGCTCCTACAAGAACTCCAAAGTGGTTTTGAAAAAATTCCCGACCAGCGGACCGAAGGTCCTGATGGGCCCCGGCGAAGGCGCAGGTATCGTCGATATCGGAGACAACCAGGCGGTGGTGTTCAAGATCGAAAGCCACAACCACCCATCCGCAGTGGAGCCGTATCAAGGAGCAGCTACGGGCGTAGGCGGCATAATCCGCGATATTTTCTCGATGGGCGCTCGTCCGGTGGCTGTGCTGAACAGCCTGCGTTTCGGTAAGCTGACCAACGATCGCGTGAAATATTTGTTCGAGAACGTCGTATCGGGGATTGCAGGGTACGGCAACTGTATCGGTATTCCGACGGTTGGCGGGGAAGTCATGTTCGACGAAAGCTATGAGGGCAACCCGCTTGTTAATGCGATGTGCGTAGGCATCATTGAGCATGACAAGATTCAAAAGGGCGTGGCCAAAGGCGTAGGCAACCCGGTATTCTACGTAGGTCCGGCAACGGGCCGCGACGGCATTCACGGCGCGACGTTCGCGTCCGAGGACTTGTCGGAGCAGTCGGAATCGAAGCGTTCCGCAGTGCAAGTCGGCGATCCGTTCATGGAAAAGCTGGTGCTCGAAGCGTGCCTTGAGCTGATTAACTCAGGCATCGTTGTGGGTATTCAAGATATGGGAGCCGCAGGACTTACCTGCTCGAGCTCAGAGATGGCAAGCAAAGCGGGCAACGGCATGGAGCTGTACCTCGATCAGGTGCCTCAGCGTGAAGAAGGCATGACGGCTTACGAGATGATGCTGTCGGAATCCCAAGAACGTATGCTGTTTGTGGTGAAGCCTGAGCATGAGGCACAGGCCGTAGCGATTTTTGAACGCTGGGGCTTGCCTTGCCCTAAAGTCGGAAAGGTAACCGACGACGGCAACCTGAAGCTTTACCATAAGGGTGAGCTGGTGGCTAACATGCCGGTTAAGGCATTGGTGGACGATGTCCCGATGTACCATAAGCCTTCGGCTGTGCCTGCTTACTATGAGGAGAACGGCCGCATCGATACGCTGCGCTACCCTGAGGTAACGGATTTGAACGATGCGCTTTTACAGGTATTGGCATCGCCGACGGTGGCGAGCAAAGAATGGATCTATAATCAATATGACTATATGGTACGTACGTCCACAGCTGTTCAACCGGGTTCGGATGCAGCGGTTGTGACAATCCGCGATTCCCGCAAGGCACTGTCGATGTCGACGGACTGCAACGGCCGTTTCGTTTATCTGGATCCTGAAGTCGGCGGACGCATTGCCGTAGCCGAAGCAGCCCGGAACAACGTTTGCTCGGGAGCGGAGCCGCTGGCGATTACGGACAACCTGAACTTCGGAAGCCCGGAGAAGCCGGAAATTTTCTGGCAGCTGGAAAAAGCGGTCGACGGCATGGCGGAAGCGTGCCGCAAGCTGAATACGCCGGTTATCGGAGGAAATGTCAGCTTGTACAACGAGAACGCCAAAGGCGCGATTTATCCGACGCCGGTCGTCGGGATGGTCGGTCTGGTGCATGACATCGACCATATTACGACACAAGGGTTTAAGCGCGAGGGTGATATAGTATTATTGCTTGGTGAAACGAAAGCGGAGCTTGGCGGCAGCGAGTTCCAATACGTATTGCACGGTGTGACGGAAGGCCGTCCGCCGCAGATCGATCTCGATGTGGAGCAAACACTGTTGAGCACCGTGCTGCGCGCGATTCAAAGCGGACTTGTAGCTTCGGCTCATGACCTGTCGGAAGGCGGCTTGGCTGTAGCATTGGCAGAGAGCTGCATGAGCGGGAAGATCGGCGCCCAGGTGAATTTTGCAAGCGAACTGCGCAATGACGTGGCATTGTTTAGCGAAAGCCAGTCGCGCCTTCTGCTCAGCGCTGCGCCTGACAAGGTCGAAGAACTGCAGAAGCTGTTGTCGGAAGCGGGCGTGCCTGTACAAGTTTTGGGTACGGTCGGCGGAGAAGCATTGAATGTTCAAGTGAATGGCAAATCGGTTATTGATGCATCTGTAACACAACTAGAAAAGGTTTGGAAGGATGCGATTCCATGTCTGATGAACTAAGAGTCGGCGGACAAGGACTAGGTTTTATAAAGGGCAACGGGTCGGGCTCCGCCAAGGTTCCGAAGCTGTGGACCGGAGATTACTATAACGAGGGCGTCGGCAGCAGTCATGACGGCTTGTTCGATAAGCTGGGAGAAGAGTGCGGTGTCTTCGGAGTGTTCGGTCACTCCGAAGCGGCCTCGCTTTCGTACTACGGCCTGCATGCTCTGCAGCATCGCGGCCAAGAGAGCGCGGGCATCTGCGTAACCGGCGGAGAGTCGTTCAACTATCATCGCGGCATGGGGCTCGTGAAGGAAGTGTTCAATAACGACAACCTCGGAACGCTGGCTGGTGCCAACTCGATCGCCCACGTGCGTTACTCTACGGCGGGCGAAAGCAAGCTGGCCAATGCGCAGCCCCTCGTGTTCAAATACCGCGAAGGGGACTTGGCGATTGCAACGAACGGCAACTTGACCAATGCGCCGGAAATCAAGCGTCAGCTGGAGAAGGAAGGCTCTATCTTCCAGACGACGAGCGACACGGAAGTCGTTGCCCACCTGATTGCGCGCTCCAAGCACGACGATATTGTCAGTGCTGTGAAGGAAACGCTTCTCAAGATACAGGGCGCTTATGCGTTCCTATTCATGACTAAGGATAAGCTCATTGCCGCACGCGACCCGTACGGCCTGCGCCCCTTCGTCATGGGCCGTCTCGGGACCGCGAAGCTCTTCGCATCCGAGTCGTGCGCATTCGATACGGTCGGCGCCAAGTACTATCGGGACATTGAGCCCGGCGAGATGCTGGTGATGGACCTCAAAACCGGTACATTGACGGAAGACCGATTTTCACCTATAAAACAACGTGCCATTTGCGCGATGGAATACATTTATTTTGCCCGTCCGGACAGTGATATCGATGCGACGAACATTCATTCTGCGCGCAAGCGCATGGGCCGCCAGCTGGCGCTCGAATCGTTCGTGGATGCCGATGTCGTCACCGGTGTGCCGGATTCGAGTATATCGGCCGCCATCGGATACGCGGAGCAGACAGGCATCCCCTATGAGCTGGGGCTGATCAAGAACCGTTATACCGGCCGGACGTTCATTCAGCCGAGCCAAGAACTGCGCGAGCAGGGTGTAAAGATGAAGCTGTCAGCCGTACGCAGCATCGTAGAGGGCAAGCGGGTCGTCATGATTGACGACTCGATCGTGCGCGGGACGACGTCGCTGCGCATCGTGAATTTACTCCGCGAAGCGGGAGCTTCCGAGGTGCACGTGAGGATCAGCTCGCCGCCGTTCCAGAATCCGTGCTTCTACGGCATCGATACGCCGAGCCGCACGGAGCTCATCGCCGCGGTGAAATCGGTAGAAGAGATTCGCCAGGCGATCAATGCCGATTCTCTTCACTTTCTGACTAAAGAAGGCTTGCTAACGGCTATCGGTCGTCCCGGAAATGAATATAACCGCGGTCATTGTACCGCTTGTTTCGACAATCAATACCCGTCGCCAATTCCGGATGAAGCCAAGCTCGGTTGCGGCTGCGATTGACATGGAGGTTGAGGGGCGCCTGCCGGCGGCCCTCAACCTCAAAACCGCGGGAGCAAAAACAGCGGTAACGGGCGCTGATCATAAAGCAAACCACAGGCTGTCATCCGCATGAAAATAAGCATACCAGCCAGCGAGGCCCGTTTAGATAGGCGCAAACGGCGGCAGAAAGAGCCGCAATGGCGGTAAGGTAATGACGACCATTGAAGACAACACAAGAGCTGTAATGTTCGTTGGAGTGCATTAGCAATGCAGGTAGGGTCATATCGATTTGGGGAGGAAATACCAAGTGTCCGATGCATATAAAAAGGCCGGTGTCGACATCGCAGCCGGTAATGAAGCGGTAGAACGCATGAAGAAGCACGTAAAGACGACGTTCCGTCCTGAAGTCATGACGGAGCTCGGCGGTTTCGGCGGACTGTTCGGCTTGAATAAAGATAAATATGAGGAGCCGGTGCTTGTTTCCGGAACGGACGGTGTCGGAACGAAGCTCAAAATCGCATTTGCGATGGACAAGCACGATACGATCGGCATCGATGCCGTGGCGATGTGCGTGAACGACATCGTGGTACAGGGAGCAGAGCCGCTCTTTTTCCTCGATTATCTCGCTTGCGACAAGGTCATTCCGGAGAAAATCGAAGCGATCGTCAAAGGCATCAGCGACGGCTGCGTGCAATCGGGATGTGCTTTGATCGGCGGCGAAACGGCGGAAATGCCGGGCATGTACAGCGAAGGCGAATATGATATCGCCGGCTTTACCGTCGGTGTCGTAGACAAAAAGAAGATCATCGACGGCAAGACGATTCGTCCGGGGGATGTGGTGCTTGGATTGGCTTCAAGCGGCGTGCACAGCAACGGCTTTTCGCTTGTCCGCAAGCTGCTGCTTGAGGAGAAGGGCTACAGCCTGCACGATCACGTGGATGCATTGGGCGAACGCCTCGGCGATACGCTGCTTGCACCGACAAAAATCTACGTCAAGCCGGTGCTTGCCGTTTTGGAGCAGGTAGAAATCAAAGGCATGGCGCACATCACCGGGGGAGGCTTCCTGGAAAACATTCCGCGCGTGCTGCCTGAAGGCGTGAACGTGGAAATTGATTACGGTTCATGGCCGATTCTTCCGATTTTTGAGCTGATGCAGCGTGAAGGCGAAATCAGCAATAACGATATGTTCCGTACATTCAATATGGGAATTGGCATGGTCGTGATCGTAGCCGAGGATCAGGCCGCTAAAGCGGCTGAGCTTTTCGAGCGTAACGGTGAAAAGGCCTATACTCTTGGCCGCGTAACGGCAGGGGAGCGCATTGTCACTTTTAACGGGGCTGCCGTATGAGTACGGCTCCCCTCAGCATTGCCGTATTCGCATCGGGGAACGGAAGCAATTTTCAAGCGATTGCGGATGCGGTAAAGGACGGACGGCTCGATGCACGCATCGAGCTTTTGGTCTGTGACCGCCCGAAGGCCAAGGTAGTGGAGCGGGCGGAAGCGGCCGGTATCCCCGTATTTGCGTTTTCCCCGAAGGAGTACACTTCACGGGAAGCGTATGAGCACGACATATTACAACAGCTGCAGCAGAAAAACGTAAGACTTGTCGTTCTTGCGGGATATATGAGAATTATAACCAAGGTATTGGTAGACGCGTATTGGGGATGGATGATCAATATACATCCTTCGCTGCTGCCGTCTTTTCCGGGGCTTGACGCGGTGGGACAAGCGCTCCGTCACGGCGTGAAGGTCACCGGAGTGACGGTGCATGTGGTCGATGGAGGTCTCGACAGCGGGCCTATCTTGGCTCAAAGGGCTATCGACATTCACCCGGACGATACGGAGGTATCGATTGCCGAACGCATACATCAAATCGAGCACCGGCTGTATCCGGAAGTCATACAAGGCATTTGCAAAGGCAGCATCAGTCTGGAAACAGCTGCCGATATTAAACCAAAGGATGGGATAACACCATGAGCCAAACGACGAGCTCTCCAAACGTGTTGGAACTGAGATACGGAATGAACCCGCACCAAAAACAAGCGAAGCTCTTTAGTGAAGGAGAACTGCCGATTAAGGTTCTTAACGGCGATCCCGGATTCATCAATTTGCTGGATGCGCTCAACGGTTTTCAGCTTGCCCGCGAATTGCGCCGCGCAACCGGACTTCCTGCAGCTGCGTCCTTCAAGCATGTAAGCCCGGCAGGAGCTGCCGTTGCCGCTCCGATGTCTCCCGAGCTGAAGAAGGCTTACTTTGTGGAAGGGCTGGAGCTTTCTCCGCTGGCAACCGCCTACGCGCGTGCCCGCGGAGCCGACCGGATGTCCTCCTTCGGCGACGCCGCCGCACTCAGCGATATCGTTGACGCTTCGACGGCCCAATTGTTAAAGCGGGAGGTATCCGATCTTGTCGTCGCCCCGGGATACACGGACGAAGCATTGGAAATGCTTAAGGCGAAAAAGAACGGAAAGTATCTGATTCTTCAGATCGATCCGGATTATGTGCCGAATCCGGTCGAAATCCGCACGCTGTTTGGTCTTACGCTGCAGCAGGAGCGTAACGACGCAGTCATCGATGAATCTGCTCTGGAAAAGATCGTTACAGAGAACAAAGACCTGCCGGAGAATGCAAAACGGGATCTTTTAGTTGCACTAGTCACCTTGAAATATACGCAATCCAATTCCATCTGCTACACGCTGGACGGCCAAACCATCGGCATCGGAGCAGGACAGCAATCGAGGATTCACTGTACGAGACTTGCGGGAGACAAGGCCGACCGCTGGTTCCTTCGCCAGCATCCGACGGCGCTCAACATGAAATTCCGTCAAGGACTTTCCCGGGCGGAGCAGAATAATGCGATCGACCTCTGGCTCGAGGATGAGCTCACATTGGTGGAGCAAGCGGCATGGGAAGCTTGCTTCGATGAAGTGCCGGCACGCTTGTCCCGTGAAGAGAAGCGTGAGTGGCTGAACAAGCTTCAGGGCGTTTCTTACGGTTCGGATGCCTTCCTTCCGTTCCGCGATAACCTGGACCGCGCCAGCCGCAGCGGCGTGAAATACGTCGTGCAGGCGGGCAGCTCCATGCGGGATGAAGAAGTCGTACAAGCGGCCAACGATTACGGAATGGTGATGATGTATTCCGGCGTTCGTCTGTTCCATCACTAAGCAAGCTATTGAACCGGGGAGGAAAACGAAAGTGTCGACGACTAGAGCCGCGAAAGCGGAGCAATATATCAACGGGTTAAAAGAGAATGCTTATCCAGGCCGCGGGATCGTGATCGGTTTAACGCCTGACGGTACGCGTCTGGTACAGGTGTACTGGATTATGGGCCGAAGTGAAAACAGCCGCAACCGCGTATTTATTCAGGAAGATAACGGATTTGTCCGTACGGAGGCGAAAGACCCTGCGAAGCTGACGGATCCTTCGCTGATCATTTATTACCCGGTTAAGCATGTGAACGGGGCGCATATTGTTACGAACGGAGATCAGACCAATACGATTCATGAAGCGCTGCAGGCCGGCGGGTCATTCGAGTCTGCGTTGGCCACACGGACGTACGAGCCGGATGCGCCGAATTTCACTCCCCGCATCAGCGGTCTCGCAGACCTGAAGGACGGTCAGTTCGCTTACAAGCTGTCGATTTTGAAATCCAGCGATAATACGGAAAAACAAACGCTTCGTCATACCTATACTTATGAGAAGGCCATTCCGGGCTTCGGGCACTGCATCCATACGTATGCAGGGGACGGCAACCCGCTGCCTTCCTTCCAAGGTGAGCCGGCGCTTGTTCCGCTTTCAAACGATGTAAAGCAGATTGCGGATACCTACTGGAACGTTTTGAATGATGAGAATAAAATTTCACTGCTGGTCAAGACCATTCGCCTCGGAAGCGGAGAGACCGAGCTGTTGATCGTAAATAAGGATTAAGGGGGAGCGCAACATGCGGATATTGGTAGTGGGCGGCGGCGGCCGCGAGCATGCGATTTGTTGGGCGCTCAAAAAAAGTCCTAAAGTGCAGGAACTGTTCTGCGCGCCGGGCAACGGAGGCATTGCCGGAGTGGCTGAATGTGTGCCAATCCAGGTGAATCAATTTGAAGAGATCGCCCAGTTTGCGATCGACCGTGCGGTTGACCTCGTCGTGATCGGACCGGACGACCCGTTGTCCGAAGGCATTGTAGACCATCTGGAAGCCAAGCAAATTCCGGTCTTTGGCCCTCGCAAAAATGCTGCGATTATTGAAGGAAGTAAAGTGTTCACCAAGCAGCTGCTGAAAAAATACAACATTCCGACAGCCGCTTACGAATCCTTTGACAAGTACGAGGATGCCGTAGCTTACCTGCACAAGCAGCAGGTACCGATTGTCATTAAAGCAGACGGCCTGGCGGCAGGAAAAGGCGTTGTTGTAGCCCAAACGTTGGAAGAAGCGGAGAAGGCGCTGCATGACATCATGGTCGCCAGAGTATTCGGCGAATCCGGCAATCAGGTAGTTATCGAGGAATTCCTGACTGGACAAGAAATGTCCATACTGGCTTTCGTGGACGGCGAAACGGTACGTCCGATGGTACCTGCACAGGACCATAAGCCGGTATATGATAACGATAAAGGGCCAAATACAGGCGGGATGGGTACGTATACGCCGCTGCCGCATATTCCGCAGTCCATTATCGAAGAATCGATTGAAACGATCATCAAGCCTACGGCAAAGGCCATGGTGGCCGAAGGCCGCCCATTCCGCGGTGTGCTGTTCGCAGGACTGATGCTTACGCCAAACGGTCCGAAGACGATCGAATTCAACGCGCGTTTCGGCGATCCGGAAACACAGGTCGTGCTGCCGCGGCTGAAGACGGATCTGCTGGACATTTTCCTTGCAGCGGTAAACGGACGTCTGGATCAGATGAACATCGAATGGAGCGACGAAGCTGCCGTATGCGTTATTCTTGCTTCCGAGGGGTATCCGGCATCGTACCCGAAAGGGCTGCCGATCGAAGGGCTGGATGAGGTTCAGGATGCGCTCGTGTTTCATGCCGGGACCGCTGTGAAAGACGGAGCCATCGTCACCAGCGGCGGCAGGGTGCTTGGTGTAACCGCGCTGGGCCGCGATATCGCGGAGGCGCGTGCCAAAGCCTATGCGGAAGCCGACCGCATCCGATTCCAAGGCAAGCATTATCGGACGGATATTGCAAAGAAAGCTTTAGTATAAAAGATGCGGTAAAGCCGGATTTGAGGGCACAGCCTTCAGATCCGGCTTTTTTATTTATGGCCTAAGGGCTTTCCAAAATGGCTATCAAGTGATGGCTTTCTTCCTTAAACAACCATGTATATTTCTCCAGTCCTTCGATCATTTAATGTTGCGATAGGAAACTAGCATATAACGGATCTGCTGCGAGTATATATTTTAATAGATCCATTTCAGTGAGATAAGGAAGTTGATATCGTATGCAAGGATTCCTTAATAAAGAAATATTCCACGATGTACTGAAGCTGATCTTGTTTCAAGCGTATCTTTTTCTCTTTCATATGACGATGACGCTGGAGTATGACGGAGTTTACAAAATCATGGTATACGCGGGCTGTTTGCTGTTTTTAAGCCTGTTTTTCTTTTCCATTTCCTCTTTGAACAGGCAAAAAGAAAAGGTTCGCGGCGTATTCAACCAGCTATTCATTTCTCTCATCTGCTTTCATTTGCTGCTAAGCTTTATCAGCGGTTCAAAACAGAGGGAAAGTGTGATGTTCTTTGCGCTGACGGCGATCTTTATCCTGACCATGAACGGGTATATGTCGGTGGAGGACAAGCCGGAAGGCCTGATGGTCAAGCTGGTCTACTGCCTGCTGATCGGATGCATTGCCGCAGCCGCCGTGCTAAAGCTCGTTGCCGGGGCGTTTTCATTTGGATAATTACTGTAGACGACTGTCCAAGCTCTGTTTCATGCAGAAGGATTATTTTCTGCCGCTGCCCTTGATGACGATATGATCCCAGTATCTATACACGAAAAAAGCGGCAAGTCCGATTCCCGCGATCAGCACGGCCGATAACCAGTGATGCTGCACGTAATATAGGAACGAATTCATGGCTGGGCTCTCCCTTCTTTCAAGATTTTCCTTCATTTTTCCCAATGAGGCCCAATCTCATGAGTGAAAAGCAATCCAAACACAAAAACGCTGAGACTCTAATGGAGTGCTCAGCGTTTTAGCTTTTATTTTATATCACTAATGCGGTAGGCTTCTCATTGTTCGCGATTACGCTTGAATTGTTTGGGTATCGTTCGGGTTTTTTGCCTCTGCCGAAAGGAACGACCATCGGGGTACCGAACAACGGGTCCTCGATAATACGGCAATCCAAGTCGAATACACTGTGGATCAGTTCTTCGGTGATGACGTTCTGCGGTTGTCCCTCCGCCCATATCTTTCTGTCCTTGATGGCCACGATATTGTCCGCATACCGGCAGGCCAGATTGATATCGTGAAGCACCATGACAATGGTGCGCTGTTCCCGTGCATTTAGATCGTACAGCAGATCCAGCACTTCAATTTGGTGCGCGAGATCCAAATACGTTGTCGGTTCGTCGAGTAAAATGGTCGGGGTTCCTTGAGCCAGCGTCATGGCTATCCATGCGCGCTGTCGTTGACCTCCGGAAAGGGAATCGACGGTACGCTCGGAAAGATGCTTCATGTGGGTTCGCTCGAGTGCCCGTTGAACCATGGTTTCATCTTCCTTCGACCACTGCTGCAGCCAATTTTGATACGGATATCGTCCTTGCTTGACAAGCTGCAGAACAGTTAAACCTTCCGGAGCCGCCGGACCTTGGGGGAGCATGGCCATTCGCCTCGCAACCTCCTTCGTTCTCAACGTGGCGATATCACTGCCGTCGAGTACGACCTGCCCGCTTTGAGGCTTCAACAGCCGGGCAAGAGAACGCAACAGCGTCGATTTACCGCAGCCGTTGCTGCCGATGAATACGGTGATTTTTCCTTTGGGCAGGCAGACGTTCAGGTCCTGGAAAATGCACGTGTCACCGTAGCTGAGACACAGGTCGTTCGATTGAATGGCGGTCATAAGAATCAACTCCTTTATTCAACGTGGTTGACGCAGCGTAGTTTTGGTATGCGTTAACCGTGATTTCGGCTGTGATATAACAAATAAATAAAGAAAGGAGCGCCGATACATGCGGTGAATACACCCGCAGGAATGTCAAGCGGCGTGAACAGTGAACGGCCTGCAAGGTCAGCCAGCAGCAGGATGAGCGCGCCGATCAGCGCAGAAACAGGCAGCAAAGCGCCGAAGGCCGGTCCCACGAGCTTGCGCGCCATATGGGGCGCCATTAAACCGATGAAGACGATGGCCCCTCCAAACGCAACGGCTGCGCCGGCCAGCGCAACGCTGAGCAGCATCAGGAGCATGCGTTGGCGCTGCACGGCGCTGCCTACGCTGCGAGCCACATCCTCGCCGAGCTCTTGAATGTTGATGTGACGCGACAAGACGATCACCAGCGGCAGAAGCATCATAACCCAAGGCAGCAGAGGAAGCACGTCCTTGTCCCAAGAGACGCCGTAGATGCTTCCGGTCATGAAGGTCAAAGCTTTATTGGCCAAAACGACCGGACCCGAAATCATAAGCATATAAGAGACAGCGTTCATCGCTGCCGTAAAGCCGATGCCGATCAGAACGAGACGAAGCGGGGTGACGCCGCCATTTTTCCAGGAGAGCGAATATACGGCCAGCGTCGCCGTGAAGGCTCCGGCTACGGCAAATAAAGGAAGCCAATGAATGCTTGCTTTATCCGAGACAAAAAAGAAGAAGGTGACGGCTCCCAGTGTTGCACCGCCGGTCATGCTGATGGTGTCGGGGGATGCCAGCGGATTGCGTACAACCCCTTGCAGGATGGCTCCTGCAACCGCCAGTGTGGCTCCGATCAGCACCGCGATGACGACGCGCGGCAGACGTAAAGAGCGAATAATCGTTTCGCTTGTATCCGATCCGTGACCAAAGACGGAACGAATCACCTCCGCGGGCGTAATGAACACGCTGCCGAGCCCTGTGCTGAGAATCATCACCGCTGCCGTCGCCAGCAGCAGAATGAGTGTAACGGCCAGAGCCTTTTTGCTGATGAGAAAAGAGTAGGCTTTGCCGCGCAGAGAAACATATTTGCTTTTGGCTTGGCTCATTTCAGCTGACCTCCTTTGCGGGCGATATACACAAAGAAGGGAACGCCGATTAACGCCGTGGTCACTCCGACGTGAACTTCCTTCGGCATGGCGATGAACCTTGCGAGAATATCCGCGCTGACCAGCAGCAAGGCTCCCAGTACTGCGCAATAGGGAAGCACCCAGCGGTAATCGGCGCCGATAAGAAAGCGGACAATATGCGGTACGATGATACCGACAAAAACGACAGGACCGGCAACCGCAACCGAACCGCCGGCAAGCAGCACGACGACGACCGCCGCCGCGGCTTTGATCAGCATAGTACGCTGTCCCAAGCCCTTGGCTACATCCTCACCCATGGAAAGAACATTGATATGAGGAGACAGCAGCAGTGCACCTGCCAATGCGATGAGCATATAGGGAAGCACGGACAGCAGCATTTCCATCGTCCGTCCGGCGACGGAGCCGACGAGCCAGAAGAGCACCTGATCGAACGCTTTACCGTCGGCCAGAAGAATCCCCTGGGTAAGCGAATGAAAAAATGCGGTAATCGCTGATCCGGCGAGTGTGATTTTGATCGGGGTCAAGCCGTCCCGTCCGATGGAGCCAAGAACATAGACGGCGGCAGAGCTGACGGCAGCTCCCAAGAAAGCAATCCATGTAAATTGCGTTAAGCCCGATACATCAAATAAAGAGACGGATAAGATAATGGCGAATGCGGCGCCGGCGTTCACGCCGAAGAGGCTTGGGGAAGCCAGCGGATTGCGGGTGATCGCCTGCATCAGAGCTCCGGCGACCGCCAGACTGCCTCCCACGGCGGCGGCAATGAGCGCCCGGGGTACCCGGGCCGATTGAATGATGATGTGCTCATTTGAACCGTCATGCTGTGTATAAGCGGACACGATGCTGTTCCACGAATAAGGATTGACGCCGAACATAACGCTTGCAAGCATGGAAACGGCGAGCAGCACCAAAGCTGCAATCAAACCGCCGATTTTGAAGGAAAGTTGATTGTGAAGTCTTGTACGCATGAATATAAGCCTGCTTCCCGTGATTTCCGGACCCATTGGATTTATCTTAGTACTAAAATAAATAAATAAAATAATAAATCCATTGTATGAGAAGCGTTATCAACTGTCAATGATTTTGAGAATCATTATCAAAAAAGATTGACAATGTGCGAGTTCCCAATTATGATTTATTTTGTTAATGATAATCATTATCACTATTTGGTACATAATCAGGAGGTTCACTCAATGTTTAGTGCACGCAAATCGTTTCAATGGAAAACAGGCGCAATTCTCGCCGGTGCGCTGTTTATGTCTGTATGGCTGAGCGCTTGCGGGACGAATCCGTCTGCCGCGCCGAATGCTTCTGAGAATCAGCAAAGCGCACCTGCCGCCGCTGCGGAAGGTCCGCACAAAGTGAAGCATGCGATGGGAGAAACCG
This sequence comes from Paenibacillus sp. F024, assembly GCF_057814255.1. Taxonomy (NCBI): domain Bacteria; kingdom Bacillati; phylum Bacillota; class Bacilli; order Caryophanales; family Paenibacillaceae; genus Paenibacillus; species Paenibacillus sp. F024. The sequence goes on from NZ_JBVASZ010000005.1 coordinate 28,153, forward strand.
AGGTTCCGGCGAACCCGAAGAAGGTCGTCATTCTGACCAATGAAGGAACGGAAGCTTTGCTGGCTCTGGGAATTAAGCCTGTGGGTGCCGTCAAGTCTTGGACGGGTGATCCTTGGTACGATCATATCAAAGCCGACATGGAAGGCGTTAAAGTGGTCGGAGAAGAAAGCCAGCCGAACCTGGAGCTGATTGCCGCACTGCAGCCTGACCTGATTATTGGGAATAAAATGCGCCAAGAAAAAGTATATGCCCAGCTGAATGCCATCGCTCCGACCGTATTCTCCGAAACGCTGCGCGGCGAATGGAAAAATAACTTCCGTCTGTATGCGGAAACGGTTGGCAAAAAAGAAGAGGGCGAGAAAATTATCGCCGCTTTCGACAAACGCATTGAGGATTTTAAAGCGAAGGCCGGAGACAAGCTCAAGGAGAAAGTATCGGTTGTACGCTTCATGTCCGGCAAAACGAGAATTTACCTGCAGGATACATTTACGGGAATTATTTTCTCACAAATCGGCATTGCGCGTCCTGAATTGAAGGATAAAGAAACCTTCGCTATTGAAATTACGAAGGAACGTCTGCCGGATGCAGATGCGGACAGAATGTTCTATTTCACATACGAGACCGGAGACGGGAAAGCAAGCAACCAAGAGAAAGAATGGATGAACGATCCGCTGTGGAAAAACCTGAATGTAGTAAAGAAAGGTCAAGTGTTTAAAGTGAACGATGCGATCTGGAATACGGCGGGCGGGGTTAAGGCTGCCAACCTGATGCTCGACGATTTGTATAAATTTTACGATATAAAGTAAGAAAACGCCAAAGGCCGGCTCTTCCAAGGGAAGAGACCGGTTTTTTCAATAAAAAGGTATAACCTTCGGACGGTTAAAGCAAAATATATGAGGTTCCTTACCACAATCTAGAACCCAAGGAGGATTTCAACCCTATGCACCAGGTGATTAACCAATTAAACCAATGCCAACAAGCCATTGGCCAGCTGATTCAGCAAACGGAACAAGCGAGCATGAATTACCAGAGAATGCTGCAGCAGGAGCAGCAAAACGCGCAGCAGCTGGAGATGCTGGCTCAGCGGGAGCGTCAGGCGGCTCAAATGATCCAAATGGCGCTGCAGGGTCATCAAACGGCGATTCAGCAAATGCACCAAATGTCGCAAATGTGCCAACAAATGGAGCAAAGGCTTGTACAAATGAACGCGATGGGCATGCAGTCACAGCAGCAGGGCGGCTACGCCCACGGCAGCATGTTCCAATAAATAGCCGGCTGAGCTGTTCCCGACTTTATCGGGGACGGCTTTTTTTTCACGTTGTACAGGAATTTCCTAAGGATTGTTGACAAATTTATCTGTAATAATTATAATAACAGTAAGACGAAAGAGGAGGACGCCAGGCGTGAACAGTGAATTTACAATTGCGGTACACAGTCTGGTGCTGCTTGCTTACCGGCCGGATCATATGGCTACCAGCGATATGATCGCGGCGAATGTTTGCACTCATCCCGCCCGTGTGCGGAAGGTAATGAGCTGTCTGAAGAAGCAAGGCTACGTTAGTACTAAAGAAGGCACCGGCGGCGGATATGCGTTAAGCTGTAATCCGGCCGAGGTCACTTTGGCGCAAATGTATCGTGCGACTTCGATTGGCTCTCTCAAGCCTTCCTGGTGCTCCGGCAGCGAGGAGGAAGATTGCATTGTTGCATGCAACATGGCGGACGTGATGGATCATATTTTCGCGGAAGCCGAGGAGCAGATGCTGACCTTTCTGTCCCGGATTACGATCCTTGATGTACTGAACCGGATTCGGGAAGTGCAAGACGTGAGGAAGTAATCGATCCTTTGTGTACAAACTGTTACTTTAATTGTATCAGATTTCGATAAATAGGAGGGATTGGTATATGGCTTCAATTCATGATGTGAAAATGAACGAAGGCGACTGGGTGAGCGGTACAACGCAAGAGGATGAACGCTTTATCGGTTATGTCGAATCGAGGGAAGGAAACGGTTTGATCAAGGTTCGAATCACCCAATGCGACCGTCCGGAAATCATCGGCGATTGGGCCGAAGCCAAGCTGTCCAAGGTTTCTAAGCTTTCTGAGTATGAACCGGCCGGCGAAACGGCGCTGCGCTCGTTGATTGAAATTGCTCTGATGACAAAGGACCGGGAATGGTTTACGGAGCTGAGCGGCAAGCTTGCCTTATCCGCCGAAGTTGAGGCGGAGAACCGGTCGAGAAGGAACCGTTTGGAGGCGGATTTTCTTTTGCAGCGCCCATCCCGTTTGAATTAACCTGGTGGGGTATAAAAACATTTAGATATGTTTTCATAAAATATTTATTTATTAGGAGTGGATACTCATGGCTATTGTTAATGTAACTGATGTACAATTTAAGGACACCGTAAAAGAGGGAGTCGTATTGGTTGATTTCTGGGCGCCTTGGTGCGGACCTTGCAAAATGATTGCGCCGGTGCTTGAGGAGCTGAACGGAAAGCTCGGAGGCGCGCTTACGATTGCGAAAGTAAATGTGGATGACAACCCGCAAACCGCAGGCAATTACGGAGTTATGAGTATTCCGACCTTAAAGCTGTTTAAAGACGGCGTAGAGGTCGGCACGAACGTAGGCTTCAGACCGCTGAATGAACTGGAGGCTTGGGTACGGGAGCAGTTGTAAGCCGGTCAGAGGAGCCTTCTAATCTTTCTGGTTAGGGGGATACACATGGTTCCATCTTTTTTCATGGCTCATGGCGCGCCTACTCTTGTATTGGAGAACACCTCCTATACCCGGTTTATCCAAGATTTAGGCCGGACTCTTCCTGCTCCTGAGGGAGTCGTCATTTGGAGCGCACATTGGGAGAGTCCGACCCAGCTGGTTACCGGCGCCCCAAAGCTTGAAACGATCAAGGACTTTTGGGGCTTTCCGCAAGAGCTCTATGATTTATCCTATCCGGCCAAAGGCAGCATGATGCTGAGCATGGAAATTCAAAGCATGCTGTCCGCGGAAGGCATTCATTGTCATATTGACGATCAGAGAGGCTTGGATCACGGTGCGTGGTCCTTGCTTTCTTTGTTGTTTCCTCAAGCCGATATCCCTGTTGTAGGGATGTCGGTGAACGCAAATCTCGTTCCTGAAGAACAATATCGCATCGGAAAAGCGTTGACGGATTTGAGAAGGAGCGGCTATTTGCTCATCGGCAGCGGCGGTACGACGCACAATCTGTCCAGATTGAACTGGAGCCATGAAAGAGTGGAGGCTTGGGCGCTGAAGTTTGACGAATGGCTGGCGGAGAGGATCCTTGTATGGGATTTGGAGGCCTTATTCGATTATGAACGCCGCGCTCCTTATGCGAGCTTGGCCGTACCGACCAAAGAACACTTCGTGCCCTTGTTGATCGGATTGGGAACGGCTGATGAAAAGCGTAAAGCGGCGCTGCTTCATCAGCAGTATCAGTTTGGAACACTCGGCTTGAGCTGTTGGATGTTCAGCTGAATGCAGCCAGCTGGCATCATAGAATAAAAAAGGGAAATAAAATCGCGGCATCATCCGATATTTAATATAGGGATGATGCCTTTTTTGTATTTATTTGCAAAAAAAGGATTCTAAACGCAAGATTAATAGAATATAGTTTACTAGAGGACAAGCGGATGAGGTGACGTCGTATGAAACGGAAGCAGAGGATAACGGAATGGAGCCGCATGGGGCGGCAGGGAGGACTTGCGCTGCTGGCGGTCTGTCTGGCCTGGACAGCGGCGGGCTGTCAAACCACCGGAGGGCCGCCGCCGGATAATGTGAAGCCGGTTGTTATGGAGCCGAATGTTCCGCCCGCGCCTCTTGTCAAAGCTGAACCGGCTTTCCGGGCTCCTTTAACGGGAGTGCCGGGCGACAAGAAAGCGGAGGAGCGGCCGATCATGGTTATGATCAATAATGCCCCGCAGGCGAGGCCGCAAAGCGGTCTGACGCAAGCGGATATGCTTCTCGAGGTGCTGGCTGAAGGGGATATTACCCGGATCGTCGGTATTTTTCAAAGCAGTACGTCCAAGGATCCCGTTGGCCCGGTGCGAAGCATCCGTCCCTATTTTATCGAAATCGGCAAATCGTTTGGAGCTATTCAAGTGCATGCGGGCGGAAGCCCTGACGGTTATGAAAAGCTGAAAAAGGAGCGCATTCAGGCGCTGGATGAAATTACAAATGCAGGTGCCGCCTTTTGGAGGGAACGTTCCCGTAAGGCTCCCCACAACCTATATACGGATCTGACGAAAATACGGGAGACGGCTCAAGAGCGGGGCTTTACCGCTAACGCTCTCACCCATCCGGTCTACAGCTTTGTAAAGACGGATTCGGAAGCCGTCCCGGCTCTGGGCAACGATGCGCAGGATGCGCCAAAGGTGGATGTTACCTTTTTGATGCAGAGCTATAAGGTTACTTACGATTTTGACCGGATCAGCGGGTTGTATAAACGGTCGATCAACGGCAAAAAGCATATCGATCTGAATAATGAAGAGCAATTGTCCGCGGCCAATGTGGTAGTGATGGGGACAAAGCACCGTACGCTCGATAGCGAGGGCAGGCTTGACGTCAAGCTTACCGGGATCGGCCCGGCACTCCTGTTCGAACGGGGCAAGGTAAAGAAAGCGGAGTGGAAGAGGGATAAAGAAAGCGACCCGATCCGTTTTTATGATCAAGGCCGCGAGGCGGTTCTGCAGCAGGGGCAGACGCATATCATGATCGTACCCGATACGCCGTCGTTTGAAAGCCATGTAAACTACGGGCAGCAGCCGTAACCGCTGCCGCCCTTTATTGCGGCTCCAGGTAGGCCTTGGCCTGCCGTTTCCAAGACTCGACATACTGGTCCGCCGCCCACTGCGCCATAATCACCGATTCATGGGGTTGGAGCGGGATCGTCATAAGCTGCGATGGAATCAGCCGGTCGATATAAGGGTAGATGATAATACTTCGATCCGTAACGACCGCCACAATATCGTGCTTTGGTGAAGTGAAGACGTCCATGGCGGAAGGCTGCAGACGCTTGATTTCATTCCACGAAACCGCCAGCTTGTCATGAGCGACAACCGTTGCAGGCAGCTCCATCGGCACATCCTTTAACCGGTATCCGATCGTGCCGTTCCGATTCTCCGCAGAACCGTAATCGGCCAGCTGTGCGAGCCACTGACCCTGCTTGCGAACAAGGGTCCAGCTTTCCCCCGCGGGATCCATGGCTCCGGCTGCCGTACCGGGGTCTCCCGGCTGTGCGGGGAGCGTCGGCTTAAGCTCCTGGAGAATCGGCTCGGAGTAGGCGGCGAGCAGTCCGCGCAGCGATACGTGCGGTTCTTTTAGCGGTGTAAGGGAAATGGCCTTCTTCGTCGGGATCATATGCATCAGCTCTTTGACCCATACGTATTCGTATTTGACGCCCTGTCCAGAGGCGGAATCATGAGTTTGTACGGTTTGAGCAACGGCGATATAGCGGTTCCCGGCAAAGAGGAGCTTCTCCGACAGCTTCACCGGTTTGGACACTTCTGCGGAGGTCCGCTCATCTTCAAATGTCGGATTGGCGGCCGCTTTGGATGCGATCATGATCCACGCCTCTTTCTCCTCGTCTAATACCCGCTGGCCCCCCAATTTCCAGAAATCCATTTTGTAAGGCATGAGTATGCCTTTGCCCTCCGCGGCTTTCTGAAGCCGATTTTGCTCCGGAGCGATGAGTACGGTGCGGTAAGTGCTGTATTCCTGCCTGCCGCCGGATGCAGGAAAATCTGTACGCAAACCAAGAAGCAGTGCGGAACGGACGGATGCTTCCCAGCTTTCCTTTGCCGGCTCTTGCGAAGCGGCATGCTGTGAATACTCATCAGCCATCGGTTGGTTCATGCGCAGGAAGGAAGTCAACCTTTGTCCGTCGACGAACAGGAGCAAAACCATGATCGCAAGCAGGGCACAGGCGAAGCCGAGCCATGGCTTCCAGGGCTTCGATCCGAACCTTTCTTCCTCTATGCGCGCTTCGATACGCTGCCTTAAGCTGTCGGTAAACCCCTCGTGGGTGAGCGGCCCTTCAGACAGCTTATTCTTAAGCTCATTGTCCATCGGATTCAAGACTCCAATCCTCCTTCATCCTCGAAATTTTATTCCGTGCATGAAACAGCCTCGATTTGACCGTTCCTTCACTGACACCCAGCACTTCCGCCATTTCCTTCATGGACAGCTGATGATGCGCATAAAGGATCAATACTTCCCTGTATTTCACAGGCAGCTTCAGCACCATGTCCCACATTTCATTTATGGTCAACCGTTCCATAATCTCTTTTTCCGGCTGCGAGGTGGCCGCCTGTTCGCCGAAAGAAGTGAGAAAATCGACTAAAGTGACTTTACGGTAAAAGGCAGCCCTCCGGTAATCGAGCGTCATATTGCGCGTTATGGCGAGCAGCCAAGTTTTGACGGAGGATTCGCAGCGGAATGTATAAAGGTTGCGATATACCTTAATAAACACCTCTTGGGTGATATCGTCGGCCTGATCCCGCTTCCGGGTCATGCTGTAAGCATAGTTCCATACGTCTTTGCCGTAAGCCGTCATCAGCTCGTGCAGTATCGCTTTCTGGTCCGAGCTTTCCGACAAATGCTTCAAATATTCAAAGTTTGCTTTCGAATCCAAAGCTGCCACCTCAAATGTTTGACGATCTTTCAGGCGTGCCGGTTCAATGATCCGGCCCCGAAGACGTCAAGAGAGAGTATCGGACTTTATCTATCCTACCAGTGTACTGTGATCTTGAAGCTTTATAAAGAGGAAGCCGGATTTTGTCACAAAAAAAGATTGATCATCTGATGTTTAGATAATATAATAAAAAACATCAGATGAATTTTGGAGGAAATAACAACCGGCTTATGTCAAAAAAACTGACTTATGAAACCGTTTACGACGAAATCAAAAGAAAAATCGAGAGCGGCGTTTGGAAGCCCGGACAGCAAATTCCTCCCCTGGAGCAGCTGTCCATAGAGCTCGGTGTAGGCATTTCGTCTGTTCGAGAGGCTGTACGGATTCTTGGTAAGCAGAAAATTTTACGTATAGAGCAGGGTCGAGGCACTTATGTCGAACCTGATGTGGCCGGGGGGGATAGCACAAAAACGCTTGATTTTCTGGAGAAGGCGACGATGCTGCAGTTAACGGAAGCAAGGCTGATCATTGAGCCGGAGCTTGCTGCGCTGGCGGCCGAGAAGGCGACCGAGGCCGAGGCCGCGGAGATCGTAAGGACAGCCGAAACGATGCGGCAAAAAATAAGGAAGAAGCAGGACTTTTTTAAAGAGGATTTACTGTTTCATGAACTGATTGCCAGAGCTTCCCATAATGAAATCATGTTTCACATGCTTGAACGAATCGGAGACCTGCTGACGGACAGCCGCAGGCGCTCGATGAAATGGACGGGGATGGACGAAAAAGCGGCCTCTTACCATTATTTGATCGGGCAGGCTATTGCGCAGCGCAATCCTACCCAAGCCAGGACACTGATGAAAAGCCATTTGGAGGATATGCTGACAGGGTTTCGCCAAGACATTTAGGCTGAATGACCGAAGGATCGCCATTCCATGATAAGGGAGAGGACAATGATATGAAAATCAAATCCATGGAGCTTTTTCAAGTGCCGCCAAGATGGTTGTTTCTGAAGGTAACGACAGATGACGGCATTGTCGGGTGGGGAGAGCCGATCGTGGAAGGGAAGGCGGATACGGTTCGTGCCGCGGTGGAGGAGTTGAGCGATTACCTGATCGGCAAAGATCCGGGACATATCGAGGACCTGTGGCAGGTGCTGTATCGGGGCGGCTTTTACCGGGGAGGTCCGATTCTGACCAGTGCGATCTCGGGTATCGAACAAGCGCTGTGGGATATTAAAGGCAAGCGGCTGGGGGTGCCTGTGTACGAGCTGCTTGGCGGTCCGGTCCGCGACAAAATGCGTGTTTATGCCTGGATCGGCGGCGATAAGCCTTCGGATGTGGCGGAAGCGGCCAAGGAGAAGATGGCGGAAGGATATACCGCAGTCAAGATGAACGGCACGGCGGAAATGGAGTGGATCGATTCGCCGCTGAAGGTGCAGGAGGCTGTGGAACGGCTGGCCGCGGTGCGTGAGGCCCTCGGCTGGGACAAGGGCATCGGTGTGGATTTTCACGGTCGAGTGCACAAGACCATGGCCAAAGTGCTGATCAAGGAGATGGAACCGTTCAAGCCGATGTTCATCGAAGAGCCGGTGCTCCCCGAAAACAATGAGGTGATTCCCGAGATCACCAAAGGCGTCAGCATACCGATTGCAACAGGAGAGCGGATGTATACGCGCTGGGATTTCAAGCGGCTTCTCACTCAAGGGGGCGTGGATATTATCCAACCGGATCTCAGCCATGCCGGGGGCATATGGGAGGTGCGCAAAATCGCTGCGATGGCGGAAGCCTTCGATGTTGCCGTAGCGCCGCACTGCCCGCTTGGACCGATTGCGCTGGCTGCATCGCTGCAGCTCGATTTCTGTACGCCCAACGCGTTCATCCAGGAGCAGAGCCTGGGTATTCATTACAATCAAGGCTCGGACCTGTTGGATTATTTGGTTGATCCGGCCGTGTTTCACTACCAGGACGGTTTTGTCCGCAGGCTTACCGGTCCCGGGCTTGGAGTAGAGATTAACGAATCGAAGGTACGCGAGATGGCGGCTGTCGGCCACCGGTGGCGCAACCCGGTATGGAGAAACGAGGACGGCGTCGTCACGGAGTGGTAATTAACGCACCCCTAAACAGCCCTTAGGCAAGACCCGTGATGAGGAGTCTTGCCTAAGGGCTGTTTAGTGTTTAGTACTGTCGGCCCAGATGATTCTTATTATCCATGTAAGCGCCCATCGGCGGTATGGCGACATCCTCCACACGTTCGCGCCGGCGTGCGGCTGCTTCCTCCTCGCGTTCAAATGGGCCAGGGTCTTCTTGGACCCATACAAGTACCATAATCCGGCCTTTGTCCAATTCGGACTCATAGCGTTTCGCTTCCGAAGGCGAGATGCCGAGAGATTCAATCTTGGCCCGCAATTGATCGCCCCTCGAACGGAACAGGTTGGCGAATGCCGTCGCCATCCCTTCTTCCATCATGCCGATCGTGTTCGTATCGGTTAATCGGCTCAGCCCTTCGGTCTGCTCATCATCATGCGCCAATACATAGATTTCACTCAAGGAATGGCCTTCCTCCCGAAAACCGCGAATGGCGCGGATAGCTCCCTCTTCATCATTGACCAGTTTGATTTTGGTTCTCAAGCTCATTGTTAATCCCTCCCCCGTATTGTCACTTGCCATTTTTTTAACCGGATTTCGACCCCATGAAACACAGTCCTGGTTGTTTCAAAAGGAGTCAATATGGTTACATAGAGATATAAAAAAGCTATAATTGAAGGAACGGACTTGAACCGGATAATACATTGGTTCCGTTTCGAACAATAGAGGGAGACCATCACATGAATATTGCCATCGTTGACGATAATCCGGTCAACATTATCGTGATAGAGAAGATCTTGAAAAGTGCAGGTTACGATTCGTTTTGGAAGGCCTCTTCGGCTCAGGAGCTCCTCGGAAGGCTGCAGGAGCATGCCGATTCGGGAACTGTGCCTGTAGATTTGATTCTCATGGATATGATGATGCCGGGGATGGACGGAATCGAAGCATGCCGCCGCATCCAGCAGGATGAATTATTAAAGGATATTCCGGTCATTATCGTGACTGCTCTCGGAGATTCCAATAAGCTGGCTGAAGCGCTGGAGGCCGGAGCGATCGACTATGTCATGAAGCCTGTTAACAAGGTGGAGCTGATCGCCCGAATCCGCGTCGCGCTGCGCTTGAAGTACGAAAAGGATTGGCACAAGCATAACGAAGCCCGAATCCGCGAGGAGCTCGAGCTGGCTAGAAAAGTACAGGGAAGCGTGCTGAGTCCGCCGTTGCAAAAGGAACTCCTCGAAATCAGCGCCGCGTATTATCCTTCCTCGGAGCTGGCCGGTGACTTTTATGCCTGGTACCGTATTGACGATGATCGGCATGGTGCGATCATTCTGGATATCATGGGTCACGGTATCTCATCTTCTCTGGTCTGTATGTTCATTTCTTCCGTAATGCAGGATACGATTACCCGTTTCGTTTCACCGGAATTCGTCATCGCGGAGTTGAACCGGTACATGAAACAGTTGAATCATAAAAATCCTTCGATCAGCTATTATTTTACGGCGATTTATTTGCTTATCGATACGAAAAACAAAACGATTGAGTACGTTAATGCCGGTCACCCGCCCGGCTTTCTTTTTGAGGAAGGGAAAGCGCCGATTGAGCTTGGGCAAGGAAGCTGCGCGGTCGGCTTTTTTGACCAAATGGAGATCACCAAAAGCACGTTTACTTACGAGAATCCGATTCAGGTTGTCCTTTATACGGACGGCCTGCTCGAGGCGCTGCCGATGCCGGAGGATTATCCGGAGGATACGCCGGAATCCGATCTGCTTGCAATGAAGCTGCACAGCCGTGTCCAGGGCGAGCACGATCCCGTACATCTGGTGGAAAGCCTTCTGCCGCTCAATGACCGGGAAACGCAAAGTGACGATATCTGCATGATGTTAATTACAGCCAAATAAGAGAGCGTAATTCGATCGAAATAAAAGCTTCAGAACGGGAAGAGGGTAACGCCGCAATGAAAATTAAGACAAAGCTGTATTTGGGGTTCAGCCTCCTGCTCCTGGTGCTGTTTGTTGTTGGGGGGATTGGAATCAATCGGATGAATGATGCCGATTTAAGCATGAAGGAGGTTTATGAAACCCGCTATAAAAAAGTTCAAGCGAGCGCTCAAATTCAAAATGACGCCTTAGTTTTGTCCAAGGCGCTGGCCGATTTGGTACAGTTTGATCTGCCGGAAAGCGAGCGGCAAAATATTCAAATCATACAGCGGACTTCCGAATTGGTTTCGTCACAAATGCAGGAAATCAACACCTTGTTTCAAGATCCGACGGAACGGTCCTTGGCGGTGGAACTGAGAGTCAACGGCAGCCGTTTTTTGGAATACAAGGATCAAGTGCTGCGGTTGTATGAAAGCGGCAGCAAGGCGGAGGCAAACCGTTTGCGGACACAGACGGGGAACTCCCTTCAGGAGAGGTTTCTCCAAAGCCTGAGGGAAATCGGCGAATATCAAGAGCAGGCCCTGGACCGGGAGGTAGCGCAGGTACTGGAAGATAACCGGAAGACCTATATGTCTACGGCGGTCATCACCCTGCTAGGTTTGCTGCTGGGTCTGGCGATTATGTACTGGATTGCCGTCTGCTTGAATCGCGGGCTTGATATTCTTGCGAAGTTGCCCGCCAATTACGCCAAAGCTAGGCGGGATCAAGCGTCTTACCGGATTCCGATCACAACAAACGATGAATTCGGGCGTCTGGCCACCGTATTCAATCAATTAATCGAAGAGCTTGAAAAGTCGGCCGAAACTCAACGCAGGCTGAACAAGATCAATGAAGAATCGCTGTGGCTCCAAACGGAAATAACCCGATTGTATTATATGCTGCAGCAAATCGATGAGCTGGATCAGATCGGGCAAGGGTTTATTACAGAGATGGCGCGTGCGGTCGGTGCATACGACGGCGCATTATATGTGATTCAGGGATCGGGAGCCGGAAGAAAGCTGGCCCTTCTTGGAACTTATGCGCGATCCGAGAGCGCTGCCGCAGAACAAATCGAATGGGGGAGCGGTTTGGTCGGCCAGTGTGCCAAAGACGGACAGCCCATCCACGTAAAGGGCTATACGGGAGAATACGGCAAAATCCGCTCCGCATTTGGCGATTTGCAAGAGATGGCGATTACGGTACAGCCGGTCAAATATGACGAGCAAATTCTTGCGGTATTTGAATTGGTGTCTTTGGATGCATTTAATGAGCTGGAGCTAAAAATGATCGAGCAGCTTTCCGAGCTATTCGGTATTTTGCTCAACAGTATGCAGGGGCGGATTCGGATTGAAGAGCTGCTGCGGATCCACCAGGGGCTTAATCATGAATTGCAAAGCCAATCCGAAGAGCTTTTGAGTCAGCAGGACGAGCTTAAAGCTTCTAACGAGAAGCTGGAAGAGCAGACCCGGAAGCTCAAAGCATCGGAAGAGGCGCTGCAGCGTCAGCAAGAGGAGCTGGAACACAGCAACGAAGCGCTCCTGAACAAAACGGCGGAGCTGGAGCTGCAAATTAAGGAAACCGAAGAGATTAACCGGCAAATTGAGCTTGCCAAAGAATCCATTGAGAGACAAGCGATTGAGCTGGCGCTGGCTTCCCGGTACAAATCGGAGTTTTTGGCGAATATGTCGCATGAGCTTCGCACGCCGCTGAACAGTATTCTCATTTTGGCCCAGATGCTGAAGGAAAATAAAGCGGGGCGCTTGTCCGACAAACAGGTGGAATTTGCAGAGACCATTCATACCTCCGGCTATGATTTGCTCCGTTTGATCGATGATGTGCTCGATTTGGCCAAGGTGGAAGCCGGACGCATGGAAGTGAGCTCCGAGCCGGTTTCATTGCAGGAAATCGCTTCCGCGATGCAAAAGGCCTTTGAACCGGTTGCTCTTAGCAAAGAGCTTCACTATGAGGTTCGTATGGATGAAAATGTACCGGACAGTATACAAACCGATCCCGTAAGGGTTCAGCAAATCCTGAAAAACCTGCTTTCCAATGCCTTCAAATTTACCGATAGCGGCGGTGTGGTGCTTGATATACGTCAAGTTTTTGCTGCCGAACCCATGCTGGCTTTTGCGGTGGAGGATACGGGGATCGGAATTTCGCCCGAGAAGCAGGGGACGATTTTTGAAGCGTTTTATCAGGCGGACGGGACGACAAGCCGCAAATACGGCGGGACGGGATTGGGGCTGTCCATCAGCCGTCAATTGTCTTCCCTCCTGGGCGGATCGATAGAGCTTGAGAGCAAGGAAGGTCACGGCAGCCGCTTTATCCTGTACCTGCCTCTGGAGCTGGACCAACGCCATGAAGACTATGCTTCTATCGCCATACCTGCAGCAGCCGCGGCTGAGCTTGTGGAACCGAAGACACCCGATACGCTTCCGAAGACGGCAGATTCATCCAGAACGGGGTCACATCCGGCAGCCCATTTATCAGATGACCGGGAGCGGATCGAAGAGGGCGACAAAGTGCTGCTCATCATTGAAGACGACGCTAACTTTGCCGGAATTTTACTCGATATGGCACGAAGCCGTAACTTTAAAGCCGTGGTGGCGCTGCAGGGGGACACGGGGCTGCAGCTGGCCAAACGATATCGGCCGGACGCCATTCTGCTCGATATTCAGCTGCCGGTGGTCGATGGATGGTCGGTGCTTGTGAAGCTGAAGAACGATGCGCAGACGCGCCATATTCCGGTACACGTGATTTCCGTGGCGGAGGAAATTCATCAAGGCTTGTCCATGGGAGCGATCGCCTGGTTGAAGAAGCCTGCGAGTAAGGAGAATTTGGAACAGGCATTCGCTCAAATTCAAACGTTCTTAAACCGCGATCTCCGTAACCTGCTTGTCGTGCAGCCGGACAACGAGCAGTGGGACGGCTTGATCGAGTTAATTGCTCACGATGACATTCATATCGACGGGGTCTCCGGCGCGGCGGCTGCGTTAGAAGCGCTTTCGGAAAAGCCGTTCGATTGTATGGTGCTTGATTACAATCTAACCGATATGTCCGTGTATGCGCTGCTGGACCGGATTAAAGCGGACGAGAGCTTACGGCGTTTGCCGATAATCATTTATACCGGCAAAAGCCTCGATAAGAAGGAACAAATGCGCTTGAAAAAATATGCCGAATCGATCATCGTTAAAGATGTGAAATCGCCCGAGAGGCTGCTGGATGAAACCTCACTGTTTCTGCATCGTGTTGAAGAGCGCCTTCCGGAAGAAAAAAAGCAGGTGCTGCAAAAGCTGCACAGCTTTGAGGCCGTATTCGCGGGTAAAAAAGTGCTGCTTGTTGATGATGACATTCGCAATATCTTTGCCCTGTCCAATCTTCTTGAGGGATTGGATATGCAGACGACCTTTGCGGAAACGGGCAAGCAGGCACTCGAGCTGCTGGTTCAGGAGCCCGATTTCGACATCGTGCTTATGGACATTATGATGCCTGTCATGGACGGTTACGAAGCAATGCGGGCCATCCGTGCGGACGAGCGTTTCGATAAGCTTCCGATCATCGCACTGACTGCGAAGGCGATGAAGGGCGACCGTGACAAATGCATCCAAGCAGGTGCCTCTGACTACATTACGAAACCGGTTCATACGGAACAGCTGCTGTCACTCATGAGGGTTTGGCTGTGCAAATAAATGACGGACCGGACAATAAAGGGGCTGAATCCATGAAAGCTCTGCGAAAACAAACATCGGTAAGTATGAACCAAGATGATGACGATAAAAAAGATACGAAGGACAAGGAAAGGGAGCAGATTGAAATCAGTCTGCTCCTCGAAGGCTTATACAGGCTGTATGGGTATGATTTCCGCAATTACGCATACCCTTCGATACGCCGCCGCATTTGGCACCGGATTTATGCAGAGGGGCTGAAATCCGTCTCCGGGCTGCAGGAGCGCATCCTGCATGACCGGGGCTGTATGGAACGCTTAATCGCGGACCTGGTCATTCATGTCACCGAGATGTTCCGTGATCCGACCTTGTTCACCGCCTTTCGGGAGCAGGTCTTACCGCTCTTAAAGACTATGCCTTCTATCCGGATTTGGCATGCCGGCTGCTCGACGGGAGAAGAAGTGTACTCGACAGCCATTATGCTATATGAGGAAGGCTTGTACGACAGGTCGCGTATATACGCGACCGATATTAATGAGGAAGTGCTGAGTGCTGCCGAAAAGGCATCCTATCCTTTGAAAAAAATGCAGGCATACACCAAAAACTATCTGAGTGCCGGGGGAAAAGACGATTTCTCCCGTTACTATAGCGGTTCAGGGGACACGGCCACATTTCATCCTTTTTTGCGTGAGAAGATCGTCTTCGCCCAGCACAATTTGGTCACGGACCGTTCGTTTAATGAGTTTCATGTCATTTTTTGCCGCAATGTGTTGATTTATTTCGATTCGGTGCTGCAAAACCGGGTGCATGACTTGTTTTACGAAAGCTTGAGCCCGATGGGCATCCTGGTATTAGGCCATAAGGAATCGATAAGCTTTACCAAGCACGCGCAAAAGTATGAAGCTCTGGTTAACGAGGATAAAATTTTCCGCAAGATCAAATGAGGTGGGCGCTTTGAACGAAACGATTCGCATTCTGCTTGTGGATGACCAGCCGGAAAATCTGCTGGCGCTGGAAGCGGTGCTGGAAGACCAAAACTATCATTTAGAGAAGGCGGCTTCCGGAGAAGAAGCGCTGCGGTATCTTTTGAAGTATGAATTTGCCGTCATTGTATTGGATGTTCATATGCCGGGGATGGACGGGTTTGAAACTGCGCAATGGATCAAATCCCGTGAAAAAACAAGGACAATTCCAATTATATTCGTTACCGCGGCTCCGGATGAACAGGAGCAGTCGTTTACCGCCTATTCCGTTGGCGCGATCGATTACATCGTCAAGCCGTTCGTTCCGCGAATTTTGAAATCAAAGATCGAAGGCTTTGTCAGCATGTATGTGGCCCAAAAAAAGCTTCAGCAGCAAACCGAGCTGCTTAACCAGCGCACAAAGGAGCTGGAGCGGGCTAAGGAAGTGGCGGAGCAAGCGGCGATGGCCAAATCGCAGTTTTTGGCTATGATGAGCCATGAAATCCGTACGCCGTTGAATGGGGTCATTGCGATGGCTGATTTGTTGGTTGAGACCCATTTGAACAGTGAGCAGACCGAATATGTGGAGACGATTCGTCGAAGCGGAGCCGCTTTGCTTTATATCATCAATGATATACTCGATCTGTCGAAGAGTGAATCCGGCAAGATGGAGCTCCAAGAGGACGTGCTTAACCTGCGTAACTGTCTGATTGAAACATTCGAAATGTTTCATGCCGAGTGCCGTAGAAAATCGCTGGAGATGACCTACGATATCGATCTTGCGATTCCGGATTTCGTGATAGGAGACGAATCACGGCTGCGGCAAGTGTTGACTAATCTGGTCGGCAATGCCGTCAAATTTACGGAACATGGCGGTGTGCACGTTTCTATAACATTTGTGAACAGCGAAAAGGAACAGCTGGAGCTGGAATTCCGTGTAACCGATACAGGAATCGGCATCCCTGAAGACAAGCGGAGCCTGCTGTTTGAGCCGTTTACCCAAGCGGATTCTTCCATGACCCGCAAGTATGGCGGCACCGGTCTTGGACTGGCTATCTGCAAAAATCTGGTGCAATTGATGGGCGGCCGCATTGAGCTTGTAGACAGCGATCGGCCAGGAGCGGAATTTGTGTTCTCCATTCTTGTCAAGGCTTGTAAGGAGCACGATCTGATTACATAGATATGTACAGCCTGATCCCGTAAAAGAATGCGGGGGAGGGCTTTTTTTGTTTATTGCTGCAGATTAGCTGATTTGGCATGAAATGATTCGGGGAATCAAAATGGTTTTCTGGAGTGATGGAGATAATATATGACAGCATGCGAATAATAAGAGAGAAATCATAAAGCGGTGTTTGCAGGTTTTTGGAGTTTTTTGTCGGTATGTTCATCCCATAGGAAAGAACGCTCATGATTCGACAGGCAGCACCTTCTTCATATGGAAAAATGTGATTCAAATGAGGGGTGTTCGGTTAATCATAACTATCCAAATAATGAATGTAGCGATAAACGATTTCCAAATAGAAAGGTGCAGGTGAGTTTATGAGTTCCAAAGCTTGTGTAGCGATGCTTCTTGCCGGAGGAGAAGGGCGTCGACTGGGCGTGTTGACCCGTTCCAAGGCAAAGCCTGCAGTATATTTTGGCGGTTCTTACCGCATTATTGATTTCGGGTTGAGCAATTGCAAAAATTCAGGAATCCATACCGTAGGCGTAGTAACCCAATATCAGGCTGCATCTTTAAATGACCATATAGGTGACGGAACCGTATGGTCCGAGAACAAAGAAAGCATTAGCATGCTGCCCCCGGTAAACGGTGCGTATATAGGAACAGCGGATGCCGTGTACAAAAACCAAGCTTTTCTGGAACGACACCATCCCGAGCATGTGCTTATTTTGTCTGGAGATCATATCTATCGCATGGATTACCGTAAGCTGCTGGAACGTCACATGCAAACGCAAGCCGATGCGACCATCGCTGTGACACCGGTGGCTTGGGACCAGGCTCATCGTTTTGGCATTATTCGAACGGACGATCATGGGCGGGTTGCAGAGTTTTCCGAGAAGCCCGAACAACCCAATAGCAACTTAGCATCGATGGGGATTTACATTTTCAGATGGTCCTATTTAAAGCAGGTACTGGAAGCCGATGCGCAGGATCCTCAATCCAGCCGCGATTTCGGAAAGGATGTCATCCCCGGGATGCTCAAGGCAGGGGCCAAGCTTCAGACCTATTCGTTTGAGGGATATTGGCGGGATGTCGGAACCGTGGAAAGTTTATGGGAATCGCACATGGATTTGATTGGGACAAACCCAAAGTTCAGCTGCAGTGAAGCGGAATGGCCTTTATACACTCCGAAATCGGATCTTAAACATGCTTATGTGGAATCCGCACCTCACATTAGACAATCTCTGGTTGCAGGCCGTTGCCAAATTCTCGGACAAGTTGAGCAGTCTGTCTTAGCCGACGGTGTGTATATCGGGCAGGGGAGCGTGCTTCGAAACTGTGTTGTGATGGCGGGGGCGAAAATTGGCCGCAATGTGGTCGTTCGCAATGCCATTATTGGAGAAAAGGCTGTGCTGGAGGACGGGGCAGTCCTAGAAATGCCTTCCCTAGGCTCGATTGCCGTTGTCGGAGATGCCGAAATCGTGATGAGAAGGAATCAGAGAATGCCCAAGGTCTATATTCCTCTCCGACAAATTCAATGGGAGCAAGCCAAATAAAAGCATATTCATTTCCAAGGAGGCGTAAGCCCAATGTTTCATTCCATTATTGTGGCCAATGGCGAGCAAGAAGTAAGGCAAGCGGTTCGTGATTTCCAATCGGCGGGCCGCCAAGTAGACCAAATTCAAATTCTGGCTCATGAGAATCTGAATACAGAGCGGCTGTTTAGGCCCAAGTATGCCAGCCGGATCGGTTTTGTTGGAGAAACGATGGCACATACGGTTACTCCGTGCTACAAATGCGAAGGTTCTGTGCTTAGAGAAAAGTTAGGGTCTCTGGGATTGTCTCCGTCAGCTATACAATATTACGAAGAAGAAATGGCTCAAGGACGAATTGTCGTTGCTGTTGATGACCAAACGTTGCTCAAGTACGAAAATGGCTGATTTTACCGAGCCGACTGCCTTCGGAATTCTCAGCCGAAATTACTCCACAGGCAGGTGAACGCAATGAAAAGATGGATCATGACCGGCACGTTGTTACTTGGAATCTACGGTGCTTCGTGGGGAACAGCTGCCTATATGCCGTCAGCATCGGACAAGCCTGCTTCTGCACCTCTGGAGCCGGAAGCGGCAATTGCGGAAACGGCTTCGGTTGATGCTGGAATTCAGGGTCAGGAGCGGTTTAGGCTCGAAAGGGCCAATGGAATCGGGGTTTCAGACGATCTGAAAACGCTTTATGAAATTAAGGGTGAGCCGCTGTCCATTGAACGGGACCCCTTGTTCCAGAATGAAAAGATTTTTGTTTATCAAGACTGTAAAGTGGGTTTATTCGAGCAATTTATTCAATACGTTGTTATTACGCCCGATGCCGGCACCTTTGAGCTGGACGGTACGACTCTGCCATTGCAAACAGAGCCGTTAAGAAAAGCGCTTGGCGAACCGGATTGGGTTGCGGAGGACGGGTTACTGTACCGAAATGGAAATAATGTATTGAAGCTGTTTATCCAGCCCGAGACAGGGAACCTGACATCCGTACACTATTTCCACGCGATGAGCATATAAATGGATGGAACTTGAAGGCCGTACAGGCCTTTGAGTTTTTTGTTTTTTACAAAAGGACCGTTTGCACAAAAAAACGTACATGGCCAAAGCCAGTACGTTTGGGGGGATTGTGGTCTTGTTTATTAGAACATAGGAAATACGTAACGGACTAAGAAGTAGAGAAAACCAAAAAAGATGAGTATGTAGGCCGCGTATTTAATAAAAGTGGATGCGACCATACCCGAATCCATCTTTTTTTCCACACTCTTTTTTTCTACATCTACATCTACATTTTTCATTTGATCCATATCTTATCACTCCTTTAAAACAGAGTAGTTTCGGCGCCGTCTTCTTGTTTGTTATTACCCATCCGGTATCCTTGTGAATCAATCATATAACGGTCGTGAAAAACGATTAAAAATCTGGTATTCTATTTTTATGAGGTGTTCTAATATTTGAACGGAGGAGTGATCACGTTGAGGATGGATGCCCAAAAGTTTCAAGTTGAGGTACAGACCGGAGCCGAAGCGAATGTCCTTTTTCTATCGGGTGAGCTCGACCTTGGAACGGTGAATGAATTTCGTATGGCGGTGGAGCCTCTTGCTGCAAACCAGGGGATACCGCTCAAAGTGAATTTGCGGGAATTGACCTATATTGACAGTACAGGCATCGGTATTTTCGTTACGGTGTTAAAGACCAGACAGGAAAAAGGGATGGGTCTCATTGTGCAGGATGTTCCTGCCAAAATCAGAAGGCTGTTTGATATGACCGGACTATCCAAATTTTTGACTATCGAGAGTGAGAAGGTATGAAAAGAAGCGGGGCAGGGCTGTTAGACAAGGACGTCATCCTGAAGGTTCCGCTGCTCGCGGATCAACTGGATACAGTCCGGCTGACGCTTTATGGGGTTGCCGTGCGCATGGGCTTCACTTATGAGCTCATAGAGGATTTGAAGGTGGCCGTTAGCGAAGCGTGCAACCATGTGCTGCTGAAGCTGGGCGAACAAAAGACAGAGATCGATGCTTGTCTCAAGCTTGTATTTACTATACGTCCCAAAGAACTTGTCATACGGATCGAAACGGAGGGCTTCCATGTCAGATTTGCCGAAGAGTCCAATTGGCGGAAGTCTGCAGCGGCAGGCGAAGCAGGCAGCCTGAAGGCTCTGGAAAATGTCCCGCTTGGTCTGTATCTCATGGAAGCGTTGGTAGATGAAGTAAAGCTGGTGTCCGGTAAGGAAGAGGTATCCGACCAGATTGTACTGGTCCAATATCTGGAGTAAAAGAGCTGCTAGAGGTTATAAAAAGGCGCGGCGTATGCGGGGAATTATCCTCCGCATACGCCGCGCCTTTTTTGGCCGGGATTATTGGGCTGTATCGGCGGCCAAGGATTGGGGTGCGCGGCTTTTGGCCACCTTCAGATATCCGAACACATTTTGCAGCTCGCTATCCTGTACAAAACGGAGCTTGATCGGTCCTGCGGCTTCGATCAGATAGGGCTTGAGCGCGGCTGCACCGCCTCCAATCACATAGAAGCACTGAATATCAGGACATTTTTTCCACCGTTTCTTGATTAAATCCACGATACGTTGGGCTGCGCGGCTGAAGTATGCGTCCACAATAGGCTTAATGCTGCTTTGGCCTTCCCCGATGCGTTGAATGACATAATCCTGCTGCTTGATGCGTTGAGACAGCTTGGAACGGCTTGGAAAGCTATATCCAAATTGATCCTCGACTTCCCGGATGATCGGATCGAGGTACCCGGCCAGGCCCATTTGCTCCCCATAGCTGAAATGGTTGTCGATGTTCATGCGCCGGATCACGGGCAAATCGGTGGTAAGCGCTCCAATTTCACATACTCCGATGACCCCGTTATAAATTTCTTCGTCTTGGACCTGAAGGTTGTCGTGAGTAGCCAAATTGAATAATGCAGCCGCTCCTTCGATCGAAACCACGGCTTTGCGTATACGGATTTTCACCTTGCGGCCGCGAAGCTGCGGAGTAGACATGAACATGACCTCGTGTTCTCCGACAAGGCGCTGTTCGAATGCTTCGCGGAACCTGGTGTAGGTACGGACCGGCAGACCTGTACCAATGACGTATTCCAGCTCGTCCGTTTGGGCAAAGGAAGAGGCTTGGTAGGAGGAGTGGGTAATGCCTGCAAAAGCAAGAGCAGTGAGCGCGACCACGAGCGATTGGTCGGATAACGCCTTGTTGTCCGTATCCTCAAGTTCGGTATTATCCTCCAATTCCGAGGCCAGCTGCCCGACAAACCAGCGGCGGTTGTTCTGGGTCAGGGAGGGACTGTAAATGGTGACATCCAATGCTTTTAACGGAGTATCCTCCTCCTGCAAAACATGTCTTTCGTAGCCAGGGGTCACGATGTTCGGCACCACCAACGGTTCGCGGGAGCCATCATGAACGATTTTTATACTATCATTGCCTAAATCCATACCGGCGATTTTCATTACTCAAGTACCTCCCAAGCAAATGGTTATAATTACCACTTTGATATATCTACTAAATTTCGAGCAATATCGACTAAATCCTCTGATACTTTATACCTATTTTTCGGAAATTCGACAAAAAAATAAAGGTTTTTTTAGGAAGATGGAGAATAATGAGAATGGTACTTTTGTTGGAAATTAAACCCAAAGACTTAAGGAGCTGTTATGAGATTCAAGATTGGCATGAAAAAACTGACATTTGTGATTATTCCGGAAAACGCCCAACGCGCCGTCATTCAGCTGCGTTTCACCTATGCGGTACTCTATGCTGCAGCGCTGCTTTTGATAGGCATCATCGGATGGACTTTGGCAATGCAAAGCCTGCACCTGCGATCCGAACTGGTTAACGAGCAGCTGAAAGCGGATTTGGACGGGAAAACGCAGCAGTACGATCAGATTGTGGCCGACAAAAACGAGATGATTGAGAAGCTGCAAAATGAGGTTGTCCTATTGTCCGAACAGGCTAAAGAAGTGAAGACTCAGATGGAAGAAGTCAGGAAGCTCGAAAAGGACCTGCGTTCGATTACCGGCGCCCCCTCTGCTTCGGTGAAGGAATCGGCCGCCGTGCAGGAAAGCAATGCTGTGCAAGGGGGGTCAGGGCTTGGAGGCGTTATGATTCCAGTTGAAGATAATGAGATTCTAAAGCTTTCGGATGATACTTCGGTGCAATTGGCGGGCTTAACGGAACAGGCAGGCGAACTGAAAAATCAGCTCTCCGCTGCACGTGATATGCTTCAGCAGCAGCAGCGGCAGTGGAGAATCACTCCAAACGTGTGGCCGGTGGAATCCAGAAATGTGACGTCCGCCTTCGGCTACCGGAAGGATCCGTTTACCAACCGCTTAAGCTTTCACTCGGGAATGGATATTGCCGCTCCCGAGAATACGAAAGTCATGGTGACGGCGGACGGCACCGTCGTATCGGCCGGATATGATAGCGGAAAAGGCAATTATATTACAGTGGACCATACAGGCGGGACGCGGTCAACCTATATGCATTTGAATCAAATATTAGTACAGCAAGGGGATAAGGTGATGAAAGGGGATACGATCGGGAAAGTCGGATCTACCGGTCGAAGCACGGGACCTCATTTACATTATGAAGTGCTCAAGCAAGGTCAAACGATCGATCCGTATTCTTACTTAAAATAAATGCAATGTGTTTTGGAGAGGAGATTTGCAGATGTTTAAAGGGAAGAAGCAGCCGGTTAATCCCGATACGATGGACACGCTCATCGGTGAGGGAACGAATTTTGAAGGGAAAATTACTTCGGCCGCAGGCGTTCGAATCGAAGGACAGCTTACGGGCGATATCTTGTCTGAAGGTGATGTGACGATAGGTGAAAAGGCGGAGGTGAAATCTTCCATTTCCTCAAGAAATATGACGATAGCGGGAAAAGTTCACGGGAATGTAAAAGCAAAAGGGAAAATTACGATTACTTCAACGGGAGAGCTGCACGGCAATGTGAGCGCCCCTTCTTTCGTCATTGAGGAAGGGGGAGTATTCGAGGGGAACAGCAGGATGAAAGAGCAAACCGGAGCGCCTGAGGAACAGGGCGTATCCGGTGAGAGATCGGTACAAGAAAAGCCCGCCGTATCTCCTGTGGCATCGGCAGGCTTGGGGGGCAATCCATTCGTGCTGTAACCGGTTGTCTGAATCATGCGGCTTGTTGGTGCAAGTCAGGCTTCAGCGTTTGCCGGGATCATAAGGCTCGCCGAGAGCCGACGGAGGGTAGGCGCGGCCTACTGCGCCGGCAAGTACGAGAATAGTTAACAGGTATGGCAGCATATATAGAAATTCCATGGGAATCAATTGGGCCCAATCGAAAAGCTGGACAAAGTTTTTGACTGCCTGGGCCAAGCCGAAAAAAAGCGCTGCTCCCAATGCGCCGAAAGGGTGCCATTTGCCAAAAATCATCGCAGCCAGAGCAATGAAGCCTTGGCCGGAAATCGTATTGTGCGAGAAGCTGCTGGTTGTCGTCAGCGTAATCGTTGCCCCTCCGAGCCCCCCGAGTGCTCCGCTGAGCAGCACGCAGGCATAACGGATTCGAGAGACGTTTACGCCGAGCGTGTCCGCAGCGCCGGGATGCTCGCCGACTGCACGAATCCGCAGCCCGAATGGCGTTTTAAAGAGTGTGTACCACACGATGACCACAAGTGCCAGGGCAAGGTATGTTGTTGGGTAAGCATAGAATACTCCGTTGCCCAGTAGTGGAATCGACGAAAGCCATGGGACGGCCGATTTGTGAAAGACATGGTTCAAGGTTTCCGTTTGACCGGAACCTGCAAACAGCATTTTCACAAGATAGACGGTGAATCCGGCTGCGAGGAAGTTGATGACTACGCCGCTGACCACTTGATTCGCCTTGAAGGAAATGGATGCTGCGGCATGGATAACGGAAATCAGGATGCCGAACAGCAGTGCGCCAAGCAGGCCAAGCCAAGGCGATAAGCCGGCGAGACCTGCTTGTTCGGCATAGTAGGCCGTTACTGCTGAGGCGAAAGCTCCTGAGACCATAAGGCCTTCCAAACCAATGTTGACGACTCCGGACCGCTCGGAAAATATTCCTCCCATGGCCGTAAAGATCAACGCCGTCGAAAAAACGAGCGTCGTATGGAGCAATTCGCCCAGAATGCGCAAGACGTTCATGACCGGTCAAGTCACCTCCCCTGAGCTGCGTTTGTTTCGCAGCGGCTTAAGCACTGCACGGATCAAGCCGTGCGATGCCACAAAGAAAATGACGGTTCCGATAATGACGCGAATAATTTCGGGCGGCACATCCGCGCCGAAGCTCATTCCTGCGGAACCGTATGTGAGCGATCCGAATAATACGGCGGCCAGCACGACGCCGAGCGGATGATTCCCGCCCAGCAGCGCAACGGCAATACCGTCAAAGCCGTAGCCGGGAGACGCGGCTGCAATGACTTGATAATGGAAGACGCCAAGAATTTCAAACACACCGGCAAGTCCTGCGAACAGTCCCCCGATGAACATGGCTTTGACCGTATTCGCATTTACGCTCATACCGGCATACTCCGCAGCATAAGGGCTGTGACCTACGGCGCGGAGCTCGTAGCCCTGGCGCGTTTTCCACAGAATGACATAGAACGCTGCCGCAGCCAGCACGGCGATCGGGATGCCCCAATGAAGCCGGGCATTGCCGAACATTTCGCTTAAGGTACGCAGGCTGACCACAGCCGACTCCCGGATCAGGTAGGAGCGCTGCTGGCCGGGCTGCAGTAAATACCGGCTAACCATATAGTTGGCCAGATACAATGCTATCCAGTTCAGCATAATCGTAGTGATGACTTCATTGACCCCGCGCCGGGCCTTCAAGTAACCTGCTATGCCTCCCCATAGTCCTCCAAGCAACGCTCCTGTCAGAACAGCGAGCGGCGCATGGATCCAAAACGGCAGATCCAGCTTCACTCCAATCACAGTCGCGCCCGTCATCCCCATGATGAATTGGCCCTCTCCGCCGATATTGAACAAGCCGGTGCGAAACGCGAAGGCCACCGACAGGCCGGTGAGGATGAGAGGAGCAATTTCGCGAACGGTCTCACCGATGCTGTAAGGATCGCCAATCACTTTTTCTACAAGCGAAGAATAAGCGATGACCGGATTATATCCCCCGGCGAGCATGATCAAAGCGCCGACAAGCAGCCCGAGAACGATAGCGGCAAGGGGAACGAGCGCCGAGTCTTTGGTCATCACGCGAATGACATTAGCCACACCCTTCACCTCCGGAAGATGGTGCGGCCGCTCTATCGGAAATGGTGCGGCCGGATCCGGACATCATAAGCCCGAGTTCCCGGTCGGACGTTTGTCCGGGGTCCGCCTCGCCGACGATGCGGCCTTCATAAATGACCGCGATGCGGTCGGATAATGCGAGAATTTCCTCCAGCTCCAGTGAAATGAGAAGCACGGCCTTGCCCCGCTCCCGCTGCTCCAGCAGCCGCTTGTGGATAAATTCGATTGCTCCCACATCCAGTCCGCGTGCAGGCTGGGCGGCGATCAGCAGCTCGGGGTTCAGATCGATCTCGCGGGCGATAATGGCCTTTTGCTGGTTGCCTCCCGACAGCGCCCTTGCCGGCGTATGCAGGCCTGGCGTTCGCACGTCGAACTCTTCAATTAAACGCTGAGCATGTTGATCGATCGCTCTGTAGTCGAGAAAGCCGCCGCGATGATAAGCGGAGGTATAGTACGTCTTCAGCACCAGGTTTTCACTCATGGAAAAATCGAGCACCAGCCCCCGTTTATGCCGGTCTTCGGGAATATGAGCCAGTCCGCTTTCCGAGATCTGCCGGGGCGTCCGATTCGTGATATCCCTGTCTTTGAGCAATATACGTCCGCTTGCCGCCCGGCGCAGCCCGGACAGCACGTCAATCAGCTCGCTTTGTCCGTTGCCGTCTACACCGGCAAGTCCCAGAATTTCACCGGCGCGTACCTCGAAGGACAGACCATTGAGCACAGGCAGGCCGTTTGAGCCGAGGGCGGTAACATCCTGTACGGACAGCACCGGTTTACCCGGCGCCGCCGCTTTTTTGTCCGGCCGGAAGGAGACCTGGCGTCCTACCATTTTGGCCGCGAGCTCGTCCGGATTGGTTTTTTTTACGTGAAGCGTGTCTATGACTTTGCCTCGACGGATGACCGTCACACGGTCTGCGATCGTCATAATTTCCTTAAGCTTGTGCGTGATGAGAATGATGGACTTGCCCTCCTCCACCAGCCTGAGCATGATTTCCATCAGCTCTTGAATTTCCTGCGGGGTCAGCACGGCGGTTGGTTCGTCAAAGATCAGGATCTCGGCCCCGCGGTACAGGGTTTTAACAATTTCTACACGCTGCTGCATGCCCACGGAAATATCCTGCACGCGCGCCCTGGGTTCGATTCGCAGACCATACCGTTCGGACAGCCTGGCAACTTCTTGTTCCGCTTTAGTGTAATGAATCCCGAGCCGCTGCTTCGGTTCGGAGCCGAGAATGATATTTTCCGTTACGGTAAAAGGCTGAACGAGCTTGAAATGCTGGTGTACCATGCCCAGACCGAGGCGGATCGCCGTCTTTGGATTGGCGATGGTTACGCGTTCCCCGTTTATTGCAATCTCTCCCTCGTCAGGCTGATAAAGTCCGAACAAGATGTTCATCAGCGTCGATTTTCCGGCACCGTTTTCTCCAAGCAGCGCAAGGATTTCTCCTTGACGAAGCGTAAGGCTGATCCCGTCGTTGGCTACAATGCCCGGAAAGCGCTTGGTGATGCCGCGCATCTCCACTTTGACGGGCTGGCTCATGCTTCAGGCACCCGGATCTCGCCGTTGATGATTTTTTGTTTGTACTCATCCACCTTTTTGAGCACATCCTCAGGCACGTTCTTGCTTGATGTTTCCGGGAGGCCTACACCGTCGTCCTTCAGCCCGAGCCGGATCGTTTTACCGCCTTCGAATTTGCCGTCGATCAAATCCTTAGAAACCCGATAAACGGCATGATCGACCCGCTTGACCATGGAGGTCAGTGTGACATCATCGCCGAAGATGGCGGACTGGTCCTGGTCCACGCCGATGACCCATACCTTCTGTCCGTTCTTTACGCGGTCCTTGGCTTCGTTGAATACCCCGTTGCCTGTAGCCCCCGAGGCGTGGAAGATGATGTCGGCTCCGTCATTATAAAGAGTGGCTGCCGCTGCTTTGCCCAGGTCGGGCTTGTCGAATACGCCGGTATAGTTGATCGTTACTTTGGCATTTGGATTGACCGTACTTACACCGGCTTTGAAGCCGGCTTCAAAGCGCTTGATCACCGGAAGCTCCATGCCGCCGACAAAGCCGACCTTGTTCGATTTGGTCATCAGCCCGGCCACCACACCTACCAAGTAGGAACCTTCATTCTCAGAGAACGTCACCGAAACGACATTCGGGGCGTCAACGGTGTTATCGATGATGCCCAGATGGGCGTTCGGATTTTGTGCCGCTACGGTTTTCATGGCTTCTCCGATGATAGCCCCGATTCCCCAGGTCAGGTTAAAATTATTTTTGACCATTTGATTCAGGTTAGGCAAATACTCGGAATCGCTTTTGCTTTGCAAATATTTCACCTTTGCTCCCGTATCCTTCTCCAGCTTCTGCAGTCCTGCCCATGCGCTTTGGTTGAAGGAATTGTCGTTTACACCACCGACATCGGTGACCATTCCGATATTAAAATTGGCTCCGCCGGCGGCAGGAGCGTTCCCGGCCGCAGCTCCTTCATTCGACGGCGCGGGCTTTTGGCCGCATCCGGCGACTGTTGGCAGAGCGATTAGCATGATCACCAGGCAAAATGATATCCATTTTTTCATGTTGACGTGTCCTCCTCGCATGGATTCCATGGGTTGTCTTTCCAGTCGAGGATAGTATTCTCCAAATAGGGATTCCTTATGACATCACCTTAAACTGAAAACAAAGAACCCGTACCTCGGTTTGCGCCGCAGTACGGGTTCTTTGGTCTCTATTCATATCAGACGGTTCATCCTTATTTGCCTAAATACGCCTTCATCATCCATACGTGCTTTTGCAGCTTGGTACGGAGTTCATTCAGCATATCGTGAGTACCTTCGTCGCCTTCTTTTTCTGCCGCCTCCATGGCCTCTCCGGTTTCCTCGATCATCATCGAGAAATCGTCGCACAAGCTTTGCACCATGTCATCCGCCGATTTGAGCGGGGCGTGCTCTTTGATGGTTGCAAGCTCCGCAAATTCTTTGGTTGTGGATACCGGAGCGCCTCCTAAAGCAAGAAGCCGCTCGGCAAGCTCATCCATATTCAGTGCCGCTTCATTATACAGCTCCTCGAATTTGAGATGAAGGCTGTAAAACTGGGGCCCCTTTACGAACCAGTGATGCTGGTGGATTTTTATATCAAGAACCGCCCAGTTGGCAACCTGTTGATTGAGTAAAGCCTGCAGGTCCTTGCCTTTCTTTGCTTGCTTCGTTTCCTTCGCTTCTCTTTCCATCACCTTAGCCATAAGACATTACCTCCCGGATTCTTGGATATACTCGTGTGTTTTACGGACAAGCCAGGTTCTCATACCCGAAATGCCCGGTGATGTTAGGAGCCTTGATAGGCTTCCATTGTATGTTTTCTTAACCCGCAGGTCGTCATATGAAACAAGGTGTTTGGCCGGTGAAGCTGCTGTTTCAACTATGGAGGCGCGGGGTAAAAATACTCAAATTCACGATAAAAAAATGATGGTTGGAGAGGAAGATGATCATGGACAATGTAGTGATTACGATTAGTATAGCCGCGGCGGCGGCTGCTTTTGTGGCATTGGTAATTTTTATTATCATGACCCTGCGTAACGTGTCGGAGGTGCTTGTTCAGACGAATACAACGATCCGGGAAATTCAGGGGCAAATCAAAGGTATCAGTACGGAAGCTGCTGAACTGCTTCGACATACGAATGAAGTAACGGTTGATGTTCGGAACAAGCTGCATTCCATTGATCCGGTTGTATATTCGGTGAAAAATATAGGGGATGCCGTGCAGGAGGTTACGTCCACCTTGAAGCAGGCCTCAGCTACGGTAGCTGACAAGATTGAGACGAAGGTCGTAAAAGAAAATCCGTTAAACAATGATTCGGTCGTCCGGATCATGCAGGCTGTACCCGCTGCCATTGAGCTGTGGAATTCGCTTAGGAATCGCAAGAAAAAACTCTCGCCTCAGCAGAGCTAGTTGCCAAGCTCGCGGCGTTTTCGAATGTTAACATTTTCAGCATGGGAAGACTGTTTCATCCAAAGGGGTTTAGGGTAAGTACATTAAGATAAAGAGGGTGCGGCTTGTAGAGACAACGAGCCGCAGCCGAGGGAGGACTTTTATTGATGCTGAACAGGCCGCAATCTTTTCAAGTGGATATACAAAAAACGGATCAGGCAAATACCGTATTTTTGCAGGGGGAGCTGGATTTATCCAAGGTGGCGGAGCTGCGTTCCGCACTGGATTCGTTTATCGCCGATACCCATCGAAAGCTGATTTTGAATCTGAATCAGCTGCAATATATTGACAGCACGGGTATCGGTGTGATTGTATCGGTATTAAAAGCGCGGAATGTTCTCAATGCGCCATTCAAGGTAGAAGATATTCCGCAAAAAATTCAAAGATTATTCGATTTGACGGGGATTAGTCCGTTCTTGCAAACGGATGAAAGATTCTCCGCAAACAAGGACAGTAACGATCTGAATGAATAGGAGCGAACATATGAAACTTGAATCTCATGTTGTCTCTTTAACCTTACCCGCTGAGGCCGAATTCATTGACTTGGTACGCCTGACGCTCTACGGGATCAGTTCCAAATTAGGATTCAGCTATGAAGAAATTGAGGATATGAAGGTGGCTGTGGCTGAAGCTTGCAACAATGCGGTAGTGCATGCCTACGAGCCCGGAAACGCAGGGCAAATGGAGGTGCGTTTTGAACGCATCGATGACGGGTTACGCATCATTGTCAAGGATCAGGGTCCAAGCTTTGACTATAAGGAAAAAGCGGGCCGGGCCGAGTCTTTGCATGAAAAAACGTTGAATGAAATTAACGTAGGAGGGCTGGGCATTTATTTGATGCAGGCGCTGATGGATGAAGTAGAGGTGATCACCGGCGCCGGTACCGAGGTCATCTTAACCAAGCGAGTCTCCAGAAGCGAGGAAATGGTATGAAAATGAATTCGGAGCGATTTGCAAATGCGAGCGCTGAGGAACTGATTGTAATTTATCAACAAACCGGTTGTAATGATACGGCAACGGTCCTGCTTCAGGAGTACGAACCGATGGTCAAAATGGCAGCTGGGAAAATGTCGCGCAATCGCCCCGATCTGTTTGAAGACCTCTATCAAGTGGGGCAAATGTCCGTGCTTAAGCTGCTGAAGCAGTTTGATTTAACATTAGGCGTTCAGTTCGAGGCCTATATGATGAAAAGCGTTATCGGACATATGAAAAATTATTTGCGTGACAAATCCTGGTATGTACAAGTGCCCAGACGCATTAAGGAAAAAGGAAATCAAATCCAGCAAGTGATCGATAAGCTTACGGTACGTCTCGAGCGTTCTCCTAACGTGGATGAAATCGCCGCAGAAATGGAGCTGTCCGTAGAGGAAACGATTGAAATTCTAGCAGGACGCGATTACTATCACTATGTATCGCTGGATACACCTTTATCGAGTGACGATAGCGGTTCCACGATCGGCGATGTCATCGGAAGCCCGAGCGAGGCCTATCTGCGGGTGGAGAATCGACTGGCGCTTCAGGAAGCGCTGGTGCGTTTGAAGCCGGAGGAACAAAAGGTGCTGCAGCTGGCTTACGTAGAAGGGCAATCGCAGCGAACCATTGCGGCGCAGCTTGGCGTCTCTCAGATGAG
Source organism: Paenibacillus sp. F024 (assembly GCF_057814255.1). Taxonomy (NCBI): domain Bacteria; kingdom Bacillati; phylum Bacillota; class Bacilli; order Caryophanales; family Paenibacillaceae; genus Paenibacillus; species Paenibacillus sp. F024. The sequence continues at coordinate 58,986 of NZ_JBVASZ010000005.1, forward strand.
CGTCTCCCGCATCCAAAAGCGTGCATTGGACAAGCTGAGAAACTACTTTGAAGAGACTGATAGCGGCAGCAAATAAATGCGTCCTTTTCCCGGGGACGCATTTATTATGATCATATTCCCCGGCAAAGCCCTCCGACTCCCAATTCGGCAGTGAAAGGCTCAACATTCCGCTTTCTCTTATGAAAGAATAACTTCGACCCGGTTTATTTCAAGTTGGTCAAGAGATTCCTTCGGAGCATCCGTGTTGGTGATTAAAACATCCATCTCATGGATCCCGCAGAACGTCAGCCATGAAAAAAAGGCTGAGAGCTTCGGCCGCTGAGTAGATTTTACTCAAGGCATAAATCACTTGACTGAATGTTGAATGTTTTGTAACAATGTATATATATTGTATATATATTGTATATAAAACTTCAAATCTAAGTTAAGAGGTAAGCTAATGGAGAATGTACCATTAAAAGAAAAAGCCTATCGCGAGATTCGCAGCCTGATTTTAAAAGGTGAATTAAAGCAAGGTGAATTTTTAACAGAGCGTGAACTTGTAGAACGTTTGCAGATGAGCAGAACGCCTGTTCGCTCCGCAATAGAACGTTTAGAAATTGAAGGCTTTATCAATAATTCCCCCAACAAGGGTCCGATCGTCGCCGAAATATCATTAAAAAGAGCCGTAGACATTTATGAGGTCCGGATTGCTTTAGAATCCCGCATTATGAAGAAGCTGGCCTCCATTAAACTGGAAGATGAACAAATTGAACTGCTGCAGAACAATCTGAGGGAACAGCAAAAGCATCTGGAAGAAAAGAACTATGTTGAATTCACTGCCAAGGATGCAGAGTTCCACCAGGAGCTGGTCAGGATCTACAACAATATTGAAATGATTCAAATTATGAGTCAGATTCAAGATAAGCTTCAAATTTTGGCGCTTAAAGTATTTCGTAAAGACTCCGAGAGGCTCCAGCGCTATTATGACGACCATGTCAAACTGCTGGAGCTGATTATGCAGGGTGAAGGAGATCAGGCGGCGGAGCTCATGACCCAGCATTTGGAGACGGGAAAAGAGATACTCATATCCTAGCTTTATTCTAATTGCAGGTCAATCCGGCTTCCTGACCATTCCATCGAAGTGTCCCTTCAGTTAAGAGCATCCTGCGCCAATAGTGTTTATGTCATTTCGTCTCGTTTTAGCATTCACGTTTTATCTGCCCAGGGAGAGGGTAATAGTAATTAAGCAGTACATCAATTATCCCTTTAAATAAGGCGGTGGATGTCATGACAGTGAAGCATACCATCAAATGTCACGGAAGTGAAGTGTTGGTTCGCGAAGCAGAGGCAGGCCAATATCAACTATCGATTCAGGCAACGACCAATCCGCTGGGTTTCGGAAAAGTGCTAGAAACATTCTCAGATATAGAAACGGCGATCAAAGCGGCGGAGCTGTTCTGCAGCCTTCTGTCCGAAGTGAAAGAGGAGGGTTACCATCTGGAGAACGGCCATTTCGTTAAAGAGGGCCGGGACAGCATTTCGGTAGCGGACCGCTTGCGCGAATTGATGTCAAAGGAAGGCTGGAAGGAGCTCACGAACCGGGAATAAGCTTCCCGGTTTTTTTATTATGATAACGATAACCTGCCTCTAAATCGCGTTCAACCCTCCATGAATGGTCTCGTTAGAAGTTTTCTTATAGAAGTATTACAGTAGAGACTCAATATCTGAATGGAGACTGCTGTTAAGCTGAAAAGCAGCGCCTCGGAAGGAACGGCAGTATGGGGTGTTTTTCTGCGTACCGGTTTTAAGCCCAGAGAACATGAAGACAGCTTTAAAACATATCATCTAATGGAGGCTAAACGGTCAGGTATGTGTAAATGGCGGATTCGACTTGAAGTCACAATAGGCATACAAAGCTAAAGCCCGGCTCTCTGGTAAGAACCGGGCTATACTGCGAGCTATTAAGGGCTCGTTGTCTTATTTGATGTATTCGCCGTTTGAGTTGTTTGATTGGACGTCTGCCCAGATGGATTCAGGGTGTCGCGGGACGTGTCCGATGATGCCTTGTCCACCGAGTCCTGCGCCTTGGATATCATCTCATGGGAAGAGCTGGCGGCACGATCCAGCGCTTGATGTGACGCATCGGCTGCGCGGTTGGTCACCTCATGGGCCTTCTCTACCAGCTGGGTGCTCTGCTCTTGGACCTTTTGGGCGGTTTCCGCAGCTTTTTCCTTGCAGGTTGCCATCCAATCAGCGCCCTTGGTCTGCACGGTATTCAGCACATCCATAAGGTCGCTGCGCAGCTCGCGTCCGGATTTTGGCGCCATGATCAGGGCGATGAGCGCACCTGCGGCGGCGCCGACTACTGTTCCAAGGAGCAGATTATTGCTGCCCCTCGTTTCCATATTCGTATTCGTATTGGCTGTATTCATCGTTTCTCACTCCTCCAATTCCATTCATCTAATGGTAAGTGGCCGCTCGAAGGCGGCCAGCTTTCGCTTTAAGCGGTGCGTTTGAAGCCTTTTGCCAAGAGACCGAGCAGGAAGACGAACAACGCCGCGCCGATAATGGCTGGAACGATGGCAAAACCACCGATGACAGGCCCCCAAGAGCCAAGCAGCAGAGTACCGATCCAAGCTCCGACAAATCCGGCGATCATGGCCCCGATAATTCCCCCGGGCATTGCTCCTGGTGCAATAGCGGAGCCGATAGCCCCGATAATTATCGCCATTATAATCGTAATAATTAAGCTTAACATCTTCTTCACGCTCCTTATATGGTTTGTCTTGCTTGTTTCTTCTTACCCTGGACAACCGAAAGTGAAACCCGCAATTTTTTTTCGCGAGGAGGAGACCTTTCCCTCACCGGCGGTATGGACAAGAACGCCATTCTGTCGGAGATGATGCCGGCCTACGGCGAGGACGTGTGGAACTATGTCTTTTTCCTCACGCGCCAAACGGTGCTGGCGGATGATATCAAGCAAGACGAATTTGTTAAAGTCTATGAAGCCCGTACATCGCAGGGCGATCTTCCCTCTTGTTTATCAGGTATAGAGCGGCATGAGGGGGGAAATACGGGTGTGCTTTACAGGCTGAGGCGTTGTCTTCGCCGTTGTCGATGGAGACTGCGCCGCCGGCGTTTCAGGAGGCCTTCTGCTCCTTGGCCGCCCAGAAGACCCAAGCCGTGCCGGGCGGAAGGACGACGCTGGATGAAGCGTTGAAGCAGCTGCAAGAACAAGCGAAAAGTGCAGCACGGCCCCTGCAGATAGGGGCCGGTTCGCAAGCCAAGTAATTTATTGTCGAAGCGTAAGCGTTCATAGCTCTCACTTTGCGAATTTTTTACGGTAATGATGATTCATGGAAATAATGACGGGAACGAGCACGAGGGTCGGCAGAAACCATACGATCGGAGATACCTTGCTGAGGTTCAGCAGCCGGGGCGCGCCGAAAACCGTAAATGCGGTAATGGTCGCGATGCAGCAGCCCATCATGTTGCTGATATGCTCGAACCACCATTGCATCCGATGCTTCGGACGGCGCAGCCAATAGGCCAGCTGGGTCGTCCCCAAGAAGATGCCGACAATCGGGAAATAAGCAAGCAGAGGAAAGTCCAAATAAAAACCATAGGCGCTGATCCCTATGCCGGAAAATAATAAGGCGGCAGGGGGAGCGATTTCGAGCGGATGCCGGTGGACGTCTGCTTTTCGTTTGAATCGGAGCACCCGCAGTCCATGCCAGGCGGTAACCGCACTGAGGATGGCGATGAAGATCAAAAACCAGGCGTAAGCGATCGATTCCGTATTCCGCTGCGGATCAAAGGCGATATCCCATACGCCCATATACCACGCGGTGACCGATACCAGCCCCATCGCAGCGACATAAATCCAGCCGAACCGGACATGCGCCTTGCCGCCTTTTGCGGTGACGATCGGCAACCAGAAGATGGCCAGTGCCGTAAAGCCGGCAATCACATGCAGGATCTTAAACACGGTGAATAGCATCACGGTAAGTCACTCCGTTTCATAAGTCCAAATTGGATGAAATTAGTATACAGCAATCCGCTGAAGGCGTCATGCGAAATCATTCGGCTTATGGAAGGCGGGCCGCTTGTTGAAGCGATCGCAAAGCGGATCGGATGGCAACGCCGGATCTTTTAATCCTAAAATGAAGAAGATCGGCTCCCAGGAAGGGAACCGATCTTCTTTAATAGACTTGGACGGGGCCTCCGGTGGTGCTGCCGAGGCCTGCGCCGCCGCGCATGCGCTGCTTGAACTCCTTCGGGGAGCAGTGGTTGTGGCGCTTGAACAGCTTGTAAAACTGCGCCATGTTGGGGATCCCGACCTCAAAGGCGACCTCCATGATGCTGAGATCGCGTGTGAGCAGCAGACGCTCGGCTTTTTTGACGCGCTTATAGTTGACGTAATCGACGAAGGACAGCCCCATCGCCTTTTTGAAATATTTGATGAAATAATGATAGCTCAGGTTCAGCAGGCTGCACACATCCTCGACCGCGATCTTCTCGACGAGATGGCGGTCGACATAATCGAGCGCCGGCCGCAGACGGATCACGTCACTTTCATCGGAGCCGCGGAGCATACCTCGGGTATCGCTGCGCATCATCAGGAGCATCAGCCGCTTGATGGCGGAGCTGATGGCCATCTCGTAACCCCGCTGCCGGATTTGGGATTCGTTGAAAATGTCCGTAATCAAGGCGAACGCCTCTTGACGGGCCGTTTCATTTTCCTGAAAAATATAATTGAGCGTTCCCAGCGGCTGCGTCAGCTCCGAGAAGCAGTGCAAATAAGGCATCGTGCTTTGGTCGAAATGCTGGGACAAATCCACCTGAAATACGACATAACGAAGCTCTTCGGAGCTGTTCTTATGCGTACGGTGCGGTTGTGAAGACCCCAGAAGAAGCACGTCCCCAGGGCCGAGAAGATCATAATCGTTCTTGGTTTGAATGCCAAGATGCCCCTCCGTCACCGCAAGAAATTCCACTTCTTTATGATAATGCCAAGGCCACGTCTCCGGGATGCCGAAGTAGGGGGAGTTGACTTGAATTTCCCATATTTTCAAGAAGAGCAGGGGATTCTGGTATATGACTTCCTCGTTGATCGCATCGATGTTTAGAGCTTCCCAGTTCATAATTTCCGTACTCAGTCCGACGGCAGCTTCCATGAGACCGAACGTGCACCTCTCTCTTTCCATACATTGGATATATCATTTTTGGATATTTTTTGAATTGCTGCGGACTTATGCCCTACAGCCTCCTCATCAACTATTAGTATAGCACGAAACAAAGCTTAATGGCACTTTTGCATAAGGATGAAGCAGGATCGAGCATATCTTTCGCGCTATTGATTCACTATACTGGATAGTAATGAAGCATACTAAATTGGGGGGGACACTGCCATGGGTCAAAAGCTTAGAGTTACCGTTTGGAACGAATTCCGTCATGAATTGGAGAATGAAAACGTGCGCGCGGTCTATCCGCAGGGCATTCATAAGGCGATCGGCGAAGGTCTGGGAACCGATGTTGAAGTCTCATACGCAACGCTGGATGAGCCGGAGCATGGCTTGACCGAGGAGAAGCTGAACAACACCGACGTTCTGATTTGGTGGGGACACAAAGCTCACGGCGATGTGCAAGACGCCATTGTCGAGCGCGTCCATCAGCGGGTACTGCACGGCATGGGACTGATCGTGCTGCATTCGGGCCACTTCTCCAAAGTGTTCAAAAAGCTGATGGGCACTTCCTGCGATCTCAAGTGGCGCGAGGCCGGCGAGAAAGAGCGCATTTGGGTCGTGGCTCCGGGACACCCGATCGCAGAAGGCATCGGTGAATATTTTGAGCTGCCGGAGGAGGAAATGTACGGGGAGCACTTCGACATCCCACAGCCTGACGAACTGATCATGATAAGCTGGTTCGAAGGCGGCGAGGTATTCCGCAGCGGCTGCACGTATTCCCGCGGCCAAGGCAAAATTTTCTACTTCCGTCCGGGTCACGAAACGTATCCGACCTACTTCAACGAGCAGGTGCGCCGCGTCATCCGCAACGGCGTGCAGTGGGCTGCGCCGTCGACCCGCGAATATCCGAAATACGGCAACCACAAGCCATTGGAGGCTATTAAAGAAAAATCCCCGGTTTAATGTACGGGATGAAAAGGGCCCGGGGGAAATACTGCCTACTATATCTCCCCGAGCAAGGAAACACAGCTTTATATCATTACTCGTTAGAAGGTAATGCCCGTTAAGGAGCATCCGGCCGGATGCTTCTGACGGGTTTTTTTGCTTTATATATCGATAGAAAGAATCGTATTCCCCCGCCGGTGCTCGAAGAGAAGCTCGAGGTTGCGTAATATAAATATAACATACTGATTGTTTAATCATTGTATCAGTATGCATTTTTTGTTGATCAAATTGGGCGGATACAAGGATTTAGTTGCGTCATATAATCTTAGTCAATTTATATATTGTGTCTTATTTAATTATATGGTATATATTATATACAGGAATGAAAAACGATAAATGACACTGGAGGGAATGGCATGGCAGGGACGTTAGGGATTAGTGGGGTGGGACGTATCGGCAGGCTATTGATCAGACGCGCTTTTGAGCTAAGTGAAGACGGCATGGGGCTGAGAGCGATCAATTCCGTGTACCCGGCCGGTACCATTGCTCATCTGTTAAAATATGACACTGTGCATGGAACGTGGAAAGCGGATGTGCGTGAGGAAGGCGAAGACCTGATCATTAACGGCCGCCGCGTACGGATTGTGTCCGAACGCGACCCTGGAGCGATTCCTTGGAAAGAGCTCGGAGTAGACGTAGCTATCGATGCAACCGGTAAATTCAACAATAGAGAAGGCGCCACGATGCATTTGAACGCCGGCGCACGCAAGGTCATCATTACCGCGCCGGGCAAACAGATGGACTTGACCGTTGTCGTGGGTGTCAACGACGATAAGTACGATGCCGGCAAGCATACGCTGCTGTCCGCCGCATCCTGCACGACCAACTGTGTGGCGCCTGTGCTGCATGTGCTGGACTCGGCGTTTCAGGTCAAAAGCGGGTGGATGACAACGATTCATTCATATACGAACGACCAGAAGCATATGGATAATCCGCATAAAGATTTGCGCCGGGCCCGCGCCTGCACGCAGTCGATCATCCCGACCAGCACGGGCGTCGGTAAAGCGCTTGTGGATGTGCTTCCACATCTGGCTCCACTGGTTAACGGCATTGCGGTCCGTGTTCCGACACCGGATGTATCGCTGGTCGATCTTACGGTGCAGGTCAGCCGTCCGGTTGATGTTCAAGAGGTTCAAAAGGCGTTCCGTGCAGCGTCCGAAGGCACGATGGCGCCGATTCTCGGATACAGCGATGCGCCGCTTGTTTCCTCCGATTTTATCGGATGCGACAAGTCCGCCGTCATTGACGGTGAATCGATCATGACGGCATTTGATCAGGTTAAAGTGCTAGCATGGTACGACAATGAATGGGGCTATGCCAGCCGCGTAATGGATTTGGCTTCTACTGTTTCTAAATCTATGAATAAGGAGCGTGTTGAGTCGTGGAAAGAAGCTTTGGTGTAAACGAGATGCATCTGGGTACGATTCTTTGCAAGCATTGCCATCAAATCATAGGTACACAAGAAACACGTAAAGTCACGGTGTATTACAGTGTTTGTTCTTCCGACAATTGTTTGAACCGGGGAATGACTTCGCCCGATTCGCAGCCGATTGCTCCTATAGTGAATACAGCCATTATATAATCATCATCTACAGGCCGATATCTGCGCCGGAGGAGAAGCTCTTTCTTCCGGCATGGATATCGGCCTTTATTCGTATAAGCCGATAATTTCTTTGGCTAGAGCTTGAATATCCTTTTGCAGCTCCTGCGGTTCCAGTACTTTCATTGGCAGTCCAAAGCCGGTAACCCGGCCGTAGGCATATTCAAAGGTCTGCAGGTCGGCCTTCAATTCGGTCCAAGCCGGGTCGTCCGATCAGATTTGGCGTAACGGAAGGGAATTGGCGGGATGCAAAGAAGAGTGAACCGCACTTTATTATGCCGGAGACTCCGTACTTTGTCGGACGGGCGGCTGCGGCGTTGGCGGGAGCAGGGAGACGATAAGGCTAGGCTTGTCTTCTTTGCCCGTCACAGAAAGAAGACCGGATGTTACCGTGCATGCACGGTTAAGCATCCGGTTTTCGCGTTTTTCAGCGGATACGCTGCCTGCGGCCGCGTGCGGAGCCTTTGCGGTTACGTCTTCTTCTGCGTCTTGGAGTAACACTGCCGCTGCTTAGACTATTTGACTTTTTCTTCCCGAACATGCCCAGCAGCAGCTTGAGCATGGGTGCCGCCTGATTGACGCTTTGCACCATTTTTTGCATTTTTCCAACCGTATCCAGAATACCTTCAATGCCGCCCAGCCGATCCACCACGTTTTTCAGCTGACCGATGTTAAAGCTGCTGCCGGTCCCTGAAGCGCCGCCGCCTCCTCCGCCGAACAATGAAGCGAGGCCGCTCCCGGAAGCAGGCTCGGGCGATGCGGACGGTGCCGACACGGGAAAGGGGCTTTCACCGCCTAATCCCGGGAAACCGGAATACCCTGTATAATTCGGAAAGCTCCCGGGGAAATCGGCCCCCTGCGTCAAGCTTTGCGTGTATATGGGAGGAGAGGCGCGATGCTGCGGATACGCATAGGGGGTTATACCCCGGTTTTCAACGCCTTGTCTTAAATAACCCATGGCTTCACAACCTTTTTTTTCATAGTTATGTTGCACAAATATCCGGCGGACTTTTACCTAACGACAATTTCCTAGTATACTGTATGTGATAGGCGGATGGATGGATTGGACTCCTGTCACGTTCCGGCTGATTTTTGCCTATCGGCAGTTTAGTCCACTACCGCATAAAAATAGTAACGTTTTGCTAATCTAAAGAGGATTTCGTTCCCTGCACGTCGAATACAAGGTTAAGAGTTCGCAGGAATTTGAAGCAGACCATCAAGGGGTTGAATAATACCATGCAATTAAAAAAATTGAACGATAAAGCGATCGATCAGCTGTTTGAGGCGATTTTGACACTTAAGGATATAGAAGAATGCTATGTGTTTTTTGACGATTTGTGCACGGTCAACGAGATCCAATCGTTGTCCCAGCGGCTGGAAGTGGCACGGATGCTGCGCAAAGGCAACACCTATAACCAGATTGAAGCCGAGACCGGGGCGAGCACGGCGACCATTTCCCGGGTGAAGAGATGTTTGAACTACGGCAATGACGGTTACAAAATGACGCTGGAGCGTCTCGGGCGCTAATCCGGAGGGAGACCTTCCGCTGCTCTTTTACTTCATGTAGGCAAAGGAAGGATTCACGCTGGGAATTTGGACTGCCGTACGGAGTTTATGGGCTCCAAGTTGAACGAATGAGCGCAGGAATCCTTCTCGCCTGATGGGCTGAGCAGGATTTTTCTTGTTATTGAAAAGATGCGTATAGGCGAGTACCGGGGGCAATGCAGGCGGAATGTGCGTATCTTTTTTGGCAAGGAGGGATAGGGTTTGGTAAAATACGGGATATTAGTCATTAGTCACGGTTCCCGCAGCGAGGACTGGGTTCGTCTTGTAGACGAAGCGGTGGAGGCTGTCCGCGTGCCTGAGAGCGTACCGGTATACTCCTCCTTTCTGGAAATTGTAGAAGGGCGGCTGATCCAGGACGGGATCACGTACCTGGAGTCGCTCGGCGTTACGGATATTATCGCGGTTCCTTTATTTGTATCCTCCGGAAGTACACATATCGATGAAATCAGCTATGCGTTCGGGGTCAAAGACAAGCCGCTGCTGCCGACGGACATGAGGCCGTTTGCGGTTCGGGCACGGATCCGCTTTACATCGCCGATTGACGACGATCCGATCATAGCGGAGATCCTCTATTCCAAGATCAGGGCGTTATCGTCCGACCCGAAAAAAGAGATCGTCCTGCTTGTGGGACATGGAAGCATTGAGAAAGGGTTCCATCTTCTGTGGCGCAAAGGACTGGAGAAGCTGGCGATGCGGCTGAGGGTGTTAGGAGGCTTTGATGAAGCCGATGTGGCGATGCTGCTCCCGGATCAAATTCCGCGTAAAATGAACCACTGGCTGCGTTATAGGCCTCAGCATACGGTCATTGTAGCGCCGCTTTTTCTAAGCGAGGGTTATTTTACCGGACAGGTTATTCCCGAACGATTGGGCGGTTATGAATATAGGTATAACGGGGAGGCACTGCTGCCGCATACGGGGATCTCGAGATGGATCGAGCGGCAGACAGAGCCTTATATACAGGGTAAAGCATTAGGCGACTCTGTACGGTTTGATTCTGAAGTAAACAGGTGAGAGAGAGCTATGGCAGGACAGACCAAAAGGGCAAGACTCATATATAATCCATCCTCAGGCCGTGAGGAAATCAAGAAGCGGCTGCCGGATATTCTGCAGCGGCTGGAACGAGGCGGGCTGGAAACCAGCACCCATGCCACGACCGGGGAAGGTGATGCGACGCTGGCGGCGGCCGATGCGGTCGAACGGGGCTTCGATATCATCATCGCGGCAGGCGGGGACGGCACGCTGTACGAGGTCATTAACGGGATCGCGGAGAAGGACTACCGGCCTCAGCTGGGGATTTTGCCGCTGGGGACAACGAACGATTTTGCCCGGGCATTGAACATTCCGCGCAGCTGGGAGGGTGCGGTGGACGTTATCCTGCGCAATCACACGCGCGTGATCGACGTGGGCAAGGTGAATCAGCGTTATTTCATCAACATTGCCGGCGGAGGGTCGTTAACCGAGCTGACCTATGAGGTGCCAAGCAAGCTGAAGACGATGATCGGCCAATTGGCCTATTATATGAAGGGACTCGAGAAGCTGCCGCGGCTGCGGCCGATCGAGCTGCACATCAAGACGTCGGAGGTCGAGCTGCACGAGGAAGTGATGCTGTTCCTGATCTCCAACAGCAACTCCGTCGGCGGGTTCGAGCGCCTCGCGCCGGACGCGTCGCTCAGCGACGGCTTGTTCGACGTGCTGATCCTGCGTAAATGCAATCTCGCGGAGTTCATCCGCATCGTCTCTCTGGCGCTGCGCGGCGAGCATACGAGCGATCCGCATGTGATTTATTTGCAGACGCGGCAAATTCAAGTTACGTCGCCGGACTACGTGCAGATGAACCTTGACGGAGAATTTGGCGGCACCCTGCCGTGTGTGTTTACCAATCTGCCGCAGCACCTGCACATCTTTGTAGATGAGACGGGACAGTCCACCTATAAGACGAATCCGCTGCAGATCAAGCTGCCTTGGAAGCAGAAGTCCGGAACGGATGGGCATAAAGAGGAAGACTAATAGCCTACGCGGTATTGTGTTGGACTTTGGCCGGTGCTGCCGGTTTGATGGTCAAGATGGTTGTAGGCAGGCATGATAGAAGAAACGGATTAGTGAGGTTACCATGAGAAGGAAGAACAACCAACGCCGGGAGCAGCCTATTGAAGGTGTTCCGGTGGAAAAGAACGGAGAATACACTGCCGACGTCATCGGGATTGGACATGATGGAGAAGGGGTGGGCCGTGTGGACGGTTTTACCCTTTTTATTCATGGCGCACTGCCGGGTGAACGGGTACGGGTTAAGGTGCTGAAGGTTAAGAAGCAGTACGGCTACGCGAAGCTGCTCGAGATCCTGGAGGCCAGTCCCGACCGTGTAGATGCGCCGTGCCCGATCTACAAGCAGTGCGGCGGCTGCCAGCTGCAGCACTTAAGCTATGAGGCGCAGATGCGCTGGAAACGTCAGCTTGTGATCGACAACCTGACGCGGATCGGCAAGCTGCAGGTGGCGGGGGAGCAGGAAGAGGGCATGGTCGTCAGGCCCACCCTCGGCATGTCCGATCCTTGGCGCTACCGCAATAAAGCGCAGGTGCCTATCGGATTAGGCAGCATGGAGGGCGGCCTGGTCGGCGGCTTCTACGCCCAAGGCAGCCACCGCATCATCGACATGGAGGCTTGCCTCATCCAGCACGAGAACAATGATTCGGTGGTCGCCGCCGTCAAACGCATCGCCCGCCAGCTCGGCATCCGGCCTTACGACGAGGAAAGCGGCAAAGGCCTGCTGCGCCATGTCATCGCCCGCTACGGCTTTAACACGGGCGAGATCATGGTCGTATTGGTGACCAACGGCAGGGACATCAGCCGCGCGGACGAGCTCATCGGCTTGATCCGAGAGGAAATCCCGGACATCCGCAGCATTTGCCAGAATGTGAACGCGGAGCGGACGAACGTGATTTTCGGTGACGAGACCAAGGTACTGTGGGGCAGCGATGTGATCTACGATACGATCGGCGATGTGCGCTTCGCCATCTCCGCCCGTTCGTTCTACCAGGTTAATCCGGTGCAGACGGAAGTGCTGTACGGGAAAGCCCTGGAGTACGCGCAGCTAAACGGCGAGGAAGTCGTCATCGACGCCTACTGCGGCATCGGCACGATTTCGCTCTTCTTGGCGCAGCGCGCCGGCAAGGTGTACGGCGTCGAGATCGTCCCCGAGGCGATCGAGGACGCGCGGCGCAACGCGCTGCTAAACGACGTGCGCAATGCCGAGTTCGCCGTTGGCGCGGCCGAGGTCGTCATCCCCGCGTGGAAGCAGCGGGGCGTGACGCCCGACGTCATCGTCGTCGACCCGCCGCGCAAAGGCTGTGACGCCGCCCTGCTGGAGACGATCGTGGCGATGCGCCCCGAGCGCGTGGTGTACGTATCGTGCAATCCTTCGACGCTGGCGCGCGACCTGCGCGTGCTGGAGGATGGAGGCTATCGTACGGTGGAGGTGCAGCCGGTGGATATGTTTCCCCACACGGTGCACGTGGAATCCGTTGCGCTGCTAGTTAGAGGTTAAGTATAAATTATAATGGAGTGATGTTTTGAGTAAAGCAAAAGGCAAGGGCGGAACAGGCAGGGGAACAGACAAAAAGGGCTGGAACCGATGGCAAGCTAGTGCCAACAGAGCAAAAAGTGCTCCAAAACCGTATAAAAGCAAGGGTACTAAAAATAAGGATGGCACTTCTTCAGCTTCCAATAATCCAAAAGGCGACAAATCATAATAGAGAACGGGATGGGATCACTTGAGTAAAAATGAAATAAACAATGAATTGCCTTCAAATTATGAGCAATTAAAAATCTCCGCCAATCGAACGTCCAATTGGAGAGAACGTCTGGATGCTGTGGAAGAGCTAGGCCGGTGGAACAACCAAAAAACCATTGATGTACTCATGCATAGAATGAATAACGATGTCGTATATAAAATTCAAGAGGCTGCTTTCCATAAGCTCAAACAATTCGGCGAAGATGTTCAACTCCCGCCAAGGAAAAAAGGCGAATTGATTAAAGGAGCTGCTAAAATCCTGGTAAGAATTAAGAAAAGCTTGCCGGAAGGTCATTCCTTTGAAGAGTTTAAAGAGAAGTTAAAGAAGATGAGACTCGATGTATATGATACCTATGAAGGTGAAAAGGGCGCTGACTTCGACCAGTGGCTTGAAGCCACGTGGGCTTCGTTATCAACAAGGTAGGCTGGAATGATTAAAACAAATATTAGGGATGTGATCATCTGAGAAGGCAAAAACCAATGCCGTTTGACGAGCTGCTGAAGGAATTGCAAGGCCAGAAAACGATCCAAGAAGATCCGAATCATATTTCATTAGACAAGTTGTTTAATGAATCGTTCATGAGTAACCATTCCAGCTTTAAGAGCTTCGGAGAGTTTTTAGAGAAAGGCAATTTTCAAGCCGAGACCCATGGAGATATCAACAACATTCATGACGAGCTTTTTGATCGGCATGTGGCAAGGGAGACGGATTTCGCCGATTGGAAATCCATGCTGGATACAGCGACTAAGGAATACGAGGGTAAATAATGAGTATTGCAGCTAAGCTAAGGCGGCCGTTTCTGGACTGACCTTAGCTTAGGCTATATTAAGGGGGTTATTTTGCTGAATTGGTGCATGTGGAGTCGCTTGAATTTTTTTGTCCGGCGTCCGCGACGCTAATGTGAGTAACGTGTGTTAATGCCATTGTGGAGCAAAAGACGAGCGATACCGTTTACCATACCCAATACCGGAATGAAACGACGGAACGGAAAATGGCCCCTTATTATCTCGTTCCGCGTGACCAGCGATTTTACTGGACATTTCGAATTAGCCGGTTTCAAAAGGTGGAGATTATGGATCAGCCTTTCGATAAAGGTGATTTTAATATGAAGCAATACTTAAAAAATCCGTGGTTCGTTGATCGCGGAGAAAAGAATATTACGTTCGATGTCCGGTTTAATGCCGAAGTTGCCCGCTGCATCAAGGAAGAAGAGCTGTTTGTACATCCACGAATGAAGAATGAGAAGGATGGCGGCCTTATCTTTGAAGTAACGGTTAACAACGAAAAAGAGTTTCTAAAATGGGTTTTGCAATATGGGGCTTCTGCAGAGATACCTGAGCCTAAGGGTTCGGGATTCGCTCAAGAACCAAGAAGCCATACGCAAATCGGTAAATACGGTTTACATTTACGGATGAATTGCACATGCCCTTTCGAGCTAGACAACACTATAGATTACAATGAATTGAGGTGCCTCGCGTAATCACAGCGGGGTATTTCGTTTTATAGAACGTATATTCGCTGACATCCAGCTGTCCATACGCAGGTTTAAAATAGGGATAGTCTTAGGAAGAGTGAGGTGCGGTGCATATGGAACTTCCAGTTTACGTCGCGATAACGGGCATGGCTCATTATTATGGAACGAGTTTCTTGAAGCCGGGGCAGCTCGTACATCTCCTTAAGGACCCGGATAATTCATACGATCAGGAAGCTATTAAGGCTGAGATCCCTCCAATCGGCAAAATCGGTTATGTTGCTAATAGTACACATACAGTACCCAAAGGATGTAGAAGTGCGGGACGAATCTATGATTCATTTGAGCATCGAGTCAGCGGAATCGTTCGTTTTGTGATAAAGGATACGGCTATTGTCGAATTAACTCCTAATATTGAGGAAGTTTATGTCATAAAGCTTATGGAGAATGCATCGTTCCCATTAAGATAGACCAAAGTCCTCCTCTATCCGGTTACTGGAAGGAATGGAGATGGTTTTCAGCGAATGTAGGTATATTGGATTTTTCGTAAGGAGGCATTCCTATGGATCTGATCGATCGGCTATATCAGAAAATCAATGAGGCTCCATTGACTCCGAAAGTGCTGTTGTCCAGATCCTACGCGCAAGGACACCAACTGCTCGAACGGATATGTAAGCGCTATGGATCGATCTTTAATGTAGAAGTACAAACACTTCGCGGAATCGCAACTGCAAATGCAAAGGTAGAGCTGTTGCGCAGAAATATCCGTTTGCTCGATGAGGGGCAAGCTGGTTGGGTTATCCATCAGTTGATGAAGCAATTGGCCGAGGAAGATCCGGAGAGTTACATTACCGATGCTCTGTTAAAGCCCGGTATTGTCAATAAAGTCCATCGTGCCATCCTGGAGCTGCGGCTGGCTGGTATTCATGCTGAAGATGTAACGGCAGAGCCATTTACAAGTGCAGATAAAGGGAAATATATGAAACGGCTGCTCGCCCGATATGAATCGTATCTTCGAGAGCATAGCCGGACGGATGAGGCAGGCTTGGCTGAATATTTGAGGCCGGGAGCGGACGACGCCGTCTATTTGGTGCTTACACCGACAGGGTGGACGCAGGTGGAGCAGCGTATGATCGAAAAGATATCGGGCAGCCGCCTTTGCATCCTTGATTCAGAGGCACCTTTTTACATAAACGAAGATTTTTCAAAGAATACATTCACCATGTTCCGAGCAGCCGGAAGTTTAGCGGAAGTTAGAGAAGGATTTCGCAGAATACTATCGGAACCCGCGGCTCTAGACCGGACGGAAATGATCCTTTCTGATTATGAACACTATGCACCCATTATTCACTCACATGCCGAAACATTGGGAATTGCATCCACGTTCTCGAATGGACTGCCGCTTGTATTTTGTGCTGCCGGAAAAGCAGCTGTAGGTATATTGAATTGGATCGAAGAAGGTTACCCGGTAAAGAGACTAACCGAGATGCTGCGGCACGGTTATATGTCGTTTGCAGATAAACGGTGGTCTCGGAGCGATTGGGTTCGCATGCTGGAAAAGTCAGGAATCGGCTGGGGAAGAGAAAGATATCTTGCATTGCTGAGTCCAGAGAGACTGAGCGAAGAAGAACAAGAGCAAGGTGCAGCTTTATATCATTTTATGAACGATTTGTTTCATCGAATGCCCGAAGGCAATGAATGGAATCCGCTTTTACTTCTAGGCTGGGTGACGGATTTTGTTCAGACTTACGTTCCGGCTCGGTCGCCGGATGATGCCTATGTTGGGGCTGCATTGAAGGAGATGAATCATCGTTACATAACAAGTCCGTCAGAGCCCATGCCGGTGGACTTAGCTGTCAGCTATGTAAAAGAGCTGATAAGCGGGATTCGGATACGCGTCTCAGCGACACCGAAACCAGGTGCCATCTTTATCAGCTCCCTACATAACGGTGGATGCAGCGGGAGAGAGCGTACTTGGATCTTAGGCATGGATGAGAGAGCCTGGAGCGTACCAGCAGTGCAAGACCCCCTTCTTTTGGATCAGGAGCGTATTGCGTTGTCTGCTGGCTTGGAGCCTATGGGGGAACGTGCAAAAAAAGTTAGGAGCGAACGCGAATCCCGGCTCTCGCTTATTCGGGGCGAGGTATGGCTAAGCTATTCTTCTTATGATACGGGGGAGCAGAAGAGCCAGAGCCCAGCTTTTGAAATGCTTCAAATTCTACGCTTGCAGTCAGGAGATTCGTCTATGGATTTTGGAGCATTGGAGCATGCATTAGGCGAACCTTACAGTGTAATGGATATCGTGCATTCATCCGGGTTATCTGCCCCGTTTGATGGAACCGATGCATGGGCCCAAGTGCTGAGGGGTGCGGACGGCAATCGCAAGAAGGGAATGCAGGTCATGCTTCACTCTTATCCTGCTCTTGCTCAAGGGTATCAAGCTCAATTTCACCGGTTAAATGAAAAGCTCTCCTCTTACGATGGCTGGTTGGAAATTGATCCTTCTTCAGATCCCGAAACATCAGAAGATGGCAGTAACCGCAGCACTCTTAGCGTAAGTCAGTTGGAGAAATATGCAAGCTGCGGACTGCAATATTATTTTTACTACGTATTAAAGCTTCGTCCAAAGGAGACCGCAGAGTTCGATCGTACCCGCTGGCTGCAGCCGGGCGAAAGAGGTTCCTTGCTGCATGATATTTTCAGAAGGTACTTAGAGGAGGTTACGAGTCAGGGCACGAAACCTGCAAAACATGACAGAGTCCGACTGGTTGAAATCGTCGAAACAGTGATCGGAGAGAATGCACGATCCAATCCAACCCCGAATTTGCATGTGTTCGCCAAGGAATGTGAGGAAATCCGGCGTGATGTGGAAATTTTTTACCGCTGTGAGGTTGGCAGAAGGGATCAACCGTGCTTCTTCGAATTGGAGCTGAAGACACAGGATGGAGAGCCCATGGAGCTTCCATTGTCCGGTGACATTCGTATTACGCTGACAGGTTTCGTAGATCGAGTCGATCGGATAGGACCAAATACATACAGAATTATCGATTACAAAACGGGCAGTACAAGCAAATATAAGGCTTCAGAATATTTCAGCGGCGGGACACAGCTGCAGCATGCCTTGTACTCGATTGCGGTAGAGCATTGGCTTCGCGATACGGGGAGGGATCCTGAAGCCAGGGTAGTAGAGGCGGATTATTATTTTCCTACAGAGCGTGGACGGGGCGAGTATGTAAGGCGAACCCAGAATCGGAGAGAAGCGTTGACTGCTGTCATTGCCCAGCTGCTCGAAGCTCGAAATAGAGGGCTCTATGTTCCTACTAAGGATTCGAGGAAGTGCCAATGGTGTGATTACCAGGCCGTTTGCGGTTCTCATTCGGAGTGGATGGACGCCAAACGGGTTTCTGCTTCAAACGCTGATATATTGGGCAGGCTGCTGGAGGTGGAGGAAATTGGCTGAGAAAAAAGTGCCGGCAGTACCGGCAGATCAAGCAGACCGTGATCGGATCGTAAACGATTTAGATACGACTTTGCTTGTTGAGGCAGGAGCAGGATCGGGCAAAACGACCAGTTTGGTTGGCAGGCTTCTTGCGCTGATCGAGTCCGGTATTAGAGTCGACCAAATGGCCGCCATTACGTTTACCAATAAAGCTGCGGATGAGATGAAGGAACGTTTCCGGCTGGCATTGGAAAAAGCTTATTGGAGATCACCGAATAATTCTCTAGTACGCGGGCGGTTGTCCGCAGCGATGGCAAATCTTGACCTTATTTTCATCGGGACCATACATTCGTTCTGCGGATCGATCTTACGGGAACGGCCCATTGAGGCAGGGCTGGATCCTTCATTTGAAGAAATGGATGAAGAAAGCGATAAGCAATTCCGTGCGGGCTGTTGGGATGTTTATATGGCTGAGCTTGAGGGAGAGGCGCGGATTCAATTCGAAGAATTGTTGTCGCTGCGTGTTGATGTCAACACACTCCGGGACGTATATGATCGTGTGTCTTTATTTACTGATGTCGAGCTTCCTTATGGAGAGCGGGAGCGGCCCAACTTTAATCGAATTCGGGATACGCTGTTCCCTTTGATCGATGCTGCAGCACCTTATATTCCGACGGTTGAGCCTGAGAAAGGGTGGGATGCGGTTCAAAAGCTCGTTCGTCAAACGCATCAAAAGATGCGTTACATAGACCTATCAGACGATATGCGAATTCTTGAGATCGCGAAGGAGTTTGACCGCAAGCTTGATGTGACATTAAATAGGTGGACATCCAAGGAGCATGCCGGGGAAATGAAGAAGCAGTTTCCCGATTGGCAGATCAAGGTGCTTTTTCCGTTCCTTCAGGAATGGCGTGAATATATGTATCCGAAGCTAATCCGTTTCGTTCGGCCTGTACTTGCTTATTGCGAGGACTGTCGTAACGCCGCGGGAAAGTTGAACTTCCAAGATCTGCTCATGGAAGCTGCAAAGCTTGTGCGTGAAAATGGTGAAGTAAGAGCGTATTTCGCCGAACGTTACCAGAAGCTGCTTGTGGATGAATTCCAGGATACCGATCCGATTCAAGCTGAGCTGATGTTTCTGCTTACAGGGAATTCAGAGGATGGGGGATTCGAGAAAGACTGGCGGCAGCTTACACCCCGGCCGGGTTCCCTGTTCGTGGTTGGGGACCCGAAGCAGTCGATCTATCGTTTCCGGAGGGCGGATATTTCCATATATAACGAAGTCAAGGCGCGGATTTACGAGTGCGGTGCGGTTTTAAGATTAACGGCCAATTTCCGTTCTACACGTTCTATCGGCGATTTTATAAATGGCCAGTTTGCCGGCAAATTTCCGTCTTCAGAATCGGAGCACCAGGCTGCGTTCGTGAAGATGGAGACAGGTGCAGACCATCCCACTGGCAGTCGTAAAACGCCGCATGGCATCTACGTTCTCAATTGCCCGAAAGTGCCCGGAGGTAAAGCTGCAGTCGCACAAGCGGATGCCGAACAGATTGCCAAATATATCTCATGGGCATGTAAAAATGGCAATTTAAAAATGATGGAGCGTGACGGTTTAAGCCGTGATGCAGTTCCTAGTGATTTTCTCATTCTGACCAAAACGAGGGAGTTCATCCATCTCTATGCTGAGCAATTGGACTTGTACGGCGTCCCCGCAGATACTTCGGGGAGCTCAACAGTATACGAGGAGCTGTCGGCACTGCTGCAGCTTGCCCGCTGCCTGGAAGATTCGGCAGATCAACCGGCTTTGCTCGCGGTTATGCGAGGAATGCTTTTCGGCTTAAGTGACCGGCAGCTGTGGGCATACAAGAGGGAAGGTTTTCGTTTCTCGTTATTTGACTTGCCAGAGTTGGAAGCATGCGGAGATGAAGCGAAGTCGGTTGTTATCGTTCTTAAAAGGTTAAAGCTATACCTGCATTGGGCTTGCACGTTAAGCGCGGCGGCAGCTTTCAGTAAAATTGTGGATGATCTCGGTGTGCTGCCTTACGTGTCCACGTTACCTTCAGGGTCTGTTCGTGCTGGAACAATGGTGAGAATGCTGCAAATGCTTTACAGCAATCCGGAGGCAAGCTCTAGTTGGACGGAACTGTGTCGGCTGATTGAGCAAATGATCTCAGGTCGAGGAATGGAAGCATCGAGTCTATATGCCGGCGGCAATCAAGCTGTTCGTATAATGAATCTGCATAAAGCCAAGGGACTTGAAGCGTCAGTAGTGTTCTTGGCTTGTCCCTGTGGGGAGTCTGATCATGATGCGACGCAGTATATAGATCGGTCCAGTGATCCGGCTGCAGGCTACTTTACGATTAGTAAAGCGATCGGGGAATTTAAAAGGGAAGTGATCGCCCATCCTATAGGTTGGACCGGGATGAACGAGCGGGAGCGGGCTTTTTCAAATGCCGAGAAAGACCGACTGCTCTATGTTGCGGCTACGCGTCCGAAGCAGATGCTGGTCATCAGTTTGTATCCAGATCAACCGGCAAAGTGCCCTTGGACACCGCTTGTGGAGGGTATGGATTTCGCGCGTGAGTTGGATGTGCCTGCGCTGAATCAGGAGAGCAAAAATGAGTTAAAGGCGGGGCCGGATTTGTTAGGCGCAACTGCAGCCCGTCAGCAGAAACTAGACGCGATCGGCATACCGACTTATGCGGTAATTTCGGTAACAGGCCAAACCAAAGCTGTTAGCGAAAAGCCTGAATGGTCCGCAGAAGGCAGAGGCATGGCCTTCGGGAGTGTTATCCACCGGACGATAGACATGCTCGGCAAAGGGTTACCGGAGCAGGAAATCGGGGATGCGGTGCGCTTTTTGGCGGATGAGGAGGGCTTGGCTGCGGAACATATCAGCGAAGCTGTTCGTATGATACGGGACGTACTAAGCAGCGAGCTCTGGCAGCGCAGCCTGCGCGCTCGCCGCCGGTTGTTTGAGGTGCCGCTGATGATTCGCAAGCGTTCCGATGAAGTTAGCGTGATTAGAGATGCTGGTGATGCTGGATCAGAGGTTGCGGCCGCATTGAAAGGAACGGTTTCGATTGAGCATGTCTATGTTCGTGGAGTCATCGACTTCCTGTTCGAGGAGGAAGACGGTTGGGTCATCGTTGACTTCAAGACAGATAGTGTAACGGAAGAGAAGCTTCAGTCGTTCATTGACTTCTACCGGCCGCAGGTGCAGGCTTATGCGTCGGAATGGGAAGGAGCTTTTGGATACAAAGTGAAAGAAGCTGGCTTGTACTTTGTTCAATTAGGAATCTGGGCAACATGACGCTTAAGTGAAGGATAAAAGGTACATTTGTCGAATTATAATTTGCACTAATCTCTTCCATTCCCTTAGTTGTGATACAATAATAGATAACTAACATGCGAAGGATGAGTTACCTATGCCGGTTTACAATAAACTTGTTCGTGATCTTATTCCTCAGGTTATAAAATCGACTGGTAAGGAATGTCGCACACGTATATTAGATGAAGAAGAGTATAAGAAAGAGCTTGTCATAAAACTTAAAGAAGAGTCGGAGGAATATTTTTCCGCTCAAGGTCCAAAAGAATCATTAGAAGAACTTGCGGATATGCTCGAGATCATTCGGGCGTTGGCCACCGTACATGGTGCTACATGGGAACAACTTGAAGCCTTGAGAGAGAAGAAGGCGGAAGCGCGCGGTGGATTTCAGGATCGGGTGTATCTAATCGATGTCGACGACAACGCTTAATGTCAAACTCATTACAGAAAACCTAGCGGACGAGTTAATCATCGGAATGCAGAATGCTTCCGGTATCTATATCATGACTTCCTTTATCATGCAGTCGGGGGTGCGCTTATTGGCGCCCCATCTGAAAGGTGCCATAGAGCGGGGAGCTGAAGTGAGGGTTCTGGCCGGCGATTATCTTTTTGTTACGCAGCCGGAAGGCCTGCAGGCATTACTCGATATTGATACACGGCTGGAGGCACGGTTATGGCGAAGTATGGGAACGTCCTTTCACCCTAAAGCCTATTTATTTGACTATGAGAATGGTGAAGGGCTGCTTATCGTCGGTTCCTCCAACTTTTCCATGTCTGCCATGAGAATGGGGATGGAATGGAACCTGGCGATGAATGCAAAAGCCGAGCCTTATACCTTCCAAGTCGCGTTGGACAAGTTCATGCAGAACTTCTATCACGATTCTACATTGCCGTTAAACGAGCACACCATTGCTATCTATGAAGAGGAGTATCGGACCTGCCATCGAAAAAATCCGGAGTTAATCCGCATGATTACAGAGATGGAAGAGGATGAGTACCGTACCGAAAATACGGGCAATGCTGTAGAAAAAACGGTTTTGGACGGAGAACATACTCCTATCCATCCTAGGTTTGCTCAAATCGATGCACTGGATGCATTAGAGAGAACGTTAGAAGAGGAATATGACAAAGCCATGGTTGTCATGGCCACCGGACTTGGAAAAACCTATCTTGCCGGCTTTTTCGCTCAGCGCTTTAAACGTGTGCTATTCGTAGCGCATCGTGAAGAGATTTTGCTTCAAGCGAAACGATCATTTCAGCGCATCATGCCGGACAAAACCTTCGGTATTTATAACGGAGTCATGAAAGAGGGAAGCGCAGACTGTGTGTTTGCTTCAATTTACACCCTCGGAATGAAGAAACACCGTGAATCCTTCGTGCAGGACCAGTTTGATCTTATCGTGGTAGATGAATTCCATCATGCTGCCGCAACGTCATATCAATCGGTAATCCAGTATTTTAAACCGAAGTTTTTACTTGGTATCACGGCAACACCAGATCGGATGGACGGCAAGGATGTCTATGCCCTTTGTGACGGTAATGTCGCCTACCAGATTCATTTTATTGAGGCCATCCGTCGTGGCTGGTTGTCCCCATTCCGATATTTTGGTGTTTATGATGATACCGATTATTCATCCATTAGGTGGCTTGGAACGCACTATGATGATGAACAGCTGACTGCGGCGCAGCTAAAACAAACACTGGCCGACAAAATCTATATTGCCTGGACAGAGCATAAGCAAACAAGAACGATTGGTTTTTGCTCGTCCATTCGGCAGGCGGATTTTTTGACAGGCTATTTTCAAGACAGGGGAGTATCGGCAGTCAGTCTTCACTCTGGAACAGTAGGAATGACAAGGGAAGAGGCGATAACACGTCTAGCCAGAGGGGATTTAGAGGTCATATTTACCGTCGATTTGTTCAATGAGGGTGTAGATATTCCTAGTGTAGATACCTTACTTTTCGTCCGTCCAACGGAATCATTAACGGTGTTCACGCAACAAGTTGGTCGGGGTCTGCGATTATCGGAGCAGAAGTCGCATTGTACAGTCATTGACTTAATTGGAAATTACCGAAATGCAGATGTGAAGCTTCGATTATTTGCAAGTGAAGGGGAAGCAAAGGGAACAGCAAAGGAATCTGTTATTCCATCTGTACCGGTTGGATGTGAGCTTAATCTGGAGACGGCCGTTATCAATCTGCTCGATGAGTTAAGTCGTAAGAAGCTGCCATATCGCGAGCGTTTGCATCGTTCCTTCCTTGATCTAAAGAATGAGCTCGGACGAATCCCTACTTATTTAGAGCTTCACCTTTATGGCAGATCCAACAGCTGGGAATATCGGAATGAATTCGGTTCTTACGTTGGTTTTCTTCAATGGGCCGAATGCTTAACGAAGGAAGAAGAGGAAGTATACTATAGATATGAAGCTTGGATCCGTGATGTCGAGAAGACGGTCATGACCAAGAGCTATAAAATGATTGTTCTCCTCTATATGCTTGAACGAGGACCGGAACATTGGGCGGAGTCTGTTATCTCTAAGGAAGTAGCATCATTCTTTCACGGTTACCTTATGGAGAAGGAGTACCGGAGGAGAATTGATTTCTCCGATAAGGACTCGAAACGGCTTTGGGCGTATAATGAGACGGGAGTTAGTCAGCTTATTGAACGTATGCCAATGACGAAATGGGGTTCGGCTAAAGGGAGTATGACCCGCTTTGAGGATGGGATGTTTAGTCTGAGAATTGAGCCCGCTCATGAGCATCGATCAATCCTGTATCGCTGGACAAAAGAAATTTGCCTTTATAGGCTTCATCATCACTTTGAACGTAAAGAGCAAAAGCAAGGGCCCCTTCAGTAATGATGGGGTCTTCATGTATAAATGGTTTGTCAAGATAGACTCCAAGGCAGATGAGGTGTTTTATGAAGCAGGGGCTGTATGAGCAAATTATTAATAATCTTACAAGGAGACAGTTGTCGGATCTGGATCCTTCCCTATATGAAATTGGTATAGAACAACTTGACCCAGAGGAAGCAAGAAAACAACTATCTAATTATTTAGCTGCAGTGACCCGAAGAGCTTTAAAAATAATTCGTGAACAAAATAGTGATGATGACGATGCACTTCTTTTACAGGTGAGGACTTGCAATGATATTATTTCAACTTTGCGTAACAGTCTGGGCCACGAAGAATTAAGGGAATGGCAGCTTGATGAAAGGGGTGAGGTTCTAACCTACGTATATTCCAAGTTAAACCATATCCGTGGCATCAAGGAATCCAAGGTGAATAGACCTACAACACCATTGTCACAAAGCTCATTATTTACAGGATCTCATTCGGAGCCCAATATGATGAGTGAACTAAAAACGGAGGTAGTAACCTCAGATCAGGTTGATTTATTGGTTTCCTTTATCAAATGGAGCGGGCTGCGCTGCCTAATGGAGCAGTTAGAGGAGTTCACATCCAATGGGGGCCGTTTACGGGTCATAACAACGACCTATATGGAAGCAACGGATTATAAGGCCGTCATAGAATTAAGCAAGCTACCGAACACGGAAATCAAAATCTCTTATGACACAGATCGCACGCGATTACATGCAAAGGCATATCTTTTCAAAAGAGAGACAGGCTTTACTACAGCCTACGTAGGGTCATCCAACCTATCAAATCCTGCTCTTACGAGCGGCTTGGAATGGAATGTAAAGGTTACGGAGAAAGATGCCTATGATGTCCTGAAGAAAATAGAGGCAACCTTTGAAAGCTACTGGAATGATCGTGAATTTAAGAGTTTCTCCATCTCAGATCAGGAGCATCAATTACTGCTCAAGCAAGCACTTGGCAAAAAGAAGGAACAGGAAAGTAATCAATTAACATTCCAATTTAACATTACTCCTTACGATTATCAGAAAGAAATTCTTGAGAAGTTAGAGGCTCAAAGAGTGATCTATGGAAGAACAAGAAATCTGCTAGTAGCTGCTACTGGTGTAGGGAAGACTGTTATATCTGCATTCGATTATAAGCGGTTTGCCAGTCGCAATCAAAGGGAAAGATTACTCTTTGTGGCCCATCGCGAGGAAATCCTTAAGCAAAGCCTGGATACATTTCGGTTTATCTTGAAAGATCTGAATTTCGGAGAACTCCATGTTGGAAGTAGCCAAGCCGATTCCATCGATCATCTGTTTATCAGTATCCAAAGCTTTAACACACTAAAGCTTGCTGATAAAACAACTCCAGATTTTTATGATTATATAATTGTAGATGAATTTCACCATGCCGCGGCGCCTTCCTATCAAAGGCTTTTGTCTTATTACCAGCCTCAGATATTATTAGGGTTAACAGCCACTCCTGAGCGGATGGATGGAAAAGATGTATTGCACTACTTTAATGATACTATCGCGGCAGAAATTCGCTTAACGGATGCGATTGATCGGAAATTGCTTTGTCCCTTTCATTATTTCGGTGTGACAGATAACGTTGATTTATCCCAAGTCAAATGGACAAGACGCGGTTACGATCTGAATGAGCTCGAGAACTTATACACCCATAATAAAATTCGGGCAAGTCAAATTATAAATAGCTTAAAAAAATATGTAACAGATTTGGATGATGTCAAAGCACTTGGATTTTGCGTGAGTGTGGATCATGCGCTCTATATGGCTAAGGTTTTCAATGAGTCGGGGATAGCCGCTATTGCATTGCATGGAAAGTCTGGCGATGAGGAGCGTAATTCTGCTAAGGGGAGATTAGTTTCAGGTGATGTCAAGGTGATCTTCGTTGTCGATCTGTATAATGAAGGGGTAGACATACCGGAGATCAACACGATTTTATTCTTGCGTCCTACAGAGAGCTTGACCGTATTCTTACAGCAGCTTGGCCGTGGGCTTCGCTTGGCAGACGGAAAAGAATGCTTAACAGTTCTTGATTTTATTGGACAAGCGCAAAAAGAATATAATTTCCAAGAGAAATTTAGAGCTATACTTGGCAAAACAAAGCATTCCGTTCAGCACTACGTCGAGCACGGGTTTTCGAGCCTACCACGCGGAAGCTTCATTCAGCTTGAGAAACAGGCCAAAGAATACATCCTAAGAAATCTGAAGCAAACAACAATCAATCGGAAGAGCTTGGTTGCTAAGCTGAAATATTTTGCAGAAGATACTGGATTAAGCTTAACACTAGAAAATTTCATTCGATATCACGGAATGAGTCTAAATGATTTCTACGGTGGGCGTAATGGAAACCGTACATTCCGAGGGTTGATGGCTGAAGCGGGTTTAATCGAGCCATTTGAGTATGAGAATATGGAGTACCTGACAAAACGTATTCCGGCTTTATTAAGCATGAACTCTCGGAGACTTTTAGGTTTTTTAATCGAGTATCTTGAGCAAGGAAAGCTCGTACAAACAGAAGAAGAACGTCTGATGCTGAATATGTTTTACTATACCTTCTATCGATCTGAGCCCCAAAAACAGGGGTACCTGGACATTCATCACGCTGTTCAGTCTATTGTTTCCTGCAACACGTTTAAGGAAGAGATCATTGAAATACTTAAATATAATTACGCACATATTAACTTTGTCGATAAAAGGAATGAGTTCCCATACATATGTCCCTTAGATTTACACTGTACATATTCAACGGATCAAGTGCTGGCGGCCTTCGGCTTTTGGAATGAAGAAAAGGCTCCGGCTTTTCGTGAAGGCGTGAAGTATTTCGAGGATAAGGAAACGGATATTTTCTTTATTACACTAAATAAATCCGACAAAGACTTTTCGCCTTCTACTTTATATGAAGATTATGCCATTAACGAGCGACTCTTTCATTGGCAGACTCAGAGTCGTATTTCGGAAGAAACGAATACGGCTAAGCGATATATCCATCATAAACAAATGGGGAAAAGAATTGCGTTATTTGTCCGTGAATACAAGGAGGAGAATAACTACACTTCGCCATTTGTTTTCTTAGGGGAAGCCGAGTATATAAGGCACGAAGGAAATAAACCCATGAGTTTTGTGTGGAGATTGAAGGAAGAGATGCCTCCGGAATTGGTGCCAGTGGCAAATAAAGCACTTGGATAGGATGTGATTGGGATGATTGAGGTGGCAGCAGCCATCATCGAAAATGAGCTTGGTCAGATCTTAATAGCTAGACGTAAGAAGGGTAAAGCGCAAGAAGGCTTGTGGGAGTTTCCGGGTGGCAAGATAGAGAATAATGAAACGATTGAAGAATGCTTAAAGAGAGAGTTACAAGAAGAAATGAATATTCAAATTCAACCGTATGAATCATTTGGTAAAAATGACCATTATTATGGATCGACACATATTCGGCTGTATGCACATAAGGCTAAATTTATAAGTGGGGAATTGGAGTTGGTCGATCACGACCAATGTGAGTGGGTATATTCGAAAGATCTGGGGGAGTATGTATTTGCTCCAGCTGATGTTAAGTTCGTTGAGATGTTACTAGTAGGTTAGTAAGAAGCCATGGCTATTTGGTCCCAATACCAAAATTCAGTGCCTGACTAAATAATCTGAGGATTTACGTCACTTTGGATTTCACTTGAACATCGGTATCTGCTTCCATCCGTAAACCGTTTTAGCCCATAGAACTTGCATTTATTCTACATTAAAGCCAGGCACCTTAAAATATCGAATTAAGGTCCTGGCCCTAGCCCTGGCTCTGATTATTTTTGAGTTGTAGTAATTAGGGCTTGCTGAATAATCAAAAATTCCGTATCGCCATGGCTATTGAACCTATCATGCCCGCCTCTCCATGTAAAGCCTTCCAAAGATAATTTAGAGATCAATGGGTTGAGTGCTTCTTCTATTTCTACTGATGCTATTGCTGAGGTTATTTTCTAATCAAGATACGCTTCCAAAAGGCGGATTTGGCAATTGAATAGCTCTGCCTTTGAGGATCGACAACGTTATTTACCTATCTTAGCTAATCGTTCAGTCGTTTCAGAAATTTGCAGAAAAGCTGCATTCAGTTCTTCCATGCTGCCCGAATGTTCCTGCGTATGAGCGGCGATCTGTCGTATAGCTTTATCCATTTCCGCGACTATTACTTGAATACGCGTTAATTGTTCTTTAATTTTGCTTGCTGCCTCCATGCTGTTGGCCGCCATTTTTCTGATTTCATTGGCAACCACGGCAAATCCTCTGCCTTGTTCTCCGACTCTTGCCGCTTCAATCGCGGCATTTAATCCTAACAAATGAGATTGGCTTGCTACCTCCTGGACGAATTTCAGGACGGAGCCAATTTGCCTAATATCGTTCATCGTATCCTGAGACTGTACGGATAGCTTTTGCAAATAATTCGATACTTCATCACTATCCTTTCTCACCTGCTCCGTGGTA
Organism: Paenibacillus sp. F024; assembly: GCF_057814255.1. Taxonomy (NCBI): domain Bacteria; kingdom Bacillati; phylum Bacillota; class Bacilli; order Caryophanales; family Paenibacillaceae; genus Paenibacillus; species Paenibacillus sp. F024. Next base: position 87,705 of record NZ_JBVASZ010000005.1, read on the forward strand.
GCGGTCATTTCCTCGATCGTAGCGTATAATTCGGAAGTCCCGGTTCTTAAAGCATCCAATTTTTTATTTGATACCACCGCGGCGAGAGAACCGACGACTTGTCCATCCTCCTCTATGATCGGTACTGCCGTGGAAATATAAGGGACGCCGGATACGGAAGCATCCCGTTCCACTTGAACGTTGATGCCCAAACGCATCGCTTCCGCCGAAGCAGTCCCCGTATATTTGCTCATGGGCTCGCCCGCTTTAATATTGGCATCAAACGCTTTTCCAGGCAAATATCCGATGACTCTTTCAGGGGTTGAAACGATGATACAAGCATCTTCGGGATACGTGTGCTGAAAAATGGGCATGGCATCTAATACAAGCTGAAGTTTGGACATCACGACACCCCTAAAGTTACAGATATATTACGCGGCGATCTATCAGAAAGCGTTTTCAATATAAATTATACTAATTTATGTAAAAGATTCAATCGAAATGTGCTTCCTCCCGATAGGTTGATTAAATTTTGAAGATGCGTTGAACATATTTTTAAAGATTGACCTGGGTTTCGATAAAGAAAGGTTCATGTCACGCCTTTATACTTGCTCCGAGCAGACGCTGCCTTCCGGTGCAGCGGCTTAGCGGGACATTTTTACGGGAACGATAAAATCAAGGTTACATATCGGCGGAGAAGCCGCCCAATATACGCTTCCGGCTCCTCTTGATGCGTGCAGCGGTTTCTATATAAATCCAGCCATGGTTTGTTCCGTGGGGCTGGAATATTATGGACGAATGACATGGTCTGCAGTCTGGGATAGGTCCAGTGCTTTATCCTCCTGAATACCTCAATTAAGCTGCAGGAATCGGGTTTACGAGCTTGAACGATAAACCGCAAACATATTCCATATTGTGGTATGTTTTTTCTCTTTGGACAGAGGCTCAGAGGCCGGTTTAGCAGATAAATAATCCTTAATTTGGGAAAAATTCTCTCCCCGTAAAAAATAAAATTTTGTAAATCCGAGAAAGAGACCTATAGAGGCCTATTCAGAAATAGCGTCTTTACCGGTGGTTGTGTAGGAAATTGGACTCCCCGAAAGGACACCTTTTTTAGCTCTATTTGATAACGCTTTAATTTACCTTTGGTTAGATAGTGATCATCAGGCTATCCGTAGGTTTTTTTTGGAAAAAACAAGGTTTGCATCACTCGAACATTAAATGCGTGTTTTTTGCAAATATCTACAAAATTCGACAAATCGCTAGAGGCCGATGGTTATGTCTGAGGATGTGTATTGTCTGTTAGGGAACGTTTATGAAAATTGGTGCTCTCGCAGTATACTTCGGCCAAATTGAATGAGGTATGGTGAAAAAGGGCGAAGGAAGCCTGGATTCTCAAATCGAATAGGAGAGTGGTTGTAAATGTGCGGCATCATGGGTTATGTGGGAGGCAAGCAATCGCAGCGCATTCTGCTCGACGGATTGAAGAGGCTGGAGTACCGCGGTTATGATTCGGCAGGTATTGCGGTATGTACGGAGCAAGGACTCAAGGTTGTGAAGTCAAAGGGCCGGATCGCCGAGCTGGAGAGCCGTCTCTATCAGGAAATGCTGCTTGGAACGATCGGCATCGGCCATACCCGCTGGGCAACCCATGGGAAGCCGTCGGACACGAATTCACATCCGCATACGGATAACGCTATGAAAATATCGGTCGTTCATAACGGCATTATCGAGAATTACCTGGATCTGAAGGAACAGCTCACCGGGCAGGGGGTCACCTTCGTTTCCGAGACAGATACGGAGGTCATCTCCCATCTGATCGCCTCGCATTACGACGGCGATATCGTTAAGGCGGTGCAGCGGGCTACGAAGCAAATGCGCGGGGCCTACGCTCTTGCCGTCCTCTGCGAGTTTGAGCCGGACAAGCTGGTTGCGGTTCGGATGCACAGCCCGCTCATTATCGGGATCGGGGAGAACGAGCAATTCATCGGCTCCGATATCCCGGCGATTCTGGAATACACCCGAAACGTGTACATCTTGAACGACGGAGAGATGGCCGTCTTGAGCCAGTCGGGTGTTGAGCTGATGACGATCGAAGGCAACTTCATCACCCGGGAGCCATTTCACGTGGATTGGGATCTGGCCGTGGCGGAGAAGGACGGGTACGCGCATTTCATGCTCAAGGAAATTCATGAGCAGCCGAAGGCGTATAGGGATACGCTGAGCGGCCGGCTGCTGACGGCAGCACCTTGGGTGCACCTGCCGGAATTGTGCCTCACGGAAGAACGGATCAAAGCGATCCGCAGCGTGCACATTGTTGCCTGCGGAACGGCCTACCACGCCGGTCTGGTCGGCAAAAACGCGATCGAACGGTTGGCGCGCCTGCCTGTCGAGGTCGATGTAGCGTCGGAATACCGTTACCGCTCACCGCTGATTACACCGGACACACTTGTTATCGTTGTGAGCCAGTCCGGCGAAACGGCAGATACGCTCGCTGCGCTCAGGGAAGCTCAGCGCAACGGTGCCCATGTGCTGGCAGTGACCAATGTAGTAGGAAGCTCCGTTGCCCGGGAAGCGAACGATGTTTTGTTCACGTGGGCCGGACCGGAGATTTCGGTTGCCTCCACCAAAGCGTATACCACGCAGCTGATCGCCTTGTACCTGCTGGCACTGCATTTGGCCGGTGCGCGTGGAACCTTGGAGAATGAGGAAGCCGAATCGATCTCGCAGGCGCTGAAGGCGCTTCCGGACCAGGCGGAAACCATTTTGCAGAGGTCCGTGGAAATGGAAGCTTATGCACAGGAGATTTCGCAGTATCAGAACCTTTTCTTTATTGGCCGAGGCATGGATTATGCGGTAGCTCTTGAAGGCTCGCTCAAGCTCAAAGAAATCTCTTACATCCATTCCGAGGCGTATGCGGCCGGCGAACTCAAACACGGGACGTTGGCCCTTATTGAAGAGGGCACGCCGGTCGTCGCGCTCGCGACTCAGCCGGAGCTGTACGAGAAGACGGTCAGCAACATCCGGGAAGTGATCGCGCGGGGCGCGAACGTATTCGGTATTACCGGGGTGAACATCACCGATCTTGAGAGGCATGTCAACGGCCTGTTCCGCATTCCCGACACGCATCCGATGACGGTGCCGGCCCTGTCGGTCATCCCGCTGCAGCTTCTCGCTTATTACGCGTCTGCAGCAAAAGGGTATGACGTGGACAAGCCACGCAATCTGGCCAAAAGTGTAACGGTGGAATAATGGCAGCAAACAGGCGTACGGAGAAAGGAAGGTGATCAAACGGATGCGAAAAGGAAAAGCCTTCCTTCTGACGATCGGGCTGCTCGGAGCCGTCATGGCAGGAGGCTTCTACGGACTGAACTATTTCGCAGCCGCCAAAGAAGTGGAGCATCAGACGACATCTGACGGCACGAAAATCAAATTTCGTACGGAAGGCGAAACCATCCAGATGTACCGGTATGGAGAATGGCAGCCGATGTTCGTAAAAGGGGTTAATCTCGGGGTTACGCTGCCGGGGCATTTCCCAAGCGAGTTTCCGCTGCAGCGCGAGGATTATCTTCGCTGGTTCGGCCAGATCAAGGAGATGGGAGCCAATGTCATCCGGGTGTATACCCGCCATAATCCTGTGTTCTACTCCAGCTTGGTGGAGTATAACCAGAAGCATGCGGACGATCCTCTCTATTTTATCCAGGGCATCTGGTCGCCGGAGGAGCAGCTCATCGAGAAAAAGGACGCCTACCTGCCGGAAATCCAAGACGCGTTCCGTAACGAAATCGAGCGGGCTGTCAAGGCCGTCTACGGCGATTTGGAGCAGCCGGAATCACCGGGCCAAAGCTCGGGAACATATAAAAAGAACGCCGGACCTTATTTGCTGGGATGGCACATCGGGACGGAGTGGGACCCGGAAATGGTATTACATACAAATGAGACTCACAAGGACAAGGCGGCTTATACGGGCCGGCACTTCCAAACGGAACCCCATGCATCTCCGTTCGAGGCATGGCTGACCGAAATGATGGATCATACCGCGCGAGCAGAAAAAGCGTACGGCTGGGAGCATCCCGTTACTTTTACCAATTGGGTGACGACAGACGTGCTGTCCCACCCGGAGGAGCCGTTGTATACAGAAGACAGGGTCAGCGTGGATGCTACCCATATTCGTCCGCTGCAGTGGGAAGCCGGCTATTTCGCCGCCTACCATGTGTATCCGTACTACCCTGACTTTTTCCGGTTTGACAAAAATCCGAACCAGGTCAAGGATGCGAACGGCCAACCGGATTCCTACCGGACTTATCTGCAGCGTCTGAAAGCGTATCACCGGGGCATGCCGCTCATGGTGACGGAGTATGGTGTACCATCGTCCGCCGGAATCTCGCATTTTGCCCCCCTAAACCGGTCTCAGGGCGGACATAACGAGGAACAGCAGGGCCGCATCGATGCGGAGCTGACGCGCGCCATTCATGACGAGGGCTATGCCGGTGCCATCTTGTTCATGTGGCAGGACGAATGGTTCAAGAAGACGTGGAACACGATGCCTATGGAGATACCGGCCGACCGGCGACCGTATTGGCTGAACGTTCTGACCAACGAGAAGCAGTTCGGGGTGCTCGGCATGTATTCGGGAAAAGACGGGATCCTGCACATCGACGGGAAAGACGATGATTGGAGAACGCTTAGAGATGACGTCAAGACGAGGCTGGACGTGCAGGTACCCGGAATCCGTGACCTCTGGGCGACCCATGATGAAGCGTATGTGTACCTGGCCGTCCGGCTGGATTATGCGTTCGATCCCAAGCGGGAGACGCTCTTCCTTGGTACGGACATCCTGCCGGGAGGCAATAAGCATGCGCCGGAGCTGAACGGCAAGGTGCTGGACGAAGGGCTGGAGACGCTCATTACCATTGGAACGGACGAGGAAACGGGTGTCCGCATCGCAGCCAACTATGATATGCAGAAGCGGCTGTACGGCTATATTTACGGCATGCTCCCTGTGACGGAACAGGATACCCAGGACGATTCGGGAGTGTTCAGTCCCTGGCGGCTGCCGGTTAGCCTCAAGATGGAACCGCCGGACACGAAATTTGCGCACCCTTTCGAAGACGCGGAAGTCGGCCGGCTGCCACGGGGGACGACGGATCCGCAGGACCCGTCCTACAATTCGCTGGCCATGTGGCAGTACAGCGGGGATTTCATCGAGCTGCGCATTCCATGGATGCTCCTGGGGCTTGCGGATCCGAGCTCACTTCAGGCGGTTAGTTACGACATGCCGGACAAGGTATTCAAGACGGCAAAAATGGACGGCATCCGGTTCATTCCCTGGTTTATGGACAAAAGTACGAAGCGCATTACCGGCCTGGACGCCGAAGCACAAGCCTTCCCTGTGTCCAAGGCGCCCCGATTTACTTGGTCCCCTTGGGATACGGTCACCTACACAGAGCGTCTCAAGCAAAGCTATACATTGATGCAATCCCTATACAGGGAGTTGGAGCGTTAACGGAAGAACGGAGGTAAAGCCATGTATTCGAATTTACAGGTCGCGCAGGCGTTCATCGTTGTGCTCGTCTGTCTCATTGCCGCCGGCCTGATCCTTCTTGCTGCGCTTAAGCTGCGGGCCAAACGGCAGCGGAAGCTGACAGGGAAGGTTCTGGCCAAACATGAGGACTGGTTAACGTATGTGCTCGCGAGTCTGGACGGTGCGGGGGAGCTGTATCCTCCTCCTGCCGGACTTTCCGCAGCGGAGCGGCTTGTTATCCAGAGCCGGCTGATTGGTTGGATCGACCAGCTGAAGGGAAGGCCGCAGGGGAAACTGATCAGGCTGTGCGAGGAGATGGGTCTCATCAACCGGCAATTGAAGCGGCTGCAGAGCCCGTTCGGTTGGGTCAAGCTTGACGCGGTTCACTATCTGGGCTGCATGCGTTCGGCACAGGCGGTACCGGCGATGCTGCGGTACCTTGGCTCCATGAAGCGTGGACCGCTGATGTTCATCGTGGCCAGAGCGGTGGCCAAATGCACGCGGAAGCCGGAAGAGCTGGTCGAGATGGCGAAACTGCTGCTGGTGCCGGGCAAAGATGCCTATCAGCTGATTGCGGATATCATTGCAGAATCTGAGTTTGGTTACAACGAGCTGGTGGAGCAGTTTCTGCAGAGCCACACGACAGAGCAAGTCAAGCTGGGCTTGGTTCTGCTGCAAAAGCACACCGATCCGGGCATGGCGGAGCTGCTCTATCAGCTGGTGGATACGGAAGACAAGGAGATTCGCGTGGAGGCGGCAAGATTGTTCCTCCGTGGCAGTGGAATGCTGTCCGATCACCGGATACGCCACCTGGTGAGCCACCGCGACTGGGAGATTCGGGCAGCGGCTGCCCAGGCAATGGGAACGCTCGGCATGAAAGGCAGCATCGGGCTGCTCACCGAATCACTCGCCGATCCGATCGCTCAGGTACGATATGCAGGCGCCAAAAGTCTCGCGATGCTTGGCCAAGAAGGGTTCAGCGCTTTGTGCAAGGCGGCGTCCGGCCCTAGTACCCAATGTGAGGCGGCAGTAGCCCAAAGCGTCATCCGGGAAGAATTGAGTCAGTACGATCCCAACGAGCAGGATATTAGACGCATGGGCTTCCGAATCATGCAGCGGTTCGTGTATGAGCGGTTTTTCGGTACAATCCCTGCAAACACAGAGCAAACATCATCTTCTGGCGGACAGGAAACCATCGCCGGGTGATGAGAGATATACCTAAAGGAGGTGAAGAAAATGAGGGACTTGCTTCTTATTTACGGAACGGCGATCACCTATTATGTCGTCGCGGTCAGCTTGATCTATTTTACAATCCTGTTTTTCTCTTACCGGGGAATCTATGCCATGACGAAAAGGGCCGCATATTCCCGGTTTCAAACCCTCTCGGGATCGGAGTTCGTTCCCCCGGTCTCTCTTCTGGTTCCGGCATACAACGAGGAAGTGACGATTATCGAAAGTGTGAAGTCCTTGCTGACGCTGAATTACCACACATATGAGGTCATTGTCGTGAATGACGGATCGAAGGACAATACGCTGCAGGTCATGATCGACGCGTTCGGCCTGTCCGTTATGGAGCATGAAGTGCGGTATGTGATCGACTCGAGCAAAATTAAGGCGATTTATCACAATCCGGCTTACCCCAACCTGTATCTCATCGACAAGAAGAATGGAGGTAAGGCGGATTCCCTGAATGCGGGCATCAACCTGTCGCATTACCCTCTTATTACTTCGATCGACGCGGATTCCCTTTTGGAGAAGGATTCCCTGATCCGGATGGCTCGCGTCTACATGGAAAATCCAAAAGAAACGATCGCCGTCGGCGGAAATGTGCGTGTCGTCAACGGAAGCAGGATCGAAGACGGTGTCGTCACGGATGTACGGCTGCCGGGCAAGCTATGGCCGATGTTCCAGACGATGGAGTACATCAAGGCGTTCCTTGGCGGCCGCATCGGCTGGAGCCATATCAACGGGCTGATCATCGTGTCCGGGGCGTTCGGGATGTTCAGCAAGGAGCACGTCATCAAAGTCGGCGGATACCGGGAAGGTTACCCTGGCGAAGACATGAACATCGTGATCAAGCTCCATCGGTATATGCTGGAGAACAACATTCCTTACAAGGTGGCTTACTGCCCGGATGCCGTATGTTGGACGCAGGCGCCGGATACGTACCGGATTCTCAGCAGCCAGCGAAGGCGATGGGGCAGGGGGAACCTCAAAAACATGAGCGAGAACTACGATATGGCATTCCGTCTGAAGTATAAAATGTTCGGGATGCTGACTATGCCCTACAATATTTTGTTTGAGACACTGAACCCCTACTTCAAGATTACCGGCTTTCTCGCGCTTGTAGGCTATGCCTGGATGGAAATGACCGGGTGGAAGGTACTGCTTATGTTCATGCTGATTAACTTCCTCACCGGATTTCTGCTCAGCATCGGCTCGCTCATTCTGGAGGAAATGGCGTTCCGTCGATACCCACGCATGCGGGATACGCTCAAAATGGTCGCATTTTCCGCCCTCATGTTTCTCGGGTATTACCAGATTGGGGTATTATGGCGGCTCCAGGGGCACATTGAATATATGCAAAAAAACAATTCTTGGGGCGTTATGACAAGACAGAGCTGGAATCAAGATGCGGCAAGCAAATCATCAACCTAAATCCCAGGAGGCGAGTGAACATGAGTATCATGCTAAAGGTACGAAAATTGAACGAGATGATGTACGAGTCGGTCGTGGAGCGATTCTGGTACGCCGAGGGTGCGGACTGGAAGGGCTGCGGCATCATCCTTGTCCGCTGCGGTCAGCCGTTTCAGGAAGCGGTGAAGGGCATTCAATCCATTATCGGTCCGGAAACAGGGGGAACGGCGGATATCAAAGCGGATCCGGACAAGGGGGTAATCGCTCTGCTGCTGTTTGACTCCGCCTTGAGCCATACCCATTACACGGCGCTGCGCATCAAGGAGCTTCTCTCCGGGATAGCACAGAGCCCATTCACCGTCATGCTGGCGAATGTGAAGCCAAGCGCCGAGCGTAACCCCGCCTTTTTTCAGGCCGTCACGGACGTGTTTGAACAGGTGCCGGCATCGCAGAACGTCGTCATTTTCCATGACCACTACCAATCCAATGAAACTCAATCCGTACTGCTGGTGGATGGCGATGAGGATGTACGCCGGTTCCTCCAGCTCCGTCTTCAGCTGAAGGGATACCGCGTGCTGGCTGCAAAGGACGGTAAGACGGGACTAAATCTATTTCGACAAGAAAGGCCGGATGTCGTTGTTACCGATCTCAACCTGTCGGGCATTGACGGATTTCACTTCCTTACCCGCATCAATGATGAGGATCCTGAAGCGAAAGTGATCGTGTTCACCGATAACCGGGTGGAGCAAGCGATCAGCAAATGTTTTGAGCTTGGCGTGGCGGATTACATCACCAAGCCATTTTCCCCAGTGGAGCTCGAAGCCAGAATCGAACGTCTGCTGTAATGTAAACCCATACTCAAGGAGGCTGAAGAAAAATGAATTCAAACTATGCGCATTTGTATGCTAACATCCAAAGCAAAAGTGCCGTGCTTGGCGTTATCGGGCTCGGTTATGTCGGGCTTCCGCTTGCCATCGAGATGGTAGAGAAGGGCTTTACCGTGTACGGTATTGACCTGGACACGAACAAGGTCGATCTGCTAAAGGATGGGGTCTCTTATATTAAGGATATTTCCCAAGATCGGCTCCAGGCTGTCGCTGCAACCGGGCGATTCCATCCCACTTCGGATTACCGGGTGGTGCAGGAGCTGGATGCCGTATCCATCTGTGTACCCACCCCGCTTAGCGCCAATCAGGATCCGGATACCTCATACATCATTTATGCCGTTGATCAGATTAAGACGCATATGAAACAAGGGCTTCTCATCGTTCTTGAGAGCACGACCTATCCGGGAACGACCGAGGAATTGATCGAACGGGAAATGCTGGGGATGGGACTTGTGGCCGGCCGGGACTACTTCCTCTGCTTTTCGCCGGAGCGTGTAGACCCTTCCAACGAAAAATACAACACTTTCAACACCCCTAAAGTACTCGGTGGTACAACGCCAGCCTGCATGGAATTGGGCAGCCTGCTGTACGGCAACATCGTGGATACGGTCGTCCCGGTCTCCTCGCCGAAAGTGGCCGAAATGTCCAAGCTGCTCGAGAACACGTTCCGGAGCGTAAACATCGCCTTTATCAATGAGATGGCTATGATGTGCGAACGGATGTCCATCGATATTTGGGAGGTGATCAAGGCAGCCAGCACGAAACCGTTCGGGTTCATGCCGTTCTATCCCGGGCCCGGAATCGGCGGTCACTGCATACCGCTGGATCCGATGTACCTATCCTGGAAGGCGAAGGGCTTCCGCTTCTACAGCAATTTTATAGAACTTGCCCAGTCGATCAATACCAACATGCCCTACTTCGTTACCAATAAGACAGCGCACATCCTTAATATCTACTCCAAATCGCTGCGGAAATCCAAAGTGCTCATTCTTGGCATGGCGTACAAGCCGAACGTGGACGATCTGCGCGAATCGCCGGGCCTCGAAGTCTATGAGCTGTTCCGGGAGGGCGGGGCGCTGGTGGATTACTTCGATCCTTTCGCCACCTCGTTTAGGGATAAGTCCGGCAGCAAGGTGACTTCGATCACTTACGATCTCGATAAGTTCCGTTCCTACGACTGCATGGTACTGATTACGAATCATGAGGCCGTCGCCTACGGGGAAATTGCCGACTTGGGTGTGCCGATTCTCGACACGCGCAATGCACTGAAGGCGTACGATCTGCCGCACATCTACAAAATCGGAGCGCCGGATGAACAACTCCTGCCGCTGGCCGAGGCCGTGTCAGGCTAAAGGGAGAAAGGCATTGAAAAGTCACCATGCCCGTTTGTTTCTGCTGTTAGTCGTGATTCTGAACGTTCTTTGCGCCATTCCCCGGCAAGCGAACGCGGAAGCTTTGACCGGTTCTCCTGCCCCGGTCAAAGCTACATGGATATGGTATACGGAAAAAATAAAAGATTCGGCTCTTTCCATTCTGGACACTTGCACGGCGAAAGGAATTAAGGTCGTTTTTCTGCAGATCAACCGGGATGTTAAAGTTTCCGATTACCGGAAATTTATTAAGGCGGCGGGTGAGCGGGGTATAGGAGTTCATGCTCTCGACGGAAAGCCGGAGTGGGGTTTTACTTCCTCGCGTCCCGCGATCGAAACGTTTTTGAATTGGGTGAAAACGTACCAGGCCGGTTCGGCGGTGGGCGAGAGGTTCACAGGAATACACATCGACGTCGAACCGTATGTCCTCCCCGGCTGGTTCGACAACACGGAGGAATTTATCCCGCAATGGCAGGATAACGTAAGATTTATGGTGAGGGAGGCTCATCGGATGCAGCTGCCGATTGGCGTCGATTTGCCGTTCTGGCTGCATAAATACACGGTACCGGAAAGCGGCGAATCCTTGAGCAGGTGGATGATCCGCAAGCACGATTCGGTCACCATTCTGGCATTCCGGGATTCCGCGTATGCGATTGGGTTCATGGCGTCCAAACTGCTGGAGCAGGCGGCCGACATCGGCATACCGGCGATGGTAGCAGTGGAGACTCTGCCCAGTAGGGAGGGGGGGTTCATTACCTTTTACGAGGAAGGCCGATCCTATATGAACGGGCAGCTTGAGCAGCTGGCATCGCTGCTCAGCCATCGTTACGCCTTCAGGGGTATTGCCGTTCACCAGTTCGAAGCCTGGGAAGCTCTGAAGCCTTAAGCGGCCCGTCGTACAGATCATAAAAGCAGCACACCAAAGGGCAGCGCCTGTTACAGGCGCTGCCCTTTGGTGTTCCATCGTTCCATGCGCAGCCATTCGGCCAGGTCATGCACGGCCAGACCGCCGAAGGCGTCCGAACGTCCGTATTCGGCCAGAACCCGCTTCTCGACCTCCTTGAAAGCAGCGATTCCTTCCTCGTGAAAGCTCAAATGGTTGGCTTCATCCGGAGCCAGATTAACGCCGACATACACCTGCTTGCCCAATTTCTTCGCAGCATCGATCTCGTGCTTCACGATATCGATCAGCCCGTTTTCTCCTTCGGCACGATCGCGGTACGACATAATGGCCAGGCTATCCGTCTGGCGGATCATCCATTCGTCCAAACGCACAGACGCGTCATCGGGACCCGGCACTTGATACTTGTTGAGCCAAAACGGTATATCGACGCCGGTCTCAAGTGAATGTTCTTTCGCCGACACCGTAAATTTCCGCATCATGTTCATCCATTGTTGAATGACTTTTTTGTCGTTCCTTTCCCATTCCGGGAGCAGATAGGGCTCCACATCAAGGTGAACGCCGGTGAACCTGGCCTCGGCAGGCACGGACGCATTGTAGGCAATCACGTTCTTCAAAAACCCGGTCATCTGGGGATGATGGCGGGTCAGTGCCCAATGACGCTCGCCCCCCAGTGCGTGAACATCAATCTGTGCCTCTGACGCTGACTGGATAAAGGTACGGTACCCCATTTTAGTCTCCTCGTCCTTTTGCGAATCGTTGAAATACAAGTACACGGTGCGGACATTCTGTTTTTGCAAAAACCGGACCAAAGACCCGTCATGATCGGCGTTCAGCTTCTGCAGATCCCATATCCACGTCACCCGTTCGCTGCGCTCATCGCTTCCGAACGGCCGCAGGAAAAGCACGGTGACGCCAAGGATGAAGACGGCCGCAGTGATGTAGAGCTTTTTCTTTTTTGTCATCCATCATCTACCTCTCCGTGGTGTTTTTACAATTGCTTAACAAAAACATGGGCCTCAGGACTCATGCCGAATAGGGTTGAACTATATATACTAAGCACTAGGTTTATTCCACTATTACCCATATCGTCAGTGTAAATCCGCCGAAGGGCGGGGACGCAAAGTCACGGGTCTGAGGCGTGGGAAGGTTCACACTACGTCAACCGGGCTGCCGATTCAAAGGACCTGATCCGGTATGCATCAAAGGAGAGCAATGATTCAACATGATGTTAAACCACTGTCGTCTGTCGCTTTTTCTCGCCATTCTTTTCCTGGGAGCCTTAGGATGGCACCCGTCGCCGGCCGGTGCGCAAGCTCCCGTCAAGTCGACCTGGCTCTGGCAGACCCCTCTGATCAAAACGTCCGCGACCGAAATTTTGAATTTCAGCACATCCAATGGTGTAAACACGATCTACCTGCAAGTGAACCGCGACGTCCACAGTTCCTATTACAAGAACTTCATTAAAGCGGCTAAAGCCCGGGGGATCGAAGTCCATGCTCTTGACGGTAAGCCGAGATGGGCGTTCGAGTCGGAACAGCCGAAAATCGCTGCGTTTCTGAGCTGGGTCAAGACCTACCAAGCCGGTGCTGCGCAGGACGAGAAGTTCAGCGGGATTCATCTCGATATTGAACCTTACTCGCTCTATGAGTGGAAGACAAATCAGGCGGCCATGATCCCGCAGTGGCAAAATAACATGCGTTATATCGTACAGGAAGCAGCGGACATGGGGCTTCCCGTTGGCGGGGATATCCCATTCTGGCTGTGCAGCTATAAAGTACCGGACGGCAGTGAAACCTTAAGCCGTTGGATGATGCGCCAATACGATTCGGTTACGATCATGGCTTATCGCGACACCGCCGAGAAAATCGCCGGAATTGCCTCGAAAGAGCTGGATGAGGCCGCCGATGCGGGCATTCCCGCCGTGATTGCGGTCGAGACGCTCAGCATCTCGGAAAGGGCGTTCATTACGTTCTATGAGGAGGGTACGGCATATATGAACCAGCAGCTTACGAAGCTGAACTCCCAGCTGCAGACGCATCCCGCCTTTGCCGGAATCGCCGTACACGATTATGCCGGATGGAAAGCGTTGAAGCCTTAATCGGCGATCATCGCCCATATGCTTACACGGTACCGGCGCCTTAGCTCCCCCCACCATGATAACATGTTAGGGTGGGTGCGGCCATGATTTACAGAATCTCAATCCTATCGCTGACCGTAGGTGCTATACGGGAAGGGCATGTCTTTGGCACCGCTCGTCTTAGACAGAAAACAAATCCACAACCGGCTGCGGTTGTGGATTTTTACGGTTTGCTCATTCGTACGGAAGCTGATCATAGCCTTGTTCCATCGACTGGTATGAAACGAACTTGGATTGGGCTCAACGTGCCGATCTCCTTTCGCTAAAAGTCGCATTAAGCAACACCCCTTGCACAGAAAAGACCAGCCAATTATTTCATTTTATGATACAATATGTACATGGAGATGCGCTGCTGCCCAGTTTCGTTTCAGCATTCTGTAATCGGTTTCAAACTTTCTTATGGCGGTCAGCGAGCTCTTCAAGGTTCTGTACGGCTGCGGATCATATTTAAATCAAGTAAATCTTAAATAAGGAGTTATTCATCTATGACCCAATCTTATCACTTTGACGAAGTTGGCAGACTCCCCTTGCCCGGTGATAATGTAGCTATTGCTATACGTCAACTGGACGCCGGCACCATCATTGACTATCAAGGTCAAACCTTGACCTTGGATTACACGGTCATGGAAGGCCATCGCTTTGCGGTGAAGGAGATTGCCCCCGGTGAAGACCTGCTTTCCTGGGAATTGCCCTTTGGTGTGGCTCTGCAGCCGATTCAGCCCGGCAATTATGTGATCAACAAAGGCGTATTGGAAGCGCTTAGCGTGCGCTCACTGGGATTTGCGCTGCCGGCGACGCCGAATTTTGCCGATGAGCTTCATCCTTTTGTTCTGGACGAGGCGAATTTTCAACCGGCCCCGGCACTGCCCGCATATCCGGACAAGCGCACCTTCCTGGGTTATCGGCGCAGCCAAGCGCGCGGCGTGGGTACCCGTAACACGATTGTCTTGTTGGGCACAACTTCACGCACGGGGAGCTATGTCAAGCAGCTCGCCGCTCGTTTGCAAGGCGAACTGAAGAACTATCCTCAAGCGGATGGGATTGTTCCTGTGGCGCATACGGAAGGGGATGCAGAACAACCGAATAACCTGGCATTATTGCTGCGCACGTTGGCCGGGTTTATCGTCAATCCGAACGTGGGTGCGGTCTTAATCGTAGATAACGGCATGGGATCCGTGACCAACCAGATGGTCGAAGCGTATATGCGCGAACACGATTATCCTTTAGATGATGTTTTGCATCGGTTCCTGTCCCTCAAAGGCGGCTTTCAAGATAATCTGACCTTAGGGGAAACCATTGTACGTGAATGGCTGCCGACGGTCAATGCGATAGAACGGACCCCTGAATCTATCAGCCATCTAAAGATTGGACTGCAATGCGGCGGGTCCGACGCCTTTTCCGGAATTTCCGCCAATCCGCTGCTGGGTTGGATTGCACAGGAATTGATACGCTACGGCGGCGCCGCCAATCTGGCGGAAACCGATGAATTGATTGGCGCCGAGCCCTATGTCCTGCAAAAGGTACGCGATGTTGAAACCGCTCGCAAATTCTTGAAGCTTGTCGAAGATTTCAAGGAGCGGACGTCTTGGCACGGCGCTACCGCGGAAGGAAACCCATCCGGCGGCAATAAATACCGCGGCCTTTATAACATTTATCTCAAGTCCATTGGGGCTGCCCGCAAGAAAGATCCGGCTACCCGCCTCGACTATGCGATTGACTATGGTGCACTCATGAAAGAGTCCGGGTTCTATTTTATGGATAGCCCGGGTAATGACCTCGAGAGCATTGCCGGTCAGGTGGCTTCCGGCTGCAACCTGATTTACTTTACGACAGGCAACGGCTCGATCACCAACTTCCCGTTTGTGCCGACGGTCAAGGTGGTGACAACGACGCGCCGCTTCCAATTGCTGGCCAACGATATGGATATCAACGCCGGTCAGTACCTGGATGGCATATCCATGGATGAATTGGGCAAGCAAGCCTTTGAATATTCGATACAAATTGCCTCCGGTCAGCGCAGTGTCGGGGAGAAGGCCGGCCATTCACAGGTGCAGATCTGGCGCAACTGGCGGCAAACCGATGCGAGCCGGCTGGATGCACTGCTCAATGCACCTCTGCCGACGGGAGAGCCTATTGCGATTCAAACCGATGCAGCCGCTCAGACGAATCCCATCCGCTTCACCTTAACACGTCACCAAAACCATCGAGCCAGTGATCAGATCGGACTCATCCTGCCAACAAGTCTTTGTGCCGGTCAGGTGGCGAATATGATTGCGCAGCGGCTGAACAAACAGGGGATTGGTCCATCCGGAAACCTTTCGCGCTTTGTGGCCTTGGCTCACACGGAGGGCTGCGGCAATTCGGCCGGCCAGCCGGAGCAGCTGTATGCCCGCACCATGATTGGCTATGTTGCCCATCCGCTGGTTAAGCATTGTCTGCTGCTGGAGCATGGCTGTGAGAAAACCCACAATGACTTTATGCGTCACCAGATGGAGGAGATGGGGGTTGATCCCAGCCGACTCGGCTTTGCCAGCATTCAGCTCGACGGCGGGATCGATAAGGTAACGCGGAAGGTGGAAGCGTGGTTTGCCGATCAATTATCCGCAGCTGGGCCAGCCGTGAAGGAAACGGTCGGGCTGGAAGCATTACGCATCGGGATTTTAAGTGGTGGTCCCGTTACAGACGCGGCCGGTGAACAGCTGGCGATGTTGACGAAGATGATTGTCGGCGCAGGCGGTACGGTAGTGGTCCCTGAGAACAGCGGGCTGCTTTCAACTCCTGCTTACAGCGGCAATGTATTGACGACATCCCATGTCCCGCCGTCATTGGCCTATGGGGAGCATGCCCGTCAAACAGGATTCCACATCATGGAAACCCCCACCGAGCATTGGGTGGAGACCGTTACCGGCATAGCGGCCACGGGTGTAGAGTTAATGATAGCGCTGGTTAATCATCAGCCGATGCAGACGCATCCGTTCGTGCCAATGCTGCAAATGGCATCCGAGCCGACGATGCAGCAAATGTATGACAATGATTTGGACCTGTTACTAACAGGGAATCCCGCCGCTTGGACCAACCAGATTCTAGAGAGAAGCAAGCAAATCCTGGAGCACAGCTATACTCCGCGTCTGTATCAGCAAGGTAACGTTGATTTTCAATTAACGCGAGGGTTATTGGGTGTGTCATTGTAAATGGAAGGTAAAGCTGAGGCTCACTATGGCTTAGAGGAACGTCGGCAGACACTGAAAAAGCCTCAGGATCAGGACCCGGGTCAACACCCCATTTTGGAAAAAAAGGCAAGCTGCAAGCTGGCGCTGGTATTCAACCGCGTCAGCTTTTTTAGTTTTCTTTGCGAGTAATGCCTCCCCAGAATCCGTGGGTGTAGTTTTTTGCTTGCTATTTACCATCGTCTTACCGTAAATTTTATATACCATTTAAGCGGCATCGCAACTAACCTTAAATAGACTGGTAAATATTGGGCGGTGGCTGACCTTTTGATATGAAAAATTGTATAATATAATCAAAATACATCCACTAGAGGAAAATTATAAATTCATATACAGATCACACGTTTATTCGACTGAATATTTTAGCTAAGCAAGCGGGAGTGATCATTCATTTTGAATTCAGTATTAGTTGAATGGTGGAAATTCAATAATCATTTACACATGCCTATCTCGAAAAGGTGATTGTAGGATTATGGATATTATAAAGGATTTTTTGCTCCAATTCGCGTTTATAGCCGCTGTAATGTTCATCTTCCAAATATTTTTTGCTGAGAGATCTGAGAGAAGTCATCACAGACAGATTATCGTATGCGTATTAGCGGGGCTATCGATCCTACTATGTATGTCCTTTCCTGCTTATATTACTTCCAATATCCATTTGGACATTAGAATCGTTCCATTACTGTTAGGGACGTTACATGGCGGTTGGCAAACAGGCGTATTCCTATCCGTACTTATCATCCTCTACCGACTTTATCTTGGGCCCGATTTGGGATTTTATACTACAGCTCTTACCCTTTTAATTAGCATGCCGGTTATCGTATTCTTTCAAAAGCTCTTCATCAAAGCAACAAAGAGAAAGAAGATACAAATGGCGCTTATGCTTTCCATCTACTATTGTCTTGTTGGACTGACAACAGTATCAATGATTAGGGGGTTTTCTTTTAAGGTTTTTCAGGTGCAGATCATTCATATCACGATGACTATAGTGGCTGTGTTATTCTTCACTTCTTTAAACGAAAAAATAAAGGAAATGATCAGAAGGAATCAGCAGCTGCAATCCGAAGCCAAGGATGCGGAAATCGCCTTTTTGCGTTCCCAAATCAACCCTCATTTCCTGTACAACGCCCTGAACTCCATTGCCGCACTGTGCATCGACGAGCCTCAGAAGGCAGAGGAGTTGACTCTGGATCTTTCGCGGTATTTGAGAAGCGGCTTTGACTTCAAACAACTGGATTTCCTGACAACCCTGGAAAATGAATTGGAATTGGTAAAAGCGTATATCAACATCGAAAAAGCGCGTTTTGGCGCGAGATTGTGTGTGGAGTACGATGTAAATGCGGATCCGGATATCCAGATCCCCCCGCTGATTCTGCAGCCCTTGGTTGAGAATGCTATAAGACACGGCCTGATGTCCAATTTACGGGGGGGAACCGTAAAAATATCCGTAAAAGAGGGAGCAGACTCCGTAATCCGCTTTGCCGTGGAGGACGATGGATGCGGTATGAGCGAATTAAAACGTGAGGAAATACTGAAGCCGGATGTGAATAAGAAAGGCATAGGGCTGTCGAACATCAGTCAACGCATTCAGCTTCTCTACGGAAAAGACATTCATATTGAAAGTGCAGAAGGAATAGGCACAAAGGTTTTCTTTGACATTCCCGCACGACCGTTCAAGCGGATTGGAGGCTGAAGCATGCTCAAAGCCATTATCGTGGATGATGAAGAGTTAGCGGTGAAGCGTTTAAAGAAGCTGCTGTCTGAGAGCGGAGAAATCGAAATATGCGGAGAGTTTCTAAATCCGTTGGATGCTTATGAATATGTGAAGGCGAATCCGGTACATATTGCATTTCTCGATATTTCCATGCCGAATATTGACGGTATGAGCCTTTCCAGCCTATTGCTTGATCTCGATGCTTCCATAGACGTGATTTTTGTAACCGGATATGACGATTATGCGGTTCAAGCCTTCGATATGAGCGCGCTGGATTATTTGATGAAGCCGGTAACCGCCCAGCGAATGTCAAAAACGTTGGATAAAATCAGAAAAAAACATAGAGTCGAGGGTGCCGAGCCCTCAAAGGTTAAGCCGCGGGAGCAAGATGAAGTTCCATACAAGGCAGGGAGTCCCGAAACGCCGGTAGAGGAACCATCTCCTAAAGTCATGCTAACAGAGCAGGAAGCTAGGATTCTACGATTGATCACCGATGGATTATCCAATAAGGAAATCGCCTATCATCTGAACATCAAGGCTGAAACGGTAAAGTCGCATATTAAAAATGTCTACAGAAAGCTCAATGTAAGCAATCGGGTGCAGGCGCTGCAGCGTGCCAAGGAATTAAGGATATTTGAATGAAAATGGGCCTCAAATTTCTTTTGGGGCAATAAGTGAAAAGGAAAGTGATGCGGGATAAAAGTGAACTTGGATGAAGACTGAAAAAGTCCCTTGATGTAAAAAAAGCACAGCCGCTCAATAAAAATGAGGAGGCTGTGCTTTTTTTGTATAGTTCTAAAGGAATAGAATGGAAGTTAAATGCGCCTCACCACGCCTGCCGAAGCGCGAATAAATCGTGCAGATCCTCGTTGGAGAGCTCCGTAATCCAGCTTTCCGAGGTGGAGATGACGTTCTCGCTCAAGCTCATCTTGCTCTCCAGCATCTCGTCGATCTTCTCCTCCAGGGTACCAAGGGAGATGAATTTATGCACCTGCACGTTGCGCTCCTGTCCCATCCGATAGGCCCGGTCGGTGGCTTGATTTTCGACGGCGGGGTTCCACCAGCGGTCGAAATGAAACACGTGGTTGGCCGCCGTCAGATTAAGGCCGACTCCGCCGGCCTTCAGCGACAAAATAAAGATGCCCGGACGGGTCCCGTCTGCGGCCTGGAACTTGGCAATCATCTTATCGCGCTCCGTCTTCGGCGTGCTGCCGTTTAAGTATAGTACGGACTCGCCCCTATGCGACTGCAGGACATCGGCCAGTATGTGGCCCATGCCTACGTATTGGGTGAAGATCAAGCAGGAATCTCCCTCGTCCCTAAGCTCGTCGACCATAGCAACGAGCCGTTCCAGCTTCGCCGATCCGGTGATGAACGCTTCACGGTGTTCTTCGGACAGCAGTGTATTCTCAGACAGCGCGGCTTCCTTCGTTAGAAGCACGGGGTGGTCGCATAGCTGCTTAAGCTTAGTCAAGGCGGCGAGGATGGCACCTTTTCGCTCCATGCCCTCCAGATGCTTCATACGCTCCATGAGATCCTTGACCACCTGCTCGTAGAGTGCCCCTTGCTCGGCGGTAAGGTTGATATAGACCTTCATTTCCTGCTTTTCCGGCAGATCCAGCCGGATAGCGGGATCGTTCTTTTTGCGGCGCAGCATGAAGGGCTTGACAAGCTTCTGGAGCTGCGCAGTCCGCTCCTCGTTGTGATGCTTCTCGATAGGATTGGCAAAACGATGCTGAAACCCGCGCTGGTTCCCCAAGTAACCGGGGTTAAGGAAGTCGTAGATGGACCACAGCTCGGACAATCGATTCTCGATCGGCGTCCCAGTGAGAGCAATGCGGTGCCGTGCTTTGAGCGAGCGGATAGCTGCCGACTGTTTGTTTTGCGCGTTCTTAATGTTCTGTGCTTCGTCCAGGCAGAGCGAGCTCCAAAGGGTCTCCTGCAGAGTTTCTTGATCCAACAGCGCCGTCGTATAAGAGGTGATGACCACATCCGTATCTCTCAAAACGGCAGAAAGCGCCTCGCCGTCTAACCGTCCCTTCCCGTAATGAAGCAGCACCTTTACATCGGGGGCAAAACGGGCCAGCTCCTTCTGCCAGTTGCCAAGCACGGAAGTGGGACAGATGAGCAGGGCGGGGGACTCAGACTCCGCCTTGTGATGCAGTAAATAAGTGATGAATTGAACGGTTTTGCCAAGCCCCATGTCGTCGGCTAAACAGGCCCCGAGCCCGAGCTTTCTAAGAAAGCTCAGCCATGTGAAGCCTTCGCGCTGGTAGCCGCGCAGCTCTGCGCGCAGCCCCTCAGGTACGGCAAGCTCTGTTAATTCCGACGGCTGTCCAAGCTGACGAAGCAGTGCTAAGAGATGCGAGTTGAGCTCCACCTCCAGCTTGATCCGTTCCTCTTCGTCTTCCGCATCATTTTCGGTTGTGCGGCTGCTCTCTGACGGCTTCTCTTGTTCCAATTCGTTTAACAGGTGCAACTGAAGGACATCCTGCAAGGACAAGCCTTCTTCGGGGTTCACGCTTTCCATGAGTCTGCGGATCTGCTCAAGCAGACCGGGATCCAAGTAGACCCATTCGCCGCGGAAGCGGATAAGCCGTTCCTTGCGGCTGAGCAGCGCTAAGAATTCGGCTTCGTTCAGATCCGCATCGCCGATGGCAACCCGCCAGTCGAAATCGACAAGGGCGTTTAGCCCGAATAACGACTGGCCTCTGCCGCCGGCTTCAGACGTTACCCGCGCCCTCAGGCGGGGCTTCCGCTTCGAGGCGGCCTCCCACCAGCCGGGCAGCATGACGTTCCAGCCGTCACTCAGCAATTGGCGGCTGTCCGTGGTCAGGAACCGCCAAGCGGCTTCGTCGCTTAACGGCCCGGCGAAGAGCTCGCCGCCGCTATTCCCGCTTGGAAGCGCCGCGGACAGCCTTGCCGCCCATCCGGGAGACCGTTCCCGGATGTAAGGGCTCCAATCGCTGGCCCATGTGCCCAAAGCGTGTCCGTCTGCAGACAGGCGTACGGGTACGAGTGTTGAGCCTTCGCTTTTATCCTGCAGCACCAAACGGAGGCGCCAATCGTACTGCTCATCGTCGGGCTCCAGCAGCTGCAAAGCAGGGCGGAAGGGGGCGGTGTCCGGCTTCCAGCCGAGTGCTGCGAGCCACTCTTCCTCGGTCAACGAGGCGGCCGAGGCGGCTGCCGCCTGGGCCGCCTGAAACAGCGCGGGATAATCGCGGCGAAGATCGGACACGGCAGCATTGTCTGCATAGTGCTCCAAGGTAACGGAAGCGGAGAAGGCTGAACGCAAACCGGATAGCTCCCCGCCTGAATTGTCCAGGCTTTTCAGCGTATCCCAATCCAGCTCTGCCAGCTCCTCGGATCCGGCCTCCCATGTCCATTGCAGCTTCCCATTCCGGAATGAGCTGTAGCTTGGTAAATAACGGCCTGCTTTGGCTTCTTTGTATAAGAGCGGCGCGGCCTCAAGTAATCCCTTGGCGGCTTCATTTCCGCCTTCCCATCGGAGGACCTCCATGAAATTCGGCTCTGCGAAGAAGGGGAGCACCATTTCTGCAGGGAGGATCGTTACTGTCAGCTCCCCAGCCTGCTGCAGCTCCAGCGTGGTTCCGTAGCAGGATGGCTCGTGCCAAGCGAACAATAATTTACGGAACTTATCGCCGGGTACATCATTTCCATCCTGAAGCCCCCATAGCAAGGCATCCCCGCTGTCCGTCAGAATCACGTGCAAGGTCATATCATACAATTTTGTACTCATTCCAACAGCTTTCCTTTCTTCATTTCCTCTTGCAGTGCCCGCAGCCGGCTGTGCCGTTCCGTAAAACCGGTGAAGAAGCGATCCCAGCGATCGGCTTGTTTCATCTTTTTGTATACTTTTTCCAGTCTTTTCAACAGCCTGACCGCTAATTTGTAATCATGCCGATTTTTAAGGGAGACATAATGATTGACGGCTTGATGGTAATAAGGCAAAAGGAGACCCGGCGCTTCCTTCTCGATCGGCTGCAGGACGCTGACCCGATGGTGAAGGGGATCATGTCCTTGGAGGATTTGCATTTCTATCCAAGGCTTCCATTTTCGCTGCTCGTACAGCATCTCTTCAATGATCACAGCAGAATGAGGCAGCATCCCTTCCAGAACGTTCCACAACGGCTTTTCGGCTTCAGGAACATGCGCGATCGCCTGTTTCCAGTAATTCATATAGACATCGAATTCCTTGGTCCTTCGGCCATAAAAGGAAGAGGCGGTTCTTATCAGCCAATCCACTAGATTTCCCCAGTCGCAGGAATCGGAAAGATGATTCAGGAAAGGAAGAAATAGACTCGCCGGCGCTTTTTTTAACGCACCGCTCGCTTCCAAAGCCGCCCATGCTTCTTTGCTTCTCGATTGATGAAGATACAAGTAAGCTTTCACCAATGAGAGAGAATCGGACATCGAATCGGTTGATGCCTTCTCTATGTGGTTCATCTCTTGCGACATCCAGTCACCGGCCTCGGGATGGGGGGCAATCCAATGCTTCCACAGTTCCGTATACAGGCCCAAATTCAGATAGTTATGACCGGTTTCTTCGGCTATTTGCTGTCTAAGATAACTTAACGTTTCTTTAAGGCGATCTACAGCGAGGGTGAAGTGGAATAGGGCTGATTTCTGCTTTAACAAGGCATGAATTTCATCGCTCACCCGGTACAGCGCAAAAGTGGTGTAGTAATTTACACTGCTTTGGACGGTCTGCTCGTTGATCTTTCGCAGGATGAACAACTCTTGATGCAGTTCGAAATACATCCGGTCCATCTCCGAAAAAGGAATGGCGTCCTTCCGGATATTTTGCAGCTGATCCCGCAATGCGTCCATATACATCCCCTGATCATATCCCGGTTTAACATGGGATGTATATTGGTCCAGAAACTGATGCCAGCTAAACACATCCATGTCGGGCAAGGAGTTGAGCAGCGATGCTGAGGGGGAATGCGAATCGCTCCGTCTAAGGTGCTGCTTGGCATTCACAATCTGCGCAGCCGGATGACCGAGTCGGTCGGCAAGCTCCATCATAACCGCCGCCTGATGTTTGCAGGAGGTTTGGACCGGGCAAGTACAGGAACTGGCCTTGAGCTTGTCTACATGCAGCGTAACCTTGTATTCCTCCGAGCCTGTTACCCTCGCTTGAACCATCTGATTCTCAGAAACGATTAGTGTTGTTACGCGCTGCTGTTTGAAATAAGTAAACCCTCGGCTAAGGGTAACCTCATTGAAAGTTTTAGCTGCTTGCTCAAGCAGCTTCAACCATTGCTCATCGTTTAAAGCAGGAAAAGAAATCATAGCCAAGCTCCTTGCTAAAAAAATAAAGGATTCTAACCTTTACTATTATAGAACGGTATGAATAGAAATACGATGTTTTCATGATTAGGCAAAAAATGACCAAACGTCAGGTTTCCTGACATTATTTTAGCTTATCTCCCACCAATCGCGCGGCTTTATGTTACAATAAAGCTAAACACACAATCTGCCCGAAACAGGTGAAGGACATGAAATTCAAAGGGCTAACCGTCAAAGATTTGCTGAAGCTGCCCATACTGAAGGAGGCGAAGCTGGTCGCCGGTGACAAAGGACTGAACCGCATCGTCCGCTACATCGATATCATGGAAGTGCCGGACGTGAAGGGCTGGCTGCGCGAAGGCGAGCTTATCCTGACCACGGGCTATTCGATCCGCCACGATCCCGCGCTGCTGCTGGATCTGATCGAGCAGCTGGCGCAAGCGGGGGCCGCGGCGCTGGGGATCAAGCCGGAGCGGTTCATGACCGGCATCCCGAAGGAAGCGCTCGAACTCAGCAACCGGTATCATATTCCGATCATTCAGATCCCCAATGGGATTCCGTATATTGATATCACCTACACGGTGATGGAGCAAATCCTGGACAAGCAGGCCGCTTTGCTCAGAAGGTCTGAAGAGGTATACAGGACACTCACCAATCTGGTGCTGAACAACAGCGGCATTCAGGTCGTGGCGGATAATGTGGCCGAGCTGGTCAAATGCCCGATCTGGTTCGTGGGCAGTACAGGCAAGCTGCTGGTGTCTTCTCCTTCTACGGCACCTTATGAACCTTCCGCGAAAAGCCGCCGATGGGACGTCACGGTGGATAAGCAGTTTGTCGGCCGGCTGGTTGTGGGCAAAGAGCATCTGGACGAGCTGGAGCTTGTCTGCATCGAGCAAGCGCGTCTCGTATTCTCACTGGAGCTCATGCGCAGGAAGACCGCCTACGATACGGAGCAGCGGCTGAGAGGCAGCTTTTTTGAGGAATTGTTAATGGGTATGCCCCTCTCCCGGCAGGAAGTGGAGAACAAAGGCCGGCAGCTCGGACTGCAGCCGGAATGGCTGTGGGAGGTCTGCATGATTGAGGGGGATATGCCCATCCTGGACGAGACAGCAGCTCTGTTCGCGGAAGTTAGCGAGCTCGTTCATCAGGAATCGGCCAGCCGGAAAGTCCGCTCCCATGTCCAAAAACAAGCGGACCGGCTGGTGCTGCTGCTGGCCACCTGCAAAGGCGACCTCGCCAAAAAGCCCGCCCACAGCATGGAGAAAACCAAGGCATGGAGCGATATTCTGGGACCTCATCTTTCCCAGGCAGGCAGGATCCGCAGCGGTTTCGGCGCCAAACGCCCTCTTTGGGAAGTCAACCGCAGCTATATTGAAGCCAAGAAGGCGATCACGCTCGGGGAGCGTCTGGATAAAAACAGGCACATGTTCACCTTCGAAGAAGTGGAAATGTTCCATCTGCTTCTCGAGTCTTCCGACTATGTCAATTTCGGGCCGCTGATTGAAAAGAAAATCGGCAAGCTGACCCTTTATGACAAAGAAAACGGAACGGATCTGGTCACCACCTTATATTATTATCTGGCTAACGGCGGCAGCCTGATCGAAACCGCAAACCGGATGTACGTCCACCGGAACTCGGTAAAATACAGGATTGACCGGATCAAGGAGATTTCGGATATCGATCTGGACAATGCGCTGAACCGGTTTGTCTATTACTTGTGCACGGCATTTTACCTTCTGAAAAAAGCAGAATGAACAAAGACCTGTTGTGCTTGCAGCACAACAGGTCTTTGTTCATTTTGGCGTTTGGACACATTGTTGACACATTTGAAACGGATTACAATAGATTAATAATACTTTTCAGATTAGTCTTACAATAATGGAAAGGGATGAACCCATATGATCGGATTGATTCGCGTGCTGACCACGACGGATGCCGAAGTGCTGGAACAGCACGGTAAAATGATCACCAATCTCTACGGGGTGCCTGTTATCAACAAATGCATTCCGGACCAGCCCCTTGGCATTTTCAACGATGAGACCGAAGAGATCGCCAATCCGAAAATCGTAGCGCTCGGCCAAAGCCTCGAAGCTCAAGGCTGCAAGCTGCTCATTATCAGCTGTGCTGCGGATCCTGCGATCAAGCAGCTTCGCGAGAATGTATCCATTCCTGTCATCGGCGCAGGGAGCGCAGCTTCGCATATGGCGCTGGCCATCGGCAAAAAGGTCGGCGTAATGGGTATCACCGACGAGGTGCCGGCCGTCATGAATAACCTGCTGGGCGATCTGCTGGTGAACTCCATCCGTCCGGAAGGAGTCACGAACACTACCGACCTGATGACGCCGGCCGGACGCGAGAAGGCGATCGCTGCGGCGCGCAGTCTGATGGAGCAGGGAACGGAAGTCAT
The DNA here is from genome assembly GCF_057814255.1 of Paenibacillus sp. F024. Lineage (NCBI taxonomy): Bacteria > Bacillati > Bacillota > Bacilli > Caryophanales > Paenibacillaceae > Paenibacillus > Paenibacillus sp. F024. Next base: position 113,804 of record NZ_JBVASZ010000005.1, read on the forward strand.
CGTCTTCGCCTGCACGGGCTTCTCCACGATCGGTCTGGCCGATGTCTTGAGAAAAGAATTGAACGTGCTCGTGATTGATGCGGTCGAAGCGGAAGGGTTATTTGCTTCTACCCTGTATAAACAGCTGGGCAGTGGGCAGCCGGTTGTCTGATTTCAAAGCGTTTTCGCCGGTCAAAGCCTACTCGATTATCATTTTCTGCGTCTTCATTTGGTCACTGAACTATATTTCGCGTCAAATTTTACTCAAGGAATTTTCCCCGTATTTTCTTTCGGCGCTAAGTCTGACGGTCATCGCCGTCGTTTTCCTGGGCTGGGCAATCGCCGCCAAAGCCGTGGTCAAGGTCAACCGGAAGGAAGTCCTGTTTTTGCTGTTGTCCGCGGTCATCGGCCTCATCGCTAATCAGATTTTCCTGTACCAGGGTCTTCAGCGGACAACGGCAACCAACGCTTCGCTCATTTTTACGCTGGCGCCGCTGATCACCGCCGGGCTAGCCGCTATTTTTCTCAAGGAAAGAATTACCTGGCGCATGATTGCAGGCTGCCTGGTGGCGACCGTCGGGATTTCACAGGCGCTTGGGCTTGCAAGCTTCCAGCTGAATACGGGCGATTTGCTGCTTCTGGGCGGGACATTCACGTTTGCATGCAACCTGATTTTCATCCGTATTCTGTCCAGGAGGCTATCGCCATTCATCGTCACGGTGTACAGCTTTGCGCTAAGCGCTATCCTGTTTGACCCGTTCGTATTGGCCTTTTCCACGGTGGATTGGCATCATTCGGTTTGGATTTGGGTGCTTGCCTTCGGCTCCATCCTCATTGCGCAAGGGCTGACCAGCGTCTGGTGGAACAAAGGGATGCAGACGGTCGGCGCCGCCAAAGCCGCCATTGTGCTGAACCTCCAGCCGTTGATGACGATGCTGCTTGATTTTGCGGTCTTCCGCCATGCCGTTTCCGCATCTCAAATCTTCGGGGCTTTGCTGGTTTTTGCGGGCGTGGTGCTTGGAACATGGCAGAGGAGCTTTTTTAAGAAAGAGAAATCGAATCCTGAATTTACCTGTAAAAAGGAGGCTGAACCGAAGCTTTAATTTTTGCAGGCGCTTTTTTTGGTCAAAATGAGAACCGCTGGTTCGCATACAGGTACAAAGGATGGGATTCTGTGTTGAAGACATTGGATCAGGCGCTGGCCGTATTGAATTCGTTTACGCGCGAGCATCCTTCGTGGGGCGTGCGCGAGCTCGCCAAAGAGCTGGGGATGAGCCATTCCATCGTATTTCGCATTATGGCCACCTACCGTAAGCACGGTTTTCTGGAGCAGGACAACGAAACGCGAAAATACGGGCTGGGCCTGCGGTTTATGGAGCTTGGAGCCATCGCGGGTGACCGGATGGGGCTTGCCCAGCGGATTCACCCGATGCTGAAAAAACTATCCGAGTCGACGGGGGAATCGGTTTTTCTCACCTGGCTGGACGGGCACGAGGGAATCTGTATAGACATCTATGAAAGCTCGCAATTGCTTAAGTATGTTCTTACCGTGGGGAGCAGGGTCCCGCTTTATGCCGGGGCATCCAATAAAGTTATTATGGCGTATCTATCGCAGGAGGAGCAGGAGCGCATCATTGCTGAAGGGCTAAGGGCGGATAAACTGCTCAAAACCTTTCCCGGTAAAAACAAGCTCATGGAGGGACTGCGAAACATCAGACGGGAGGGATGGGCTTATTCTCTAGGAGATTATGCAGATTCGGTCTTTGGCATCGCGGTTCCCTTGTTTAACCGCCGAAACGAAGCGGTCGCTTCGCTGACCGTAGCCGGACCGGATCACCGGATGCCGCCGGAGAAGGTAGAACATACGCTTGAAATGCTCAAAAGGGCCAGGGACGAGGTTCAGCAAATTTTGCAAAATCCTTTATTCACCGCCTGAGCAGGAACCGGATCGACCAAATGAAACGGAGGAATAACAGTGGGAAATCATCAAGTACAGCAAGAGGAAAATGAAAAGAAGCATCCGAGGTTTTTTGAGCCCTTTGGCCTCATCCTGAACATCGTTACAGCTGTGTTTGGCGCCATCATCGGCATGCAGATCGTCACCACCCTCGGCGTCACGCCGAATACCTCCATTATCGGGGCGCTGGTAGCCATGCTGATTGCGCGCATTCCAGTTACCATATTTAATCGATACAGATCGGTCCACCGCCAAAATATGGTGCAGACCTCGATCTCTTCGGCCACCTTCGGGGCGGCCAACAGCCTGCTGATTCCGATCGGCATCCCTTTTGTGATGGGTACGCCCGAGCTGATCATCCCGATGCTGATCGGCGCCGCGCTTGCCATGTTCGTGGACGCCGCCATTTTGTACAAGCTTTTTGACTCCAAGCTGTTTCCCGCATCCGGCACTTGGGCTCCCGGGGTAGCGACAGCCCAATCGATTCTCGCAGGCGACAAAGGCGGCAAGCGTGCAGGGCTTCTCGGTGTCGGCATCGTTATCGGTCTTATCGGCTCCTGGCTCAAGATTTCGATGTCCGCTTTCGGCGTGGCGTTTATCGGGAACATTTGGGCATTGAGCATGTTCGGCATCGGCCTCTTGATCCGCCAGTATTCCGTTCCGTTGTTCGGCATTGACGTCAATAAATTGTACATTGCACACGGCATCATGATCGGCGCCGGTATCGTTGCGCTAATCCAGGTAACGATGCTGATCTTCAGCAGTCAGAAGAAAAAAGCGGCAGAGAGCCAGGCGGCACGTGAAACGGCGGCCGCATCCGACGATGCCCAGCATACGGTTCCCATCAATGAAGCGAAGCGCACGCTGGGCTTAGGCTTTGTCGCTTATCTGATCATCGCACTCATCATTGCGGTTACCGGCGGTCTCATAACGGACATGCCGCTTGGTATGCTGATCGGGTTCCTCTTCTTTGCCGCCTTCGCAGCGTTCGTTCATGAGCTGATTGTCGGTATCGCGGCGATGCACTCCGGCTGGTTCCCGGCTTTTGCCGTCGCCTTTATCACGTTATTGTTCGGCATGCTGATCGGCTTCCCGCCGGTAGCCCTCGCTTTATTGGCCGGCTTCAGCGCCTCGACCGGTCCGGCATTTGCCGACATGGGCTATGACCTGAAAACGGGCCATATCCTGCGGGGCGGCGGAGCCGACCGGGAATTTGAGTTGAACGGCAGGAAGCAGCAGTACATCACGGCTATGATCGCTTTCGGCGTGGCTCTGCTTACGGTTCTTTTCACTTATCAATCGTACTTCGCGCAAAACCTTGTACCGCCGATCGATAAAGTTTACGTTTCGACGATCCAAGCGGGTACTTCGCCGGAAGTCGCAACCCAGCTGCTTCTTTGGGCCATTCCGGGCGCGATCATTCAGCTGATCGGCGGACCAAGCCGCCAGCTTGGCGTATTATTCGCTACGGGTCTATTGATCCTTTCGCCGAATGCCTGCTGGGCCGTGCTTAGCGGTATCGCGATCCGGATTATCGTAACGCGCATTTGGAAGAAGGAAGCCGAGGCGCCGATGAGCATCATGGCGGCAGGATTTATCGCGGGAGACGCGCTCTACAGCTTCTTTAACTCGGTATTTAAATTTAGAAAGTGAGGCTGAACCCTTTTGACGAATATCAAGATCGACGCACAAATGGTTGAATACGCGGTTTACGGCGGCGCCCTGCTGGGCGGCGGCGGCGGCGGCTGGATTGAGGAGGGGCTGAAGCTCGGGCGTCTGGCTTTGGAAGTCGGACAGGTCGAGCTGACACCGATAGACAAGTTCGCCGAGGACGATCTGCTCGTCACTGTATCCATGGTAGGGGCGCCGGCGGCCAAAGACCAATTCGTCATGCCGATTCACTATGCCAAAGCGCTTGACATGCTCTCGCAAAAAATCGGGAGACCGATCCAGGGACTCCATACGAATGAGAACGGAGGTTCCACCTCGGTCAACGGGTGGTTCCAATCGGCAATCACCGGCATCCCGCTTGTCGATTTCGCCTGCAACGGACGGGCCCATCCTACCGGTGCCATGGGCTCCATGAACCTGTCCGAGCTGGAAGGCTACGTTTCCCACCAGGCCGGTGTAGGCGGCAAAGACGCGAATTATATCGAAATGAGCATATCCGGCTCGCTTGAGCGGTCCGCGTCCATGATCCGTAAAGCGTCCGTGGAAGCAGGCGGACTGGTGGCGGTGGCCCGTAACCCTGTAACCGTCGGCTACGCCAAGCGCAACGGCGCGCCGGGCGCGATCTCGCAGGCTATCGGAGTAGGTGAGGCGCTGCTTTCGCACAAAGGCGAAGCGGCGATCGACGCCGTCGTCGCCAAGCTGGGCGGCAAAGTCGTCACGACCGGATCCGTCACGGACTTCACGCTGGAGACGACCGGGGGCTTCGACGTCGGCACCGTCTGGATCGACGGCAAATATGAAATGACCTTCTGGAACGAATACATGACGCTGGAAAAGGATGGCGAGAGATTCTCCACCTTCCCGGACCTGATCATGACGCTGGATGCGAAAACAGCCAAACCAATCGTTACCGCTGCCATCCAAAAGGGCCAACAGCTGGCTGTTATCACCGTTCCGAAGCAAAATTTGCTGCTCAGCACCACGATGTATAACGAGAGGCTTATGAAGCCGGTCGAGGACATTATCAAGAAGCCGGTTATCCCGTATCTGTACTGAATGAACTTGAGGTTAATTCGATTTACGGACCTCCGCAAAGTCATCTTTTGCACTTATATCGATTCCATGAGGGTAGTCCGTGACGGACTCTGCTTTGCGGGGGACAGCTTAGAATGGAGGAAGTAAAATGTCATTGAAACACACCATGATCGTAATGGAAGCGATGGATAGCGCTTATGTCAACGGGGAAAAAATCAAGGAGCTGTTCGCCGCTTATCCGGACGTATCCATTACTGTAAACAAAGTCACCGGTGAAAAAGGCAGCACCGATTTCATCAAGATCGTCATTCATGGAACGGAAGGAAAAAGCAGAGGCTGCAGCGCGCCGACCTTCGGCATCATCGGCCGCTTGGGCGGCATCGGCGCCCGTCCGAGCCGGATCGGCCTCGTATCCGACGCCGACGGCGCGGTTGCGGCCGTTGCCGCAGCGCTGAAGCTGGCGGACATGCAGACCAAAGGCGATGCTCTGAAGGGCGACGTCATTATCAGCACGCACATTTGCCCGGATGCGCCGACCCGCCCGCACGAGCCGGTTGACTTCATGGATTCGCCGGTTGATATTTTGACCATGAACAAACATGAAGTAACGCCGGAGATGGAAGCGATCCTGTCCATCGATACGACAAAAGGCAACCGCGTCATCAACCATAAGGGTATTGCCATCTCGCCGACCGTAAAGGAAGGTTATATCCTCCGCATTAGCGAGGACCTGGTGCGCATTATGGAAATGGCGACCGGCCAGCTGGCCGTTACGTTCCCGATCACCATGCAGGACATCACGCCTTACGGCAATGATTTATACCATATTAACTCTATTCTACAGCCTTGTGTGGCTACTGACGCTCCGGTTGTCGGCGTAGCCGTTACCGCCCAGTCGACCGTACCGGGATGCGGAACGGGCGCCAGCCACGAGATCGATATTGCAACTGCCGTACGTTTCTCCGTGGAAGTGGCAAAGGAGTTCACTGCAGGCATCACCCACTTTTACGATAAGGACGAATTCGAGCGCATCACCAAGCTGTACGGCTCCATGAAAATTTTACAGACCGGCGGAGAAAACTCCCCGCGCGATTAAGCGCTGGGGGTTTTTCTTCCCGATTCCGACTGGAGGAATGCGTAATGGAACGTTTGGGTATGATTACGATTGGTCAGGCGCCCCGCACGGATGTGGCGCCGATCATTGAGCGATATTTGGAGGGGCGCGCGGAATTGGTTCAAGTCGGCGTGCTGGACGGCTTTTCAAAAGAGTACATTGAAACGAATCTGGCCCCCGAGCCCGGAGAATACGTTCTAACCTCCCGTTTGACGACGGGGGAATCAGCCGTGTTCTCGCGGGAAAAAATTCAGCCGATCCTGCAGAGGAAAATCCACGAGCTGGAGGATTCGGGAATCCGGCAAATCCTGCTTCTGTGTACCGGCGTGTTTCCCGGGCTGACAACAAATACGTCTCACCTGATCGAACCGGACGTGATTATCCCGCCGGCAGTCAAGGCGATGACGGGCGGTCGCCGCCTCGGCGTTATGGTGCCGCTGCCGGAGCAGACGGACATTTTGCAGCCCAAATACGCCCCGCTCGGAATGAATCCGGTCTTCGGGATCGCATCGCCATATAAGAACGATGAGGAAAATTTTTATAAAGCGGCAAATGAATTGAAGGAACAAGCCGATCTGATTTTGCTGGATTGCATGGGCTACACGGAAGAAGCGCGTGAGCTGGTGCACCGGATCAGCGGCAAGCCGGTCATCCTCTCGAATGCGCTTATGGCAAAATTAGTTTCTGAAATGATTTAATGAAAAGGACACAATCCCAAACTCCATAGGATGGGTGGAATAGAGATGAATCAACAACTCGTCGAAATCAGTAAAAATGTACTGCAAAAATGTCTTGGCTTGAAGGAGGGCGAAACCTTCCTTATCGTCACTGACGACGTCAAGAAAGGGCTGGCCGAATCGGTGTACGAAGCGGGCAAAAGCCTTGGCGCGGAAGCCATGCTTGCCGTGATCAAAGTAAGGGAGCGCTCCGGTCAGGAGCCGCCTGCTCCGATCGCCGCGGCAATGGCCGCTTCACAGGTTGTCCTGTGCATTACCGAGCATTCGCTGACCCATACGCAGGCGCGCAAAGCGGCTGCGGCTGCAGGTGCACGACTGGCTACCATGCCGGGCATTACAGAAGATATGTTTCTGGAGGGTGCTATCGCCGCCGACTATTCACAGGTCAAGGAATTGACCGAGAAGGCAGCCGACATGCTGACTTCGGGCAAGCAGGTCCGCATCGAAAAGGGCGGATATACCCTCAGCTTCTCGATTGCGGGCAGAAATGGCGTTCCCAGCACCGGCGTATATCTGAATCCGGGGGAATCCGGCAACCTGCCGTCCGGCGAAGCTTATATCGCCCCGGTGGAAGGATCGGCCGAGGGCCAAATTCTGATCGACGGCTCCTTGGCCAACTACGGTAAGCTTAGCTCGCCGCTGCTGCTGACCATTGAAAAAGGCCGGATCGCCAAGGCCGAGGGCGAAGCGGCGGACTGGCTGCTGGGCGTGCTGGGAGACGGCGATGGCCGGCAGCTGGGCGAATTCGGCATCGGAACCAACGATAAAGCCAGAATTACCGGCGTCGTGCTTGAGGACGAAAAAGTTTACGGTACCATCCATGTCGCATTTGGCAGCAACAATACGTTCGGCGGTACCGTTTCGGCTGGCGTCCATATCGACGGCGTGGTGTCCAAGCCGGACATAACCATCGATGATCTGAAAATCATGGAGAACGGGAAGCTGTGTGTATGAGCCGGCAAACCATTCGAAGCCGGATGGAGCTCGAGGGCATTAAGCTGCCGGTGGATCTCATGAATCAGACGCTGAATATCCTGACTTCGCACGAATCGGTCAGAGGATTTCTGAACAAGCCGCTTGCCGAGGGAGCGCTCCAAGCGATTCTCACCTCCGCCAGAAGCGCGCCGACTTCCTCGAACCTGCAGGCGTACAGCATCATCGTCGTCAAAGACGAGGCGCGCAAAGCCCGCATGGCTGGGCTTTCGGGAAGCCAGAAATTCATTAACGAAGCCCCGGTATTTCTTGTCTTTTGCGCCGATATCTACCGGCTTAAATATCTCACCGAGCGGCAGGGGTACCGGTTTGGGGCGGAATCGCTGGAGATGTTCCTGCTGGCGTCCGTCGACGCGGCGCTGGCGCTGCAGAACGCCTTGGTCGCAGCGGAATCACTGGGGATGTCGGCGGTGCCGGTAGGCTCCATCCGTAACGATCCGGCAGCCGTAGCGCAGGAGCTGGGCTTTCCGGAAGGGGTTTATGCACTGGCAGGCCTGGCCGTCGGATTCGAGCGTGAAGGCGTGCGGCGGGGAGTCAAGCCGCGTCTGCCAGAAAAAGTGACCGTGCATGAAGAACGCTACTCCACCGAGTACTTGGATGAGGGCTTGGTCGAGTATGACCGGACGATGATCAACCGCAGGACGTACGACGGCCGCAGGGTGTCTCTTGCCGGTGAACCCGAGAAGGAAGGCGTGGAGTACGGTTGGACGGAGCACTGTGCAAGACGCTGCACCCGTCCCGAAACGATTGCCGCGTCGGCCAGCCTGAGGGAAAATTTGAAGCAAATTTTGGAGCGGCTGGGCTTTTCGATTCAATAAGCCGCAGCATGGAAGGTGAGGGAGGATGACAAATGAGCTTGGACGTTTTGGAGTCGATTAAAACCAGGCGCAGTACGCGCTCTTATGATATGACACGCCGGCTTCCGCAGGACATTTTCAAAGCGCTGGAAGAAGCGGTGCTGAACAGCCCGTCGGGCAGCAATGCGCAGGAATCGCATTTTGTGATCGTGCAGGACCCTGATCAAATCCGAAGGGTGAAAAGATTTGCCCAGGGCGTTTCGGGCAATCCGGCTGCCGTGGTAGTGCTTTGCACCAATCAGAAAGAAGCGCTGGAAAAAGGCGGAGCCGACACGGCCCAAGCGCTGCGCTTCGTCAATTTGGGCATCGCGGCCGCGTACATTATGCTAACCGCACAGTCGCTGGGCGTATCCAGCTGTCCGGCCCGGTCCTTCCACCCGAAGGCGGTGCAGCAGCTGCTTGGCCTGCCCGAAGAAGTTGTGCCCGAGCTGCTGATCACCCTTGGTTACGCGGACCAGCCGCCGCGCCCGAAAACCAGCAAACCGTCCAGGGAGGTAATTTCCTATGACCAATACGGAAAAGAACATATCTGAAGAAGAACTGCATAACCGGATTTTGGACTTCGTCGGTTATGTCCTAACAGCCGCGCGGGCTTTGTACAAGGAACCGCAAAGCTACGGCCCGATGCGGCTTGTCGATACGCTGACGAAAGCGGTACAACTGCTTGAGGATGCCGGGGTCCGGGACGAATCCATCGAAGGCTCGCTGGGCGTCATCCGCGAAAACCGCTGGCAGGTTACTTCCAACCCGGAAGCGTTCGGAGAAGCGCTGGACGAGGCCATCAGCCGCCTTGTGCAGGTCACGCTCGAGGATGCGCGGCAGAAAGAGAATAAGGTGAAGTGAGTAAGAAGACCCGATGGGGACGATTCGACCCTTCGGGTCTTTGTTTATTTTGGTGTCGGTACATATATGAATTAAGAAGCTGTTTGAAATAGGTTCAAATTCCTATAAAACATACCAAAAATCGTAAAATTTAATTTACAAATAGAGGAATTTGTACGAAGTTGTCGAAAGCAATGTGGTACTAAGTAATCACAAAGGAGCTGGGATGATTGTATCTTGTGGATTTCTTTAGAAGGCTGTTCAAAAAAAATAATTGGGGCGTTATCGTGTATTTGATTTTGAACATATTCCTTTTGTTCTCTTTGTTTGGCGCTTCCGGTATAGAGGGATTCTTGATTGTTCTTGCTGTTTATGCCGCTTCTTTGGCCGCAGCGTTATCCCCGATAGGAGAATACATACTTCGAATGCAGACCGGATCCAAGCCCATTACCCGTAAAGAATTTCGCGATCGGATCGAGCCTCTGTTCAATAAAGTATATGAAAAGGCTAAGTCTAAAGACCCATCCTTGCCGGGCGATATTCGCATATTCATTAACTATGATCCGTCGCCCAATGCATTTGCTACCGGCCGCAGAACCGTTTGCTTGACGCAAGGGCTGCTAGCTCTGCCTGATGACGAGATTGAAGCCATATTGGCACACGAGTTTGCCCATTTGTCCAACAAAGATACGGATATGCTGCTGGTCATTTCGGTAGGAAACCTGATTGTTACGTGTGTATTCATGTGTATTCGTTTTGTTTCGACAATAACAGTTGCCATGGTCAGCAGAAGGGTTTGGGCCGCTCTCTTGTTCGACGCAATGCTAGCCGGGTTGATGTGGATATGGACCAAAATCGGCATTTTGCTTGTATTGAACTCCAGCCGCAAAAATGAATTCGAAGCGGACAAATTTGCCTTGGAAATCGGATACGGGAAACCATTGGCCTCGGCGCTGGATAAGCTTGCCGGTTCCCAACCGCAAGTAGGATTGTGGCGGGCATTGCATTCTTCCCATCCCGAAACACATGATCGGATCGGTAGACTGCAGGAACTTGGGGCTGACTATTATGCCAAGGTCTAATGAATCGATAGCATAAAAAAGATAGATACCGATTAACGTTTTTCTTCTAAATGAATATAGAAGCCAGGAAGTGAGAATTCATGCCCGATCACTTTGTTTTTCTTAAGACGTTGCAGCCGGAATTGTATCGACACTGCAGGCAGGCTGAGCAAAATGTGAAAACCAAACCGAACATTGCTGCATTTGAAATGCGAAAAGCATTGGAACGCTTTATGACATGGATTTGTGAGTTTCACCATATCGAAGTTATTGGTGCATGGAAAACACCTACCCTGGATGAGCGCATTCGTAAAACCGCAGAGATAGGTTTCTTCGACGGTGAGATAGCCAAACACTTACACAAAGTAAAACGCATTGGAAATGAAGCCGTTCATCCTGGAAATGCTCCGAGTGACAAAGGGGACCCGATTACGGTTAAAAGAGCTGTAGATCAATTGCTTAGCTTCCATAAGGTTATCCTGTCCTACGTAATGGCACATCACCGTGTATTGGCGGAACCGATTAACGAAGACAACATTCCGATCATGGATTGTTATCCTGAATATTTATTGCCGTTGGATGACTCGGAGGCCTGCGAGAAAAAATTCATGTGTACCAGATATAACGAATTTACGCATTTGCAGGTCTACTGCGTTGTACGTCAGTTCAGAAGAAGTAAGGTTAAACAGGATTCGGGCTTCCAGCTGAGGGATTGGATGACACTGGAACGCCGCTGGACGATGGATCCCTTGCCGCAAAACATTGTAAGGTATAGACCCATTGAAATTGAATCAGGTAATGAGTTCTTTTATACATGCTACGAGTTAGGGGGCGAACGCTCCCAAACCTTGGATCAAGTGAACCTGAAGCAGCTGACCATTCATGAAAAGCTGGACATTTTGCTGGGGATTGTGAATGGCATTCAAGAATTACACGATAATGAAGAACCTATTATTCACCGTTACCTTCGGCCCAGCAGTATCTATCTCACGAAACTGAAGAATGGCAGATGGCTTCCTAAAATTTGCAATTTCGAATACTCCAAAGTCGATAATCCTAATATAGAAACAATGATACAAAAAGTGCTCGAGCGGAAGGACCCGTATAAAGCTCCCGAAATTGCTTTGAATGCCGGTGATACCTATTGGCCTTCAGTAGATTTATATTCTTTCGGTGTTCTTGTTTTGTATATGTTTGGTTTACCTGTACAAGGAATTAAAAAGCCGGCAGAGCTTCAAAGATCCAAGCTATCCCGGGAATTCGTACAGCTTACTGCAAATCTTCTCAGTCCGGTACCTGGTCAACGGCCCGGTATTATTCAAGTGAAAGAACAATTTGAAAAAGAGGTTCTGCTCCATGTCTGACATTGTCTTTACGCAATCCTTTCGATACACCTATCTAAAGACCGTTTACGAGAGTTCGAATTCAGCGTTTATTGAAGCATTCGATGAAAAGGAAAAACGTAAGGTGGGCATTAAGCGAGTATATGTCGAGAAACGCTATTTGCCTCGGGCGGAATCGGAAGCCAAAGTTATTCATAAATTAGCCAATTGGACTTCGAATATTCCTGCCTTATATATGACTCACTATGACGAGCTAACGGAAACGTATTACTTGATCATGCAGTTGATTGAAGGCGGGTTAACTCTGCGGGAGCAGCTCAGTACCCGGGTTCCGATGCGTACTTCGGTCGATCTTTTAATTAAACTGTGCGATATTATGGCACCGTTGCACCATCAGAAATACCAGCATAGAGACATCAAACCGGAAAACGTTCTGCTGCGAGGTCAGCAGGTGTTCCTAATCGATTTTAACCTTACAGCAGCGTTACCGCGTAAAGGTGAAGGTACGGCAAACTATCAGGCACCCGAACAGAATGAATATCTGGAAGGCATAGGCCTGGACCGGGTGGATGTTTTCGCTCTTGGTCTCATTCTCTATGAACTCCTTGTTGGGGAGGTTCCTCGTTTGGGAGTTGACTACAGTAGTTCCATGCTTTCATCCAGCCTGAATTGGGAGTTTTTTAATCCTCCTATGTACAAAGACCCGCAAATTCCTTCAATCCTGAACGACATTGTGATGAAATGCCTCAAGTATAATCCGAAAGAGCGATATCGGGACGCACGGGAATTAAAATATGCTTTGCAGCAATTTAAAAGGAGTTAAAAGCATGGAGCGCATTAACGATCGCATGGATGAAACGGACCGTTTGTTTCTAGGCGAAGCATTAAAGGACAAAGGCGGGCTAACGCTTCCGTCAACACTTAAAGCTGAGACAGCTCCCCTTCCCGCTTTAGAGGAGTTGATCAAACGTGCAGGAACATAACGTATACCTATACCCGGAAGAAGAAACGCTCCGTTTCGCTCAGAGGCTGCCCTTTGTATGCACGACGACTTTCTTTAATCAATGTGCAAAGTTGAAATTAGACCCCTTTGAGTTGATTGGACAAGTTTCCGCCACCCGGGTATTTCTGACGATGTGGGACAAAAATGACAGTCTTGTTTTCTTGCTCGAACAAGCGGTCTTGCTTTGTGCAATCCAAATGGAAGAGGGAAAGCCTGAAGCGAGTCTTATTATCAAATATGTAAAGAAGAAGAGTGTAAAGGAACAGAACCGGTTTCTTCGACAATCCTTAAAGCTGTTCACGGAATACGGTGCGGTGTTATGGAAAGGTAAAGATATTTATTCCGGGCACTCTTGGTTAGAGCGCGACGCTGCGAAACAGTCCTTCTATGATTTTCTTCCCAAGCTTAAGGAACAAACAAACCGGTTAGGAGACGGAAACAGAAAAATAAGCGGGGAGACGTCCGAAGAAGCAGAGAGCAGAGACGATGGGGATGACGAATTCAATGAATTCAACGAATTCGATTGTCTTCTGGATATTGCCGAATTTTATAATTTGGCCGAAGATGAAGTTCAAAAAACGGCCGCCCAATCCGGGACTGAAACGGCCTATATCCTTCGTGAGAGTGTGAATGATTATAGCCGGGTGGACAAGGTCGGATTTGCTTTCTATGTTACGAGTTTGGACGGAAAGGTATTTAAGAAGAATGTGCGAGTCCAGACTGTACTTGTAAATGGGGAAACGGTTACCGGAACCATAGTGCAGTTGGATCCGGAAGCCTATCCGCCGCGCATCGACGTATGGTTTGAAACCAAGTTTTCCGTAGATGAGATGCCTGAAAGGGGGATCCTTGCTCCAGAATACAATGCTGTCCAACGGGAGGTCCGGGAAGCCGTTATTGAGGAATTGCGCAGTGGAACCGCCGCCTCGCAATACTTGGAAAATGTGTTGGGACGAAATCATTTTCTTCCATATCTGAACACTGATTTGACGGCTGCCGTCGATCGCTTAAAAAGCACAAAATATCCCCCTAACGATAGCCAAATCGATGCAATCGTAAGGGGAATAAATGTCCAGGATGCGCTCTTGGTGCTTGGCCCTCCGGGAACGGGAAAAACAACGGTCATCCTCGAATGGGTTAAACATTTTGTCAAAAACGAAAAAAAGCGCGTGCTGATTTCCAGTCAAAACAACAAAGCCGTAGACAATGTGCTGGAGAGGCTATCCCAAGAAAAAGGGATTGAGACGATTCGTGTAGGAAACGAGGAGAAGGTCCAAGTCAACGTTCAGCATCTTATGTTTGAAAACCGTGCCCTTGAGCTGCAACGGCGTATTGAGAAAGCGACTTCCGAATATGAAAGCAAACTGAACAATGATTTAGAGAAGCTGACTTTTTATAAAGACATCCTTACTTCTGTTAAGGAAACGCTCATACAATTGGATATTGCCGAAGATCAGCTCAATCAGACTTATGAGGCTCTCACCGCAAAGCAGCTTCCTGAGCTTCGGAGCATTTACAAGGAGTTCCTTCAAGTCCAGGAAGGGATCAAGCAGCACCGGAGCAGCGTGGATTCTCTGGTTGTGAAAATCACAAAATATCATAATCTTTCTAAGTTTAGGAAAATAATAGAATTACCGCTTCGCCAGCTTCGTGTATATAATCTGAAGAAGCATCTGTCGGGCCATGAAGCATTAAGGCAGGAGGAAGCAGCTCTTGCTCAGCAATACAACTCCGTCTATAAAGCCGTAGAGGAACTGGTATGCTCAGACCGTATGACCGTTCTTAAATCAGATTGGAGGCATCTTCAGGAACAAGGGCAAAAAGGCTCGCAGGCCGTCCGTTCCGCACCGGTTTGGGAATCCTACCTTCCGGATTTTGAAGTACCGGAAAACATAACTGAACAATCCCTTGATCAAGCTGTAGGGCATTGTTATACAGTCAACGGTAAAATCGAACAGATGCGCGCGGCGATTCAGCAATGGAAAGAACACTTGGCGGAAAAGAAAAATTATGCTTTATCCCAAGTGCTGCTTGAATCTGTCGATCTGGTCGGAGCCACTTGTATTGGGATTAACAGCAAACAGAGATTTAAAGATTTGAAGTTCGATGTAACGATTATCGACGAGGCTGGACAAATTCAGATTCATAACGCGATCGTACCTATGAGTCGATCCTCCAAGGTTATTATGCTTGGGGATCACCTGCAGATACCGCCTATTGAAGACAGTGAGGTTAAACTTCGTTGCGAGGAAAATACAGTGGACACATCACTGCTTTCCACCAGTCTATTTGAGTACATGTACAAGCGATTTCCGAATGAACACAAAATTTTATTAGATACCCAATACCGGATGCCCGGCGAGATATCGGATGTTCTGTCAGCATGGTTCTATGAAGGCCAATATAAGGCATTTGAAGGGAAGAGGGGACTGCAATCGCCTTTACTTCGCCTATGTACAAGCCCGTTCGCGCTTATTTCAACATCGGACAGCAGCAGACGCCGCGAGACCGAGAAGACCGGGGAAGGATTTTACAATACATATGAAGCGATGTTAGCTGTAGAAGTATTAAAGGAAGCACTGCAATCGATAAATCCCGAAACGTTGAATCCCCAAGGAAAGAAGTATGTTCCGGGAGGAAGGTCATTCACCCCCGAAGAGATTGGAATCATCACGCCGTACAATACTCAGGTTAAATTTTTGCGGGAGTTGGTCATGAAGGAGCTTCCGGAAATATCCCGGGAGGAAGCCAATGAGCTTGTGGCCTCTCTCGACAGCTTTCAGGGGCAGGAAAGGCCCATTATCATTTACAGCTGCACACGTTCCAATACGATCCCTCCTCATAAAAAGAGAATTGGCTTTTTGAAGGAGCTTCGCCGTTTAAACGTGGCTCTTTCCAGATGCCAGCAGCAATTGGTACTGATAGGAGATATGGATTTTTTTAAATCGTGTGTTTATGAAGATGAAACACAGAGGGATGAAGAGGGACGGCCGAAACCGGGCACAAGTGAGAAGGAATTTGCCGAATTCATTCGCTTGCTGCTGTCACAAATCGATAAAGGTAATGGTCAAATTATCTTATCGGAGAAGCTATTCCCACTAGACGTCATGAAAGGTTAGGTAAGCGATGTCTGCAGAACAATTTACGCACACAAGAGCATCATCGTCATTTCAAAATAACGAGCGTGCGTTGAAAGACTTCTACCGTGCGTACCCTGAATTATTTGCCGGCGGAAAGCTTGAGCTTTTTGCCGGGGTTTATTTTCCTGTGGCTCTATTAGAGCTTCGTCTGCTGGAAAGTGCAAGTGAAGAGTTCGATACCATAGAGCATGCCGTGCTTCTGCTCGTTCAAGCGGGTCTCCAAGATCCGCAGCAAATCTGTGATGTTATGGGAATGCCATATAACTATGTAAACAAGATTTTGGAGCTTCTCGAAGGTTATGGTCATATCTCCGGCGGGAGGATCACGGAGCTGGGTATACGCTCCGCTCTAGAGAAGGTCAAATATACCAAATATGAAGTAAATCAGAAGGTTCAGGCGGATACTTTAAGCGGTGTTTTCTTCTCGAGAGAAATGGCTCAAACGCTGCTGGCTATGAAGACCGCGGAAGGTACGAATTTTTATGTTCCCCATGTTCTTCCGAGGTCGGAGCTTTCTTCATCCATCTTCAGTCAACTGAATGAAATCATACCCCGATATAAGCAGCGGGGGGTATTCCACGTTAACGTTGAAGCCGTATTGGAAATTCTAAGCAAAGAAATAAAGTACACTCAGGGATTTCTTGTCCGTTTCGGGCATCTTCCACATCCGTTTGTAATCTTGAAATGCAGGAGCAAAAAATTAGGGCAGACCATCATGGACTGGCGTCCTATTGCAATCTCAAAATCCACCTTTGAAACACTGGGTTGCCCCGATATAGGCACTACGGTCGTTGAAGATTCATGGTTGACTCCGCTCGACACTCTATCCGATGAGCTTGTTGATCAGGCGGCAGCTATGCTGGCTAATGAAAGAGTTATGGAAAAATTCAGTAAACAGTTGAATAAGCAATTCGGTGTTGGATGGGAACATATCAGCCTAACGGATGCTGTGCTGGATATTTTCATGAACGGGCAAAGCTTGCCCCCATTTTCCTGGGAGCTGCTGCAAGCGGTGGAATCCATAACTTATAGTTCTCGAGGGATCCCTTATACGGGGTTTGCCAAGAACCATTTTCTACCTGGCGTAGTGTGCTATGTTGACACTGAAGATGATGGTCTTAAGGAATTGTCACAAAGGATCGTTAGGTTGAAAGAGTCGAATCACAGACTGAATTTATACCCGGCTTTAAAAGAAATCTTGAGTAATGAGGATGAACTGATATTGGATCGATTGAAGAGCGCATTGGATTCAATTGAAGGTACAATTCAGAAGGAGCATCGCAGGAATGGATAAACCGTTGATCAAGCATTTTACCCGGTTGGTCGTTCCGTTCGTTACCGATCAAGCGCTCATCCATGAAGGGATTTGGGAAGCGAAACACTTTACGACTGACAACAGCTTGCTGCTCCACATTCGAAAGCTGGTCGGGAGTTCAGTAACGTCAGTCTGCCGTTACTATGTTCTGAATAATAATGTTCGGATGAAATGGTTTCATCCCCAGCGTCCCGTATTTTATCAAAAGAAGGATGAAATTTTTGCCTTCTCATTTGAACAAATCCACTTATTTTTATTTGAAACAAAAATAGGATTTTTAATTATGGATATATGCTATCGGGATTCTCCTACAATGGAGGAGCTCATTTGGCGTAACTATACTTTAAAGAAGTTTAACCAACATGATCAACAATCGATGTGGCGCGAGCATAAGAAAAATAAGGACGGGCCGGTTGAACTGGTACATGTTTCATTTCAACACTGGATTGAGATGCTTACGTCCGATTTTAAGGTTACAGCTTATTTCGAAGAGGAAAACGGTAGCCCTTCTATGGCTAATACGTTTACCTTTGCGTTGCTGCCTCCGCGCGAAGATGAATTTGTGGAAGAAAAACTTTTCGAAGCGCTCTTTCATTTGAGGCATTCGTTCGGAGAACACCATATTCCCAGCAAGCGAGAGATCAACAGACTGCAGCGGACAGAGACCCAGCATTTCTTTAAGAACAGTTACTGGGGATTTTCTTTAGAGGGAGCAGCAAATCTTGTATTTTTAACAGGTCATGCAAAAGCGGATTCATTCTTCGAACGGCATTATCCTGCCTCGGTTAAGAATAGCTACTTTATATTGTTTCTTATCGCTTTACACCAGCGTTGTACGCTTATGCATCTGGCTCAACGGGCAGCACGTATCAGTAAATTGGAACGGAACCAAATCACCCAAATATTTCAAACCATCGAGGAAATCGATGAGGTTCAGCACGATATCATCCAATTTACGTTACGGTCATCTTTCCTTGAAGTATCGAATATGACCCATAAGGCACTTCTTTACGATTCGATTTTCCACTCTCTCCGGATTCAGAACCTGCGTGAAGAATTGCATTTTGAGTTGGATTCGTTGCAGCGCTACTCCCAATTGAAGAGACAGGAGCTTCAGGAGAAAGAGAAAGAGGAGGCAAGCAAGAAGGAACGATCGTTTGAGCAAAAACGGCAATCGCTGGAACGAATTATACTCGGATTATCGACATTGTTTGTCGTTGTATCCACTATAGCAGACTTTTGGACTATTCTTGATAAATTGTTCGCAGGAGCTTTCGCAGGTCAAGTGATGGCAAGTATATATCTCATTCCAGTTGTTCTGATATTGCTTATTGTGTCTAGTACGGTCGGCTACTATTTATTCTATACTTCCGGTCGCCGAAGAGGCTAAGAAAATCGGTACGAAGGCTCTTAGTGCGTTACCTAAGTTTCCTTCCGCCCGGGATATATATTCTTGTCCGGATAAGGCGGCTTTTTCATCTCCTCCGACAAACGCTTGTCCGATGGATGCTTCGTTAGGGTGAGAATATCTGAGCCCATTCATATCGATAATCACGATATAATCGACGTTGGTTGCGATTCTCGTTCGTTCGGCGATCGGTTGAATGACTTGTTCTCCGCCTTTGATCCCGACATGCTTGCGGATGTCAGGCATTTGGGCGACGGTTCTCGCGATGGCAATCGCCCGTTCGCCGATTTCTTTTTCAAATGCGTTCGTGATATTATGAACCATAATCCATCCGCTGGCCAGGATGGAAACGGATACAATGAAAAATGACATGATTAACATTTTAAGGCGAAGACTGATTTTCATGGGCCGATTTCATCCTTTTGGCAGCATTACAGTTTATAATTAATAATAAAACATCTGAAAGCATTCTGAAAGTGTATAGCAATCGGAGACGTACGGCCCATTTCTTTTCTCAGTATATTGACATCAAAAAAAAGGTTATGTTATATAAAGAGAAGAGTTAGCACTCTCTTTATTGGAGTGCTAACCATAGAATGGAGTGAAAGGGGAGCTATTCATGGCAAAAAAGCAGTTTAAAGCAGAATCCAAACGATTGTTGGAAATGATGATTAACTCCATTTATACGCAGAGAGAAATTTTCCTCAGAGAGCTGATTTCGAATGCCAGCGATGCCATTGACAAAATCTATTATAAAGCGCTGACAGATGATCAGCTGGTGTTTGATAAAGAAAATTATTACATTAAAGTAAAGCCGGATAAAGCAGGCCGTACGTTGACCATCTCGGATACAGGGATTGGGATGACCAAAGAGGACTTAGAGAACCATCTGGGGGTTATTGCCAAGAGCGGCTCATTGGCCTTCAAGAAAGAGAATGAATTGAAGGATGGCCACCATATCATCGGCCAATTCGGGGTGGGCTTCTATTCCGCTTTTATGGTAGCCGATGTGGTTACGGTGATCAGCAAGGCTCTGGGCAGCGAAGAAGCTTACAAGTGGGAATCCAAAGGGGCTGACGGGTATACCATCGAGCCGTGCGAGAAGGCGTCGGCGGGTACGGATATTATTTTGAAAATCAAAGAGAACACCGAAGAGGATCAATATGACGAGTACCTTGAAGAGTATCGATTAAGATCGATTATCAAAAAATATTCCGATTTTATCCGCTACCCGATTAAGATGGATGTGAAAGCTCAAAGACCTAAAGAAGGCAGCGACAATGAATTCGAGGAATATGTCGAAGAGCAAACCATCAACAGCATGGTCCCGATTTGGCGGAAAAATAAGAGTGAGCTAACCACAGAAGACTATGAGAATTTTTATATCGAGAAGCGTTACGGCTTCGATAAGCCTTTAAAGCATATCCATATCAGCGCCGACGGTGCGGTGGTCTATAATGCGATTCTGTTTATCCCGGAGAATACGCCGTTTGACTACTACACGAAGGAATATGAGAAGGGGCTTGAGCTTTATTCCAACGGTGTGCTGATCATGAATAAATGCTCCGATTTGCTTCCCGACTATTTCAGCTTTGTCAAAGGGATGGTCGATTCCGAGGATTTATCGCTTAACATTTCCAGGGAAATGCTGCAGCATGACCGGCAGTTAAGCCTTATCGCCAAAAACATCAAAAATAAGATAAAAAGCCAGCTGCAAAGCCTGTTAAAGGATGAAAGAGAAAAATATGAGACATTCTATAAAGCCTTTGGCAGACAGCTGAAATTCGGGGTATACAGCGATTACGGAGCCAATAAGGATGTCCTGCAGGACTTGCTGATGTTCTATTCCTCCAAAGAGAAGAAGCTGGTCACGCTGGATGAGTACGTGTCGAGAATGCCTGAGGATCAGAAATACATCTACTATGCCTCCGGGGAATCGTTGGAAAGAATAGAAAAGCTCCCGCAAACCGAGCTGGTAGCCGACAAGGGGTATGAGATTTTATACTTGACCGATGATATCGATGAGTTCGCCGTCAAAATGCTCATGACCTACAAAGAGAAAGAATTTAGATCCGTATCGAGCGGCGACCTGGGAATCGAATCGGATGCCGATGACCATGCTTCGGAAGCAGAAGAGAACGAATATAAAGACCTCTTCGAAACCATGAAAAATATACTGAATGATAAAGTGAAACGTGTCAAAGCGTCCAAGAGACTCAAAACTCACCCGGTCTGCCTGTCTACGGAGGGTGAATTAACGATTGAGATGGAAAAGATTTTGAAAGCCATGCCGAGCGGACAAGATGTAAAGGCGGACAAAATTTTGGAAATCAACATCAACCATGAGGTATTTCAATCCTTAAAGGATGCCCAAGCCAAGGATAAAGAGAAGCTTAATTTGTATACTAACCTGTTGTACAATCAGGCGCTGTTGATCGAAGGCTTGCCGATTCAGGATCCCGTAGAATTCACCAACGATATTTGCAAAATCATGGTGTAATGGGAGGAAGCCGCCGTTAACGCAAATAACCCGACTTAGGCTCAGCCTGAGCGGGTTATTTGTCGTTCTGAGAAGGTCATCAGGTGCGGTATTATTTGTTATCATTCTAAAATACGTTAAGCTTCAGGAAGGACGTAACACTTGGGTTACGTCCCTTATGCTATGGTATAGATACGGTGCTAAGTGTTGGAGTCTAACTAAGTAATGAAAGGAAGTATGAATATGGGTGCCCTGTATAAGCTGTCATGTGAATGCGGCTGGAAAGAAAGCTTCCGGTTAGGCGGGAGTTCGTTTATAAGAGATGCTTATTCGGATATTGAGAGGGAAATGGAAGCCGAACAGCATCCCAAGGTCAAACGGATGTGGAACGAAGTTTTAGAAAGCCCTTTGCTTCAATTAGAAAAACAGAGGCCTGATCGGAGTAAGCCCTATATGCCTTCATTTTTTGGCGAACAGAAGGGGACGTGAAATTCAGGTTTCAAGCAAGGCGTATGTTTATTCCGGATGGGAGCTTGGCATTTGCCGGTCATGCGCCGCGGTAGACCGTTACCTGCAGGTTGTAACGGCACAAACACCGACGCAGGAAAAAGTTCATATTTCCTTATGCCGGATTTGTGCAAATGAGGTTACCATTATTCCTGTAGAAAAAATGGAGTGTCCGGTATGCTCGCGCAGCACAAAGTACCACGGACAAGCGATTGAATAACTAATACTGACGATGTATCTATTCAAAAAGGAGCAGCTCCTTTTTTGGCTGATGCAATGGCGTGAAGGATCATTTGAAATTCGTGGAGGGGAAAGCCTGTGCAAATCATCGTTGCTCCCGAAACTCTTGAAGGCAATCCGGAAAACGGTTCATTAGTCCAATTTCAAGGAAATTGGTACCGTATTGTTTCAATGGAATATAGTGATGAGCGGGGACCCGGCGTCCTATTATATCGAACAGCAGCCGGGGGCAGCCGCATCAATCCCGACCGGCAAGTCCTGGTTGTGAAAGAAGATATTACGCGGGATGAATGTTACTGGGGTGAAATCATTTCGTACAACGAACAGCTTTGGGTCGTGGATAACCTCGCATACCGGACTCCGTTCGGAAGCTTTATCCGGCTGCTTGCGATAGATGAGGAAAAGGACGAGTGGGAGAATTGCTGGATTCGGACGGAGGGAGTAGCGCCTTTGACGCAGCATCGTTATCAAATCCTGCACTTGGTAACCTTCGAACAGAACAAGGATCTGCAGAGCAAAATAGGGTTTGTCATTGTGAACGAAAACACCGGAGCCTTATGCTGCTGTTCTTATAAGGAAGCCTGGAAAAAGGTTTTCGACGAAGGAGCCAGCAATGCAAAGGCTTCTTGCAGCAGCTTCGGCAAGATGACCACGTATTTGCTGGATTCCATAGACGGTTTGCCCCCGTTCGACAGTCATTACTGGCGAATGCCGCTAGAGGAAGCGGAGCAGCGCTGGCAGAAGCATTTCTCTTCGGATTTCCAGCGCGCTATCGATGCGCCGTAAGAATGAAAAGAAGACGACAAACCGCTAAGGGAAGGGTTGACCGACGGAATAGATGAAGGAGGAGCTATGGAATGAAGACTAGGCCGGCGATGAGTTTGGATCGATACCTGGGATGCTTGTTTGGTTTGGCCGCAGCAGATGCGTTAGGAACGACGGTAGAATTTTGTCCCCCCGGTTCATTTGCACCGGTGCGTGATATGGTAGGGGGAGGTGTATTTGACCTGCTGCCCGGCCAGTGGACAGATGACACGTCCATGGCGCTCTGCTTGGCGGATAGTTTGCTTTCTACCGGCGGATTCGATCCGGTAGATCAAATGACACGCTATCGGAAATGGATGCGAGAGGGCTACATGAGCAGCACTGGAGAATGCTTTGATGTCGGCAATGCGACTCGTGAGGCCATTTTGCGGTTCGAGCAAAACGGAGGGGGCTATTGCGGCTCGGAAAGTCCGGACATGGCCGGCAACGGTTCCATCATGAGGTTAGCCCCTGTACCGATGTTTTTTGCCGAGCAGCCGGCTTTAGCCGTTTGGTATGCGGAGCTAAGCTCTAGAACCACACACGCTGCGAGGGAGTGTGTGGATGCCTGTAAATTTCTGGGGGCGTTGATGCTGGCAGCATTGCATGGGTGGTCCAAAGATGAAATTTTGGAACCCGGCGCATTCAGACAATGGCTGGGGGAGGAGCTTCTAGCACCACGGGTAGAAGAGATCCGAAACGGTTCTTATCGCAGAAACGAACCGCCGGTGATACAGGGAACAGGGTACGTGATCAAGTCTCTGGAGGCGGCCTTATGGGCGTTCGCTAAGTCAACTTCTTATGAGGAGGGTGCGCTTCTCGCCGTAAATCTGGGCAATGATGCAGATACAACGGGGGCCGTATACGGTCAACTCGCTGGAGCTTATTACGGACTGGAGGGAATTCCCGTACGGTGGGTAGAGATACTGGCCAAACGAAATGTGATTCGGAATCTGGCAGAGGGTCTTTATCGGAATAGACGGTAATGCAAATAAATGGAAATTAATGGAAACCTTGAGGAGCATGGTCAATAATGGTCATCATGACGCCTGCCAAATTCGGTACCGGCGCAAGACAAAAGGAGAGAGACCCCTTGATCTTAACGGAAGAACATATTCATTCTTTGTTGTCCTTTATTGGTTATGGTGATTTATCCAAGGCTCAAATCATCTTTTTGGGTAATGAAGGCGGTCTTGGAGACCGAAGTGTGGAAGATAATATTGCAAGCATATGCTTTACATATAAAGAAAATGTTAATCATTGTGTCCATGGGGATTGGACAAAGGGTTATTGGAAACAGGATCAATGGAAACCGGGTAGAGAAGTGCGTGTGCCTCGAAGTCCTTTTCTCCGATTATGTTCCAGAATGATATTAGCCTTGGAACATCCCGATCAGCCCATTGCGTCATGGTTTCAACAAGCTGATCATAACGTAATCCAAGCCGTTAAACGATTCCTTATGGAGGGAGGCTTGTTTACAGACAGGCCCGGCATTCAAACTGCCCTTTTGGATTGGCGTCCTCTTCCGCGGAAGCGGGAATCCGATCCATTGCCCTACGACAATATCGACCAAAGGAGTTATATTGATGCCTTTCATTTCTTCGATAGACCAAATAATCCATATATAGAATGGAGAGCCCAAAGATTAAGCTTGTTCCGGAACTTGATGCAAAGTTATCCTGTGCCGTTAATCTTAGGTATTGGAAATATCCCGGCGAAGAAGAGAATGGTTGACGGTATTTGGGGTGAACAAAGATATGAGGAAATCACTCTGCAGCCGAGCGGTAAAAAAATAGCTGTCAGCAAAAATAAAATCGGTGACAACACGAGAGTTATTCTAACTCCTTTTTTCGGCTACGAACATATGGGGTATTCCGGTGTGAAGGATCTTACACAGTATATAAGACATCACATGGAATTAAAACAGAATTGAAGAGCAAGCATAAGCATCTATAATGAAGATAGCCCTTATCATCATATGATGATAAGGGCTATCTTCATTATCGGGGGTTATTTATCCAGCACATGCCAAGCGATTGCGGCTTTGAAGAAAGTGGATTCTTTCTCCGTTAATCAGTTTTCTTCCAAGTACTTATTGATTTTCTCCCGAACATAAAATTGTACTGATTCAAACGGCTTGCTTTTCGCGTTGGGGATGTTAAGCTCTTCCGCTACTTGGTTCAAATAATGGCTGTCTGCAATGGCGGTAAAGAGCTCGGGAAAAATTAATAGTTGAAGTCTCTGCGTATACATCGTCGGTCTGGGAGTTTGACCTTTTTTGGACAGGTGATCTAATAATCCAATTTTCCTTATTGTTCCGGCCAGCGCAAAGTCAAGGGCTTGATAGTTTTGCTTTCGAATCAAGAACAGCTTGGCGAGGATTTCTTTGGTATCATCCCTTTGTATAAAGTTCAACAAGTTAGGAACGATTGGCCGTGGTTCTATCGCTATAGCTGCCGCAAATCGATTTACTTCATCGCCAACTAAAAAGTCTTCAATAAAATCAACCGGATGCCCAGGCTCCCAAGCATCGATCCTGGTGTGGAGATCTTTTAGTAATGAATTGGTTTTGTCTTCAAAATCAAGGTCCGGATTTTCTCTTAGGGACTGCTTTAGCCGGTGATAGGCTTGGTCGATTTTATCCATACTCATGGTGATTTTCGCTCCTTCGAAGGTAGAGTTTACTGGATGATTTAGGTAGACTTAAGTAGTTTACTATCGTGATTTGAACCATTGCAAAACTTTTTTCTTTCGTTGGGGAAGAGGTCCTTTCGTTAAATGAATTGTATACCCAGCCGCGTAACAAAAATGTTACGACGATACCTTTATTATAAGGAATAGAAGGATCATATTTAAGGAGGTCAAACCATGACGAATCATGAAGCGAAAATCATTAGAATCTTCCATGTATGCATAAACAAGGTGCAGCAATGCCTGCAATATGATCGTTTACCCGATGCAAGGTGGTTCAAAGGGATATCCGGTTCAATCGCTTTGTTAAAGGTCTCTGCGAAAGTAAAAGGCAGCCGCAAAAATCTGGCCTGGCGCAGACTTGAGCGATATTACAGCAGAATTTGCCGGCTTCTGGATTTGGGTGCCCCGATGATGATTGTAAGGAATGAAGCCCGGCAATTAAAGGAGGCTTTGATTGAGATGGAGCAGGTGTTCAGAGGGATTGCCCCAAGGCTTACTTACGAAAAAAAACAGGACTTACTGACGCATAGAGATATCGATTTTACTGTACATGGGGAAGATCCTCTGTTTTCTATCCGCACTCGAAAGCATATTTTAAGCCCGGCCCTGATCGGGTACAAATTATAACCATCTTATAGCGATAACAAATGAAATGGAGTGAGGCACAATGTTAAAGCGTTTATTAGAGGAGTCCGCCTACGGTATCGTTTTGACGGGGGCTGGAATGAGCACGGAATCGGGAATTCCGGACTTCCGCAGCAGCCTGAGAGGAATTTGGAAGGATCAAAATCCGATGGCTCTTGCCAGCGTGCAGGCATTGGAAAATAATCGTGAGGCGTTCTTTGCGTTTTATCGAAGCCGGTTGGAAGGACTGAAGCAATGCGAGCCTCATCGCGGCCATTATGTTCTCGCCGAATTAGAACGGCAGGAGAAATTAAAAGCAGTCATTACACAAAATGTGGACGGCTTACACCGGAAGGCAGGAAGTCAGAACGTGATCGAGCTTCACGGAAATATTAAGCGTTTGTCCTGCATGCTGTGCAAGGAGAAGTATGATGACTCTGTCTATTTAATGAACACACCCTATTGTCAGTGCGGCGGATTCATTCGACCGGATGTGGTGTTATTCGGAGAGGCTCTGCCGGAAAAGGCGGTGGAACAGGCTTATAATGAGATCGAGAAAGCAGACCTGCTGATGGTATTAGGCTCATCCCTGTCTGTGTATCCTGCTAATCAGCTGCCGCTCTACGCCAAAGAACACGGCGCCAAGCTGGTGGTTGTCAATTTCGAGCCAACGGAGCTCGACCTTCATGCGGACGTGCTTATTCAGGGGAAAATGATCGGCGAGCTGCTCACGGAATTGTGTAATCTTTAACGGATCGGATCACATAGACTAAACGATGTTTTTCTTCACGGCTTGCCCCTTTTTCGATAAAATAGAAGGAAATCATCCTTTAAAGCAGGTGCAGCCATGGCCGTCGTCAAAGAAAAAGTGCAAATGATTATCCCTAAGTCCGAGCCATCCGGCAATCCGGTTGTTAACGGCGGTAAGATCCATCATATGGGCAACGAGTGGACGATCGTTCAAGCGGATTATCATGATGATAAGGGCGAAGGGCTGTTAGTAGAAAGGGTAATTGAGCGCATTGTTGCAGACCCTCCAAAGGAAACGTATGAGCAGTTATTGGAAATGGAACAAGAGTGGGAACGAGCGGAGGGGCTCGGTGACGAAGAGGCATGGATGTCGGAGGGAATTGCTCTTTATAAAAAAATGATCATCCTCCAGCCGGAGCAAGCCAGACTCAAATACAGTTTGGCTGCTCTTTTGCTACAGCATGGGACACATCATAAAGTGAAACTGTTAAATCGCTTGAAGGCCACTTCTTTATTCAGGCAGCTGCTGCAACTCGAACCGAATCATCCATTGGCCCATTATCACTTGGGATATATTCACTGGTATGATCAGGAGTGGCACGATGCTAAAGAGCACTTCTCCATTGCCTTAACATCGGGCAAGCTAACGGGAAAGCAAAGAGTCCGTGTTCTCGGTTCGCTGGCTGTTTGTTATTCTAAAATCGGCGATAGAAAAAAAGCGGAGCGGTACCTTGAGCATGCTTGGAATGAAGATACGGACCGCTTGTATATTCCGGAAATCGAGCTGTTTCGTATGCAGATCGAAGCCGCGTCTCAACAAACCAAAGTAACCTGTGCGCTCATTCGGAATCATGAAATATCGATGATTCCCTACGAAGAAGCCGAACGTATGACAGATGACATCATTGAACAGGGCGGTTGCGTTTTGGATCTGTTCCGTTCCAAATCATTATTCTCCGGTCCCAAGGATACGGTGGAGCTTCAACCCCGGCTTGCTGCCTTGCTGGAGTATCTTATGAAGCAGACGAAGGCCCGCACTTCAGAGCAAATAGCGGGGGATTTATGGGAGGGAGGTAAAAAGGATACCGTTCGGGTGTACATACAAAAGCTTAGGGGAGCAATAGCTTCATGCTTGGACCTTCCTGCGGATCAAGCGATACTCAGGACGAAGCAGGGATATATGTGGCAGTGGGTGAAGCCATCTCAACTCATCGTATCCTATGATCCCGGAGGGGAAAATCGGATGAGGCCGGTGACCACAGATGATATCAGAAATTCATAATAAAATCTCAAGCACGGGCAGTAATTTGTCGGAACGGCTGGAGGACAAGCTGACGGGGGATTTTTTCGGGACGCTCCGGTACTTGCCCTTCGAGCTCGGACTTAGGACTTTGTTTTCAAAGGTTTGTTTTGAAGCCGAGGAATCAAAGCGCCAATGGATGCTTATGTTGGATCGTTTTCAAGGATACGATATGGAATACCGTTTTTGGCCTTCTCATCCAGAGGGGGAGATTGATTTATTAATAGATCATCCTGAGGTTTTGGTTGGTATTGAGGTCAAATATTTGAGCTCCTTATCCTCGGAGGATGAAGACCCGCTAGCTGTGATAAATCCTGAAGAAAGCCGTAATCAACTCGCACGTTACGCCAGGATGCTCCATTCGGTAGGCGTTAACCGACAGAAATTTCTCGTCTTTCTGGCCCCACTTAACATCCTGCGGCCGGTTGAACGAACCATGAGGACTCGTCTGATGATTAACGCCGATATATCGCTTGGTTTTTTGTCTTGGCAGGAGGTGCTGGAGTCTCTTCAGGAATTGAATACCCGAACGCTTGAGATGGGACAGCGGCTGATTCTAAAGGATGTTACAGATCTGTTGTTGAAAAAAGGTTTTGTCCGGTTCCGAGGGTTCTCCTCCGGACTTGAAACGCTCGAGCTGAATGAATCGGCATACCATTATCAAGGGAAGAGACAACGATTCAAAACTCTCGTATGGCCTGAAAATCCAATCAAGGAGAATATGAGCTATGTCTATAAAAAGTGACATCGGAACAAACATTGCTCAAGCGTTTAAGGTTCTATTGAAAACTTATGAAAATCTGGACTTGCTGTTTACGGAGATGGATATGGAAGCCGAGGAAGCCGGATTCATTCCCTTAACCCAGAGGCCCCTAAGGTGGAAGTCGGACGTACATTACAGCGGTTGGTTGATCAATGATTTTATTAAGCTGTATCAGCTTAAAGTGGACCCTTCTCCGGCGGATGAGGCGAACAGGAGCATAGGTGCCGTATACGGTGTGGAGGTTAATTTCGAAGAGGATTATCCGAAGCTGTGGTTGATCCGTTATACTTATGATTTTGGTGCTTGGACTCGACTGCCCGCGGTCTCCGATCATCCGACCTTTTATTATCCGCTTGTGGATGAGAGCGCATTTCGGATTACGGAGATCGACGGACTCTTAAAGGGGGCGCCCGTTGATGACAAAGTGAGGAAACGATACTGGGGTATTCGGGAGGTGGTTGCCCGTAGTATT
Organism: Paenibacillus sp. F024; assembly: GCF_057814255.1. Classification (NCBI taxonomy): domain Bacteria; kingdom Bacillati; phylum Bacillota; class Bacilli; order Caryophanales; family Paenibacillaceae; genus Paenibacillus; species Paenibacillus sp. F024. Next base: position 142,872 of record NZ_JBVASZ010000005.1, read on the forward strand.
CCGCTAGTACAGGTCAACTCCCGCGATGCCATACACAGCGACATTTTTGCTCGATTGGCAGAGCTTTCGGACGGTAACTGAAAGACAAAAATATATATAGCAAAATGGATGCAAGGAGAACGATGGATAAAAAAAGAAGACTTCGCGATTTAAGCTTCGGTATCACGAGAGCAGATGCTCCGTTAATCATCGGCGGGGGGATGACTCCGCTTGGGGAACCGTTATCCGCATGGATGGCCGGCGAGTTTAATCGTAACCTGGATGAGTATGATAAAGCCATTGATGCGGTATATAACCAAACGCACATTGGAGGATCTGGACTTCATCATCTTCTGGATGGTCAGCATACGGTATGGGGTGCGTTTGAAGCCGTCAGAGATGTGAGAACGGATGACTCACTCGTAACTGAAATGATGCAGGCAGGAGAGCATTTGCTTCGGGATACGGCCTCTAAGTCAGGAATAAACCCTTTGTTTTCACTAACGGAGGAGCAATACCGCAGTATCAGCGGATCGGTAAGTGAAATGGGCATTTCCAGAACCTTTTTAGCGGATGCGCTTACCTTTAACGGCAGTGAGCTGCTTGGGGGACTGGCAGGACTGACGGCTGCATTACTGCTTGGGAATAAACCGGATCCGTCACGGTTATCCCGCCTTTCCGGGGGCTTGTTGATTTCTTCTCTAGCCACCGCCAATCCGATCTTGCTTCCCATAGCTGCCGGGGGGATGGTTTACGGGGCGATGAAAAGCGGCAGTCCGGTTGAAGCGTTGAAGCAGAATGGTAAGGGTGCCTTGGTGTCCGGCAGCGCTTTGCTCGTTTCTTCACTTGTCGGAGGCCCTGTATGGATAGGATGCCTGGTTGGTTTGGCAACGGCTCTTTTGGTTTCGTATTCCATCGCTAACCCTAACGAAGCGTTTCAGCGAATGAAGCAGCTCGTTGAGCCGGCTGGGCGATTATATCGGAAAGTATCCCTTCAATTACCCTAAGGAGAACAGCATGAATAGCCTGCTTACTAAGATCGTTCAATTCGAAGCTTTTCAAAAAGTACATACCGATTTATCCGAGGTCAATGGTGAGACCATCCATCACATTATGACCTCATTTCAACGTGCGCTGCGAGAAAATCGCTTAGCTCTAGCGGCTTCTAAAAACAAAGATCAATTACGGGCTGCTCTGATGCAGGAGCAGCTGATCGTTCAAGCCCAGGCAAGCCGGTATTTAAGCATAACGGATGAATTTACGGAACGTCACAAAAATTTATGGAGGTTCAATTCCAAAGCTCCGGAAATTTTTTTCGAAACGGCCTATGATCAGCTTGCAAGCTACTTTCAAAGAAAAAAGAATCTGATGCACAGAAAGCTTGAAGCGGACAGCTCCTGGTACATCGGAATGAAAGATTCGGCTAAGAAGATGGGTTCTTTGGTCAATATGGCTGTAAAAGGAGCGAATCAGCTTTCGGAGAAGCTGGGCGGACAGAAGCTGACGGCCCATGAGAAAGTCATTGACGATAAATCCATCGTAGAATCGCTTATGGAAATGCATTTGCATCCGAACGACGTGGCTTTGGATATCGGACGCCTGCTGGATCATTGCAATAAAGTGTATGAGGAAGCATGGAAGAAAGAAATTACGGCCCAGCGGCCGGATCTGGAGCGCATTATTCCTCATATGCTCGTACACAAGGCAAGGGAAAATGTAGACCTCCGGTTTCATGTCGGAGCCGCCGAGCAAATGCTTATGGTATCCATTGGAACAACGGTAGCCAGTGTTCTCGCCTTGGCAGCGGGATGGCATACGTTAACCTGGGCCATTCTTACCGTCTTCCCCCCGATGGCCATATTTGTGGCGGCAATTACGGTAGTTACAGGCTTCCTCACAAAAGATAGTGCATTGAAGCAGAGGAAGAAGCAGATCGACGATGCGGTCAATCAGTACTATCATTACTTTTTGACCTATCTGGATGTCATCAAGCTAAAGGAGCTGGGGAACAGGTCATTGCGTGAGCATATTGTAGAAGCGGGAGAGACCATTATAGGAAAGACTGTCGCTCAATGGGAAACGGCTATACTGGGCGGGCTAAAAATAGAGCATTACAGGCAGTTAAATGCCGCATTTTCCAGACACCTGCTCTATATACAGGAGGCTCTTGATCAACTTTCCGAGCCGGATGCAGACGGACTTCGGTAATAAAAGTGAACGATGGGTGGAAGACGATGAACAACTTAGCGAAGGCAGTTCTTTTATTTGCTGCTATCTATTTGGCATTTCAGCTCCTGAGCTTTACGATCGCATTCATCTTGGATCACAGCTTGATCTTTACGATTTTGGCGGGCAGTGCTTATTTAGCGATCCGCTACAAAAACGAACTTATACAGACCCTGCCTATAGTAAAGAAATATTACACCCGAACGAAATCGTTTACACAATCGAAGCTGAAGCAAGCGGAAGATAAGATGGAAGTATTGTTTAGAAATATAGAGGAAAAACAAAATAATTTAATGGTATATATACGCGAGCGTGAGCAAATCGCTGCTGAACTGAAGGTGAAAAATGAGGAAATTAAGCAGCTTGAACAAATGCTTCGCGACCACCGCAATAGTTCTGGTCAAACCGATATCCTTCAACAGGATTTGCAAGCCAAGCTGAGGGAAGTAGAGCAGTTGAAAGCTTCCTATCGTGAAATGGAGGCCCAAATCGGTGACGCTGCGCAAAAGGTCGTAAAGCTGGAGCAGCAGCGTTTAAAGCTGTTGGATGAACGGAATCAGGCAGCGAAACAGCTGGACGAATTAACCGCGAAACTCCAAATGAACGAACATCGTAACCACCAGCTATCGGCTGAGGTGGAACGGTTGCGTGAGCGGCAGGAGAGGTTGGAGGCGCTGCTTGCAGGTTCAACCTCCAATGATGAAGTTAAACGGATTCAACATGAGATCGATATGCTGCGTACGCAGCGTGAAAGCATGGAATTCCAAATCAACGAATTAATTCATGAAAAACAAAATTTGGAAAACTACCGGATAGAGCTTGAAAGCACGTTAAACCATACTCATGAAGAGCTGGAGAAGAAAGCTCGGGAATTAGAAGCGGCCCGGGCGAATGAAGCTTTAGCTCAAAGTCAATTAGACCAGATCCATGTCATGCTGCGTGATAAAAATAAACAATTCACTCATCTTTCGGAACGGTTGCGTTATATCCAAGAGGAGAGCCAAGCGAAATTAGAGAGGGCCGGGAATAAAATCAAATCGTTAGCACAGAAAATCGATGAATTCATAGGGCTGGAGTTAAGAAGCCGGGAGGATGCCGAGGCCTTGATTCAATTAGCGGAAGAAAATAAAGTTCTCCAGGAGGAATTAATGAATGCGCGAGAGGCCCGTTCAATGGAGAAGGATATTTTACAAAAGGAATACATACCGCGGTTTGAAAAGATCTACCCGCATTGTGAATTCCACAAGGAGTTTTTTCATGATTTTATTCAATTGACAACGAAGGACCGGATCCAAGTGGAACGTGAAATTTGTCTTATGCATTATTGTCTAGCCGAGGTGGAATCGAAAAGACGCCCGAATACGGTCCACTCTGCCGTAGGGAATTTGCTGGAGATGCCATTCTCGTCTAAGGGAAGAATCTACTATCGGCATCATCAGAACCGGCTCTATATTTATCGGGTAAGCAAAACGGAAAAAGACCAAAAAGTAGTCATTCGATGGCTGCAAAACAGTTTACATGCCTGAGCTGCCGGAATATAAGGGCGGGAAAGCAGAAATAAGAAAGGAAGACATCGGCCTGTTAAGGCCGATGTCTTCAGGGGTTGTTGTACCGCGCTTGATGCAATTCATCCATCGCTTTACTCTTCATCTAGTAAAGACCTGGTGCCGCTTCACTTCCTCATCTTGAAGCAGCACTTTATCCAGCTTTAAAACGCCAACCAGATCGCCGCCGGTAATTCCGATGCCTACCAAAAGGCTGCCATTGACATGGCCGAAATGGTCCGGAGGAGGTTGGACATCCTCGAAGGTAGTGACTTTATTCACACTATCGACAATGATCCCCACCGTACCCTCTTGATGATGAACGACCATAATGCGGGTCGTCTTCGAAGCCTCCTTGTCCTGAAGCCGAAACAGGCTTCGAAGGCTGATGATCGGAACCACCTTTCCTCTTAGATGAATGACCCCTTTGACGTAGGATACCGCACTGGGAATGGGGGTAATGGTCTGCATCTTGATAATTTCGTGGATTTCCTGAATACGGATAGCGTATTGTTCACCGCCGATATGAAATTCCACGTACTTTTCCTGCTCAATGAACTGCATCAATCTGACCTCATTTTTTCTAAAAATCGTTATTTAATTTTAAAGACAGAGACGGATTCATTCAAGCCTTCGGCAAGCTGTGCAAGCGACTGCGATGTAGCGGCCGTTTCCTCCGAAGCTGCGGCAGCCTCCTGGCTGGCAGACGAGATGTTTTCAATGGAATGCATAACCTCATTGGACTGGGCGGCCTGTTCTTCGCATGCAGCTGCAATTTCCCCCGCCTTGAGCTCGGTTTTGCTGATCATGTCAATAATTCGATCAAACGCCTTTCCTGTCTCCTCGGATTGGCTTACCCCATCGGAAACGGCCGTTACACTTCTATGGGTGTTTTCCTGCATGCCTTTGATGATCGCCGTAATTTGTTTGGTTGCCTCGCCGCTGCGCTCGGCCAGCTTGCGCACTTCATCGGCTACAACCGCAAATCCTCTTCCCTGCTCTCCGGCGCGCGCCGCCTCAATGGCTGCGTTAAGGGCAAGCAAATTGGTTTGATCCGAGATATCGTCAATGACTTCAATAATCTCTCCGATTTTATTCGAATCTTCCTCTAACCGTGTCATATGCAGATTGACCTGATTCATGCTGGAGATGGAATTTTTGACAATATTTCCTCCATCGTGGGCGATGGCCGTCGTTTGGGCTGCTAATTCCGCGGCCACTTCGGCATTGGCGGCAACCGAATTAATGGCTGCAGACAGCTCGCTGAATAATTCCTGCATATTTTGGGCGGATTGGGCTTGCGCCGAGACTCTGCCGGCAATTTCATCCGTCGTTGCGGAAATTTGCTCCGATGCGGCAGCCACATTATGGGATGAGCTTACGACTCCCCCGATCAAGTCCCGCAGATTATGAACCATATGGTTCACCGATGCGGCTAGCTGTCCCAATTCATCCTTGGAATGAACTGTGATTTCTTCCGTCAGATTTCCGGCGGCGATTTGTTCCGTCGTAAGCATCAATTGCTTCAAAGGAGCCGTAATCGAACGAACGATCCACAACGCTAACATTACACCAATGACAATAGCGATGGCAATAACGGCAATGGTGGTATAGAGAATGCGCTTCGTGGCGTTGGCAATTTCCGACATCTCAATGGCGCCGATAATCTTCCAGCCGGTCAATGGATTAGTGACAAATACCGCCTTGGTGTCCATCCCGTTAAACTGAAATTCCACGGTTCCGGAATCGGATGCGTAAAGCTCGGACACATACGGCTCCGTGTTATCCGTACCCGGTTCAATTGTAGGATTGGTTACGTACTTGCGGTCCCTGTCCAGTATAAACACATACCCGTTCTGGCCGACTTTAATACTGTTCACTTGTTTGGCAAGGTCGGTCAAAACCAGGCTGCCGCCGACAACTCCCGTTTCATCGTCACTGGTTTTCGAAGGGTTCACGGCGATTTGATTATTCGTTGCGGAGAGGAACGGATCACTTACGATAGCCTTCCCTTTATTCTCCGTAGCTGTAATAAACCACGGTCTGGTCCGCGGATCGTAGCCCTCTATGGTCCTGTCGGGAGAAAAGATCATCACTCCGGTATTTGTTCCGAAATATACGACTTCATACTGGGGATTAATCGCCTTATAGGGCTCCAGAATGGCTCTAACCCGCGGGCTGGCCGTTCCATCCACCATTTCGCCCTTGATCTGCTGCGCCAAAAAATCCATGTCGGATAAGCTTTTGGAAATGAGGCTGGTAATTTGATCGTTTGCAGAGTTCACGCTTTGACTTGCGCTTTGCATAATTTGGTCTTCCACCTGCTGCCGCGCTTCCAGATAAGAAAACCAGCCGACGACGCTGCACGGCAGGATTAATATGACTAGAAATGCTGCAATTAAACGGGTTTGAATACTCATTTTCAACATGGGTGCACTGCCTCCTGAACGTAATGATTTGCGGGTTGTTTCCAAGTGGTCCGAGAATCAGATGCTGTGCTTTTCCTCCTCGAATGGAATCTGAACAAAAAAAAGAAGCTGCCCTTGACGAGGTGACGGGGCAGATTCTTGGTCCCCATTGGCGGCCCGGCTGCCATAACATGATGCTGTAGGCCCGCAGCTTTGCGTCCCTGCCTTTCGACAGATTTGCCTTTTTCAATTGGTATTGTTAGAAAATTCGAAAACAGAAAATTACAAAATTCGATAAAATATTTTATATTCCGACAGGCATCTTTTTCCATATTACACACATCGGTGGAAGAGATCAAGTAAAGAAAAGGTTAAAATTTTATTATAATCAGTTATAGCAAGAGTCTTAAGTTCTATTTTAAAAGGAGGTTTATGGAAAGTATTGACCATGATCTAATTGCGAACGCATATTCGAGACAGCCTCATGTCACATGGGAATGATATCCTCTATTGGAAAGTAGTTATCTTGACTTTTCGGAGGGTATCGATGACCAATAAAACAGATAAAATTCAGATCGACATCTTAACCATTTTACTGCAGCTTGGGCTGAATACGGACATCATTCGTAACCTACCGCAAGAGCAGACTAACAACCGATGAAAATTGCGACCTAGGAAGGAAGTTCCCTTGTATTAGAAGAATAAGTAATATACAGGAAAATAGTACTAGATGATTAAGGGGGATGAGCATGATCGACAAAGTCATCCGCATGTTCACCATTATCAACGCCATTCAGGCAAATCCCGGCATTTCGGCATCCGATCTGGCACTCAAAAGTAATGTGAACATTAGAACGATATACCGGGACTTGGATACACTTAGCCTGATCGCCCCGGTTACCAATGACGGGCGGGGAACAGGCTACCGTTTTATGGGTAAATTTTTTCTTTATCCGCTCAATTTCACGGAGCAGGAGGCGCTTGTATTCTCGCTGCTGCCTTCCGTACTGGACAAAGATAAGCTCCCGCCCGGATTTGACACGGCTTACGATAAGGTCATGGCTACCCATTTAAAGGAGAAGTCCAGGCAAAACCGGTTGGTCGAAAACTTGGCCGATATCATCCAAATGGGGACGCCGGCGTATCGCAAAGAAAGCCCGAACTTTCTTCAACCGATCATTGAGGCGATTTTGGAACAGAAAACGATCGATACCATCTACCACACGCAGTACAGGGATGAAACCACCATACGGAAAATAGACCCTTATTATTTGGTGCCCCGTGACCAACGTTTTTATCTGATCGGCTTTTGTCACTTGAAGCAGGCGATTCGCACCTTCCGGATCAGCCGGTTTCAAAAGGTGGAGGTGACGAATCTCTCCTACGACAAAGGAGATTTTAACATCAAGCAATACTTGAAAAATACGTGGACCATTGACCGCGGCGATAAGAATATAACGTTTAAAGTCAGGTTCGCCCCGGAGGTTGCACGATACATCAAAGAAGAGGAGTTATTCGTGCATCCCCGTATGAAGGATCAGAAGGATGGCAGCTTGATCTTTGAGGTTACGGTAAACAACGAAAAGGAGTTCGTCAACTGGATTCTTCAATACGGCCCCAATGCGGAGATATTGGAGCCCAAATCGGTGAGGGAAAGCTTGAAGCAGCAGCTGAGCCTTTGGGTTGAGATGTACAAGTAAGCAGAGACAATTGGCGAATCGTCTCAAGGGTCGACCGCAGCTTCCCGATCGATGAAAATAAACGAACCCGGCAGGCCGGGTTCGTTTATTTATGCAATCGATTACTTCAGCGTATAAGGCAGCTTGAAAGTCCACAGTTCGGTGCCGTTGTCCGGCGATGTGCTGTCCACACCGAAATCGTTGTCGTTGACGAGGACAAGGGTACTGCCGTTCACAAGCGACAAGCCTTCTATTTTCTCGTACGGATAGCCGAATGCTGCCGCATCGAGAACGGTGCGTTTGGCGGGCGGCAGGATGCCGGTTGCTTTCAAATCCTCTATCGACATTTGCTCCAGCGTTTTGCCGGCGTTCTTCTCCTCATCGTACCTGCCGAGGATATTCGTCGCATTGGAAAGGTCAATGGAATAGATGCGTTTCAACTGCGCTTTGTCGCCTGCGTTCTTGTCGCGCTCGTCGATGAGCAGCGTGTTCTCGTTGATCACGACCATATCGGAGATGACGATATCGGATTGCTTCAGATCGGTGAATTGCTTGGCGTCCTCTGCGACATAAGCGTACTCGGCTATCGGCTCCAATGTTGCCAGGTGGAACTTCACGATCCGCAGCTGGCGTGAATTGTCGGCAGTTTTATCCGGATTGCGCAGAGGGCTCTGCATGGCCATAAACATGTATTTACCGTCAGGAGTGATTCCCACGGCCTCGGCGCCGCGGTTTTGACGCAGTTTATTGTACACGGCCGGAAGCATTTCCCGGGCAGGTACGAGCGGAGTGGCTGCTTGAGCTGCCCAGCCTTTAGGTACAATGCGCTCGATCAATGTGCCGTCGCGTTTGACGTGTACGATGGACGGGCCGTATTCATCGGAAATCCAGAACGTATCGTCTTTGGGGTTATAGGCAATCCCTTCAATGTCGAGACCGTACGGGTCGTAGGCCAGCTCTTTTTCCGCTCTTGCATCATAAGGAGCTTCATCGCGGCCCTTGATGTTGGGCAGACCGGTAATACGGGAGCTGCCGCTCACGGGATCTGTGCCGCCAACCTTCAGCGGAATTTGGTCGAGAATCTTGATTTCGCCTTTGCTAATTTCGATTTTATAGATGCTTGGTGTGTAATCCGAAATCGGGAATGTACGAAGCTCTTTGCCGTCGACCGTGACTTGGCCGTTGGGACCGCGGTCGGCTGTCGAATAAAACACATTGTCCGGATCGCCCGGCAGGTGAGTCAGCGAGGAACCAATCCCCATTTTGATCCCGTTCGCTAAATCCGGAGCATTCAGCTTATACTTGCCGATTAACTCCGGTTTATCCGTTAAAGAGACGCTATTGCGGAACTCGTCCCAATCGACATATTTGCCGATCGCTTCTCCGAATGCGCGAACGGGCAAGTAGAGGCTGCCATCCATATTGACTGCCGGGGAAGACGGTGTAATCACTTGCCCGTTGTTCGAGTACATGATTTTTTCAGTGGTTGTACCGTTCATGCTTGCCGCGGATCCGATGCCGGTCCCTGCTGTGAGTGTCAGTGCCGCTATGACAGTGATAAGCCATTTTTTCTTCATTGATGAATCTCCCTTCAACTGGTTACCCTTTTAATAAGGGGATTATATCAATGGATTATTAAATTTAAGTCATGCAGGTTTTGATATATTGTAAAGGGGGAAGAGTGAAAACAATCATTGATAATGATAATTATTATTAATTATAGTGTTGCATTGACGGCGTGACCTCACCGTTTATACCATGTGCGTTGACGTTATCCAATAAAGGAGAACCGCCTCTGTGCATCATCGGTCACAGAGGTGGTTTTTTGTTCCGTTTTTATTTCCAATGAATCATATTGGTATTATAATAGAAATGGAATGATAGGAAATCAGTCCTAAACATGGTAAATTACAATCTTTTTTCCTTTAGTTCTAAGGTTTAATTATGGGCCAAACGCATCATTCATATCATGAGTAAAGGTAGGAATGCGATCAATGAAAAGGGATAAATCCTTAAGTTATTTCAAGCAATTCTGTGTAGCGGTATTATTGATTATTTTGGCTTCACAATGGTATGTTCCTTCAGTTACCTATGCTCAGCTAAAAATGGATCCCGCCGATCATTGGTCTGTCTTCTATATTGATCAAGGGGTACAGAAAGGCTACCTTCCGTTCACGGATTCCATTTCTCCTGAAAAAGAAGTTACTCGGGGGGAATTCTTAGCGTATATCAGTAAGGCAATCGCTTTGAAGCCGATTAAGAAAGCTTCAGATTCGATATGGTACGATCCCTATGTGAGCGCAGCGGTGGAAGCAGGAATTCATAGATATGAAGACTTTACTTCGGGAAACTGGGATTCCAACTTAACACGTAAAGAGCTTATGCGAATGACGGCACGAGCTGTGGATCCATCGCTTGTGAGTGGCGATAATGACGAACAACTGATTTATACCAGCGTAAAGCAGGGTGTAGTCGGAGGAATTTGGGATGGGACATTGGGTCTGGATCTGCCCGTAACCCAAGGATATGCTGCAATGGTGCTGCACAAAATTCTTGAAGTGAAAAGCGGGAAAACATTTGAGCCTGATCGCTCCGCACTCTCATATGCTGAGGTCGCTTATACAGGGACGAATATTAAGGCTGTTTGGGGTGATGCCTTCGATACGGTAAAGCTGCCTTACAAAGTAGATACAATGTACAGAACATCGATTGATTTTACGGTAGACCAAATTTTGATCGTTGATACAACCAATCCTTCGTCAGCGTTTTATTCAAAGTATGCTGGCTTTCAAGAGGCTCGCAACGTCCATGCCGAGTTGAAGCAGAAGGAAAAATACTTGGTCGCCATCCATATCAAGGTAGATGCAGCAGCTGTTCCGAAGGAAAATATGAAATATGTCTACATCCCGCAGATGATTCGCGGCGAAGGCATTCCCGTTTATTTCCAAGGGAATGCAGTGAATGATTATAATCATGGCTTCTTCCGAGAGGGGAAAGAAAACAGTCAAACGGATGGTTGGCTGACGCTCGCGCTGATGAAGGACGAAATTGATGAATACATCAAGTTTGGTGAATTCAACTTTTCTATTGAAGTGACGGCGTCCGGTGTGCATAACGAGCTTACTTTGTTTCATAAAAAAACGATAGAGCAGAAGCCTGTTAAGCTATCCGATCTTCTGAAAGAACGTACGATAGGTGTTCCCTTTCCTTACTATAGAGCGGATACGCCTACGTTATGGACCCCGATTGATATTCAACTAAATGACGGCATAGTGAGCAGGTATCAGGTATACGGAAAATCGGTTTCCGGTTCCAATAATTATTACAGCGAATACGACCGGCTTATGTATTATTGGATGGATGGAAAAGAATATGAGTTAGCGTTTAAGCAGGTTCCGGGCTTATCTATAGAAGACCGAAACAAAATAATAGATCAACTGGTGGCCGGAGATCCGACCGGAGTGGCGAAAATAAATGAGCTGCTGGGCCTTAACAAATTTCAAGAAGTAGATACGCCGCATATTATCGATATATCGGGCAGTTCTAAACACCGATTAGCTTTATCGTCTGATGGATTTGTGTATGCATGGGGCAGTAATGGCGGGGGGCAGCTTGGGAAAGGAGATCTGGAGCCGCTGTTTCCTGCTGTACCCCAAAGAGTTGAGAAATTAACGGATATCGTGGATGTTCATGCCGGTGAAAGCTACTCCTTGGCATTGAAAAAGGACGGTACGGTTTGGGCTTGGGGGAGCGATTTTATTGAGTTTAACCGCGAGCCTGTTGTAGAACCTTTACATATACCGGAATTGGATGGTGCGGTAAAAATTTTTGGTACCAACCGATCGGTTATTGTGCAAAAGGGTGACGGGTCCGTCTGGGAATTTGGGTATCTCTACACTTATGCGGACAAGCTCAGGCAAAAGCAGATTGAATATGTCAATGACGTGTTCTATGATTGGGGTCATTTTGCCCTGAAAGAAGACGGCACTGTTTGGCGCTGGGATACTTATGCCGATTATGCATTTGCCAATAAACCCGATTCGTATCTCAAGCAGCCCAGAATGATTGAAGGGATAAATGAGGTTGTGGCAATCGGAAGAAACGGACAACTGCTGATGGCCAAAAAAGATGGTTCCGTCTGGCAGTGGGATCATTATAGCAATACACTGACTAAGTACGACGCTATCAGCGGAGTAGTTACTCTATCAGGAAGATTTGCTCTTAAGGATGACGGCACAGTTTGGGAACTTATTGCTAATACAGCCAAGCAAGTGGAAGGTTTATCCGGCATTAAAGTTTTAAATCATGGGATTGCCATCAGTGAAGATGGGAAGGTATATAGCTGGGGGTATGACGCAGGAATTCAAGGGAACGGTTCGTTAAAAGAAAGGGATTCCTCCATGCAAGAAGTGAGATGGAACCCTTGGAAAAGGTAAATTCTCCCGTAAAAAAACACAATGAAGCTTCTGCCGCGGCATATCTGATCCGGCTGGCACCTACAGCCAAACCTACCAACAACCCCTGCTTGAATAAGCAGGGGTTGTATTGCGAATACGATAGAATAGAACTAAAATGTGTTGTGTGTACTGTTCCATAGAGAGAGGAGAATAATCTATGAAAAACATATCGTTTGTTCAGCCGGACCCTCAGAGCTGGTTGGAGAAATTTCATTTTTCGATTCCTATTAAAGTCCGTTATTGTGAGACAGACCTTCTCGGACATGTGAATAATGTCAGTTATTTTATGTATTTCGAGCAGGGACGTATTGAATATTTCGAGAATCTCGAATTGACGGAGGATTTGTTTAGCGATAAGACGGTATCTGTCGTTGCGAACCTGGAATGCCAGTATCTGGCCTCCATTTACCTGAGGGATCCCTTGAAGCTCCATGTAAGGGTCGAAGATATCGGCCGTTCCTCGATAGAGTTGGAATATGCATTGGTCGTTAACGATCAGTTAAAAGCAGCCGGACGAGGAACGATCGTGCTAGTGGATACAGCCAGCGGGAAGAGCACGCCGATACCTGACGCAGCTCGTGAAGTCATTCTTTCCTTTGAAGGGTCCGGTTTAACCGTGCCATCCGTTACGTCATAATCCAAGTAATGATTTGTCTGAACATCAAAAGGGCGGCCGGAGCGTGGTTCCGAATGTGAAAGGCGGAACTCATACCGGTCGCCTTTTAACGATTTCCTGCCCAGATCTCCTGCATAAGCCGCTTCACCCGCCGAGATTAAAGCTCTGTTCGTCTATCTCGTCGATGACCTCGATCTCGATAATCCCCCCAAGCTGGTTTGATCTTTTTCCTGCCGGGTGATTTCCCGTCTAGCTGCTTGGAATCGATTAGTCTACTGAAGAAAAACTATTATGCTATAATACAGATATATGGGAGAGATTTTCACAGAACAGATCGGAATGGGGAACCAGTCTTGAAAACATTTAAAAAAGTATATATCGAAATTACAAGCGTATGCAATCTGGCATGCAGCTTTTGTCCGCAAACGGCCCGAAAGGCTAATTTTATCAAGCTGGACACTTTCAATCATATATTGGATCAGATCAAGCCGCATACGAATCATATTTATCTTCACGTGAAGGGCGAGCCTCTTCTCCATCCCAAAATCGATGAGCTGCTCGATGCAAGCCACGCCAAAGGGTTTAAGGTCAATATTACAACCAACGGTACACTGATTCATAAAGCCAAGCATAAGCTGCTTGGAAAACCGGCGCTGCGTCAAATGAACTTCTCGCTTCATAGCTTTGACGGACATGAGGGATCGGAAAATCGGGAAGAATATCTGGCTAACATTCTTTCGTTTGTCCGGGAAGCGGCTGAGCATAAGGTAATCTTCTCGTTTAGATTGTGGAATTTGTCTCAGGATAATGTAACCAATCTGGAAAAGAAAAGAAACCGGGAAACACTGGCCGTACTGGAGAAAGAGTTTAATCTGGATTACAGGATTGAAGAAAAAGTAGTGCCGGGCAGCGGAGTCAAAATTGCCGACAACATTTATTTGAATCAGGATCATGAATTTCAATGGCCCAGCTTACAAGCGCCTGAAGATGACGGAAAAGGATTCTGCCACGCACTTCGAAGCCAGGCCGCGGTACTGGTTGACGGGACCGTTGTGCCCTGTTGTCTGGATGGGGAAGGCGTAATTAATTTAGGTAATATCCACAGCAGCCCTTTCTCGGAAATCGTTGAAAGTGAAAGGGCAAACAATCTTTTCTATGGATTTTCAAGGAGAGAGGCCGTTGAAGAATTATGCAGGAAGTGCGGGTATAGGCAAAGATTTGGCGCTTGAGACATCTCGCGAAAATAAAAATTAAAGCCTGCTGCCCGCCATAGGGTGAAGGATTTGAGGGCAAAATACCTTATGCGTACCATTGCCTATATGAACACTGCACCGCGGCGCATTTCAGCGGCATCAAGCCGGAGAGTCTTATCATCCCGACTTGGAGGGAGTTATTTACATCATGAGGGCTTTCATACGCAACTATAAATGGACTCTACTGTATTTATCCGGGATGTTCATGTTGTGTTTATTAGCGTTGGGTTTGTATCAGTTTCTGTTGGAAAGAGGAGACAAGCCGCCGTCCTTTGCCATGATTCGCTTAGAAGATATTGGTCCAGGCGGATATTATGATTCTTTGGAAGGCTTGGGCAAGTTAAGAGCAGTATTGGAGTTTTTGCATCAGGAGCATATTCATTACAGTATGGCCGTGATCCCAAGATGGATCAATATTCTACCGGATGGAACGCGTTATGACCGTTCTTTAGATCAAACGGGCAGCTCCTATATTCAATCGTTGGATAAGCTCCTGCATCAGGCTGTTGCGGATGGCGCGACCTTGGGCATGCACGGATATACACATCAGGTAGGGAGTATCCGCCGGACAGATGGACATCAGGCGTCTGGGATCGGCAATGAATTTAACGAACCGGATATGCCGGAAACGTCAACAAAGTCCTTTGCTGAGGAAAGGGTAAAAGCAGGACTTCGCATATTTCATCATGCAGGATTGGCTCCCGAGTTTTGGGAAGCGCCGCATTATCATACGACCACGGACCAGGATCAAGTATTTCGTGCTTATTTTGGGCTCCAGTATGAGCCTGATGCAGCCATTAATCCGAATACTTCTGCGGCACAGTATCTTACGGGACTTAACCAAGGCTACGGCGCTGCAACGCTAGGAACGGTTTATGTTCCCACGCCATTATCTTATATTCCTGAAAATAAAGATGAAAAAGCCATACTGCAGCAACTCGGCAAATGGAATCGAATGAATTCATTTTTTTACCACCCGTTTTTGGAATTTCAATATTTGATCCCTGTCGTTGATGATGCGGGGAAACCGGTCATGCGAGACGGGCTGCCCGAATACAAATATCCCGATACGAACACGAGCATGCTCCAGAAGCTGGTAACTCAGATCAAATCCAAGGGTTACCTATTTTACTCCATTCATGATTATGTTCCTTTTACCCCGTCCCAGCGTGTAGAAGTAGGAGAAGGGAACGAGAATGATATCCAAATCGGTGATGTAACGGGCAAAGGCCAATCCGACGTCTTGATATGGAATAAGAAATCCGGAAATATTAACGTTGTCGAAGGCTACTTTAAGGACATGCGCAATGGGATTCAGCCTGTTCCGAAGGTTTGGGCCACCGTTCCTTACACCGACGGTTCGGCATTCACAATTAACGATACGAATGGCGACGGCAAAAAAGGCTTGTGGGTAGTTCACCCGGATGGAAGGCTTGAGAGCTACACTTCTACAGGAACCGCATTTACCCTGAATCAGGTATGGAATATCCCGCCCGGCCAATGGCTTGAGGCGCAAGAGCTGCATCAGCCGAACGGTGATTGTGTGCTTGCGGGACATTCGAAGGACCGCAGTCAGCTATTGGGTGTATATTTGCACCAGGGAATGGCGGAACCGATCACGCCTTACACCTTCACATCGCCGTCCACCAAGGATTGGGCAGTAAAAGAGGTATCCCCCAAAGGCACACAAGGCTTGTTCATGTCGAAGAAGGATACCTCTGACGGATTACAAATTGAATTTGACCCGGCTGTAAAGCAGTGGAAAGCAACAGAGGTACATTTGAATATTCCCGCAAGGTCCGGCCAAATCCGATTTGGCGATTTTAATGGTGACGGCAAGGAAGATATTTTGCGCTGGAATGCGGCGGATTTAACGTATACGGAATACCTTCAAACGGCTGACGATGAGTATACTTTGTTATCCACCTTTGGCCCTTGGGGGAAACGCAATGGCCGCTTGATCATCGCTGATTTCGATGGGAATGGAAGAAAGGATTTGGGTCAGACCACCAATGAAGATCCATATCTCGATGTGGCGCTGTCTTATCAAAGTAAAGAGCATTAGCCCCGGACTTGTTCATTTATTATGAGTATGGCCCGTCTTTCAGCTTATAGGCTGCGTTAGACGGGCCATAGGTTTGTCTGCCTCCGGCCTATGATGCTGTATTTCTTAATTACATAATAAAGTGGAGCCGCGGATGAATGCCGCGGCTTTTTTAAATAGATGTAGGCCCCCGGGTGTTTTTTTTGAACAGCTCAAACTACGACACATGTAAAATTTTGTTGAATTTCGTTGAAGCAATCGATATATTGTTCTTAAGTTAATGTGTAAGCGTATTCTTCAAAAAGTGTGTATGCATCTTAAAATAGGGGGAAAGAAGCCTATGCCGGGCTCGACAAAGAAGGAGCAAGATCGTATACATGCTTTAAGGCGGTATCACATTCTGGATACACCTCCGGATGGTGCTTTTGACAACATTACTGCACTTGCGGCCCAATTGTTTGATGTGCCCATAGCAATCATCAGCCTGGTAGATACGGATCGGGTTTGGTTTAAGTCCCATCATGGATTAGCTGCGCAGGAGGTTGAACGTGTTCCTGGTCTTTGCGCTTCGGTGATTATAAACCATGAGCCTTATGTTCTCACGGATGCAAGCCTCGACCCCCGGTCGCTGGCCAACCCGCTGGTTGCCGGAGAGATGGGGTTTCGTTTCTATGCCGGAGTCCCGCTGACGACCCATGACAACCATAATCTTGGAGTGCTATGTGTTATTGACCTCAAGCCGCGTGCGGTCACCAAACAAGAGATCGATACGCTGAGCACGCTCGCTCAAGTCGTCATGGATGAAATGGAATTACGTCTGGCTGCACGTCGTATTGACGAACTGAATAAAGAGCTGGAGCTGTTGATTCACTCGGCAGGAGAAGGTATTTTTGGGGTTGATCAACATTTACATACGACGTTCTGGAATATCACAGCGGAAAAAATGACGGGCTATTCAAGTCATGAGGTCCTGAACCGGAAAACCCATCAGATGTTTCATCATACGAAAATCGATGGTTCCTGTTATCACGAGGAGGAGTGCCCTATTTACCTTTCCATTAGGGAGGGCGTTACCAAAGAAGTCGTAAACGATATTTTCTGGAGAAAAGACGGCACTTATTTCCTGACGGAATATATCAGCACCCCCATGATTCAAGACGGTCAAGTCACTAGGGCGGTGGTTACATTTAAGGATATTACGGAGCGGAAAAAAACAGAGGAATTATGGATAAAAGCCGATAAGCTCAAGACGGTTGGACGACTGGCTGCCGGGATGGCTCATGAAATTAGAAATCCATTGACAACGATAAAAGGTTTTTTGCAGATGTTAGGCAAAGAGAGCTGCCCCCCGCATTATTTGAACACCATGAAAGAAGAGCTGCATCGTATTGAATCGATCACAAACGAGTTTATTGTATTATCCAAACCGAATGAAGTGAGATTTGAGAAAAAAGAGATGCTTGCTATATTGCACAGTGTAAAAGCATTATTGGATAGCGAGGCCATTCTGAACAAAACGTCGATTGAATTATACCACGACGGACAAGATACCAGGATTTATTGCGATGAGCATCAATTAAAGCAAGTATTTATTAATGTTATCAAGAATGCAATGGATTCCATGCCCAAAGGGGGGAAGGTCTTTATTCAATGTTCGGCGCTGCCAAATAAAGTGCTCCTTCGCGTGATCGATCACGGCTGCGGGATGGATGCTGAACGCGTCAAGCATTTGGGTGAGCCCTATTATTGTACCAGAGAGAAAGGCACCGGATTGGGCTTAATGGTAAGCTATAAAATCGTAGAAGAGCATCGGGGGGAAATGATCATCCAAAGCGAGCTGCATAAAGGAACGACCGTAGATATTCTTTTGCCTCGATATGAGCATGATATATAAAGTTTTTATCACCCTCCGCGGGAGCGGAGGGTGGGGAGAGCGAGTTTAAGCCAACTCGGCAAACTGAATACATACGGGCTTGGACACTTCCAAAACCCTTCCGGCAGGAAGAAGCTTTCCGGTGTCCGCATCTCTGGTAAATGTGACAATATTGTTGGAGTCCCGGTTGGCGGCAAGCAGGAAGCGGCCGTCCGGCGACAGGGCGAAGTTTCGGGGGTGTCCGCCCAACGTAGAGACATGCTCGACTAACGTGAGCTTCCCGGTTAACGGATCGATAGCGTACACCGCGATGCTGTCATGTCCGCGATTGGAGCCATAAAGAAAACGGCCGTCGGGGGAAATATGAATATCGGCACAGGCGTTATCGCCTTTATACGAATCCGGCAGAGTGGATATCGTTTGGATTTCGCTTAATTCTCCTTGCTCCTCATTATAGAAAAACGCGGTAATGGTAGCGTTCAGCTCATGAATGACGTACCCGTAAGACAAGGACGGATGAAAGGTAAAGTGCCGCGGGCCGGAGCCTGGTGCAACCTCGACTTCTCCATGAGGAATCAACCGTTGACCGGGGAGATCAAGCTTGTAAATCAAGATTCGATCCAGACCCAAATCGGAAACAACCGCAAATCGATTGGAGCGGTCGACGAACACGGAATGCGCGCGCGGCCTGTCCTGCACAGGCAGGATGCTGGAGCCCTGATGCTGATGGATATCTGCCGTTGCACCGATTCTTCCGTCCTCCAGAACCGGGGACAGACCGATCATGCCGCCGTGGTAGCTCGATACCATAATACATTGGCGGGAATGGTCCAAGGTAATATGACAGGTTGGCGCCGGTACGGTGTTTTCTTTATTTAAAAAGGCTAATTTGCCGGTGGCAGGGTCGAAATCAAAAGCGGCGGCCGCCCCGCAGCGCTGCCCGTTGGAATCCGTTCCTTCCGTAATAGCGTACAGTTTGTTTCTGCCATGGTCCACATCCAGAAAGGTCGGGTTCTGAAGCCCGTCAGCTTGATCGACGATTTCGAGACCTCCGG
The DNA here is from genome assembly GCF_057814255.1 of Paenibacillus sp. F024. Taxonomy (NCBI): domain Bacteria; kingdom Bacillati; phylum Bacillota; class Bacilli; order Caryophanales; family Paenibacillaceae; genus Paenibacillus; species Paenibacillus sp. F024. The sequence goes on from NZ_JBVASZ010000005.1 coordinate 162,006, forward strand.
TCTCCGTATCGAACAGGCATGCATATAATCCGGGATTGGACGAATCCGCGTAGGATCCTAAGAAAGCAAGCACCTTCTTCTTTTTCTCCATATAACATCATTCCTCTTTCCCTTTATTGTCATAACCGAATTATCGCAAATCCGTTGGCAACAGGCAAATGAGATCCGAAATATACAAAGGAAAGCTGTTTTAATGGCTTGGAGAACGCGCCTCCATATAGAACACATATAGAAATTTTCGGATATTCAACTTGGAGGTCGACGTCTTGCTGTCTTCCTCCAATTCCCGCATCCGATTGCGTACTTCCTGAAAATCGAATAAACGGGAAGCGAAGTATTCAAATGTAGGGTTGGCATAATCGTTTAATCCCAAAGAGGAGAGGTGGGTCAAGGATTGCAGCGCCAAGCGGCGTACGCGCTGCTCCAGCGCTCGTACGTCCTTCAGCATGCTTGCATTCGGCTGATAGCCGTTCTGCTTTGCAACCTGCTCATAAATCGTTTTGAGCGGCGGCAAATCAGGCAGCATTTTTCCGTCCTGTTCCTGCTCTTTCAACCAACCGACGATATGGATCAGGTCAGAGGCACCCGCCTCCCCGGCAATGCCCAGCTGCGGCAATAAGGAGCGCGCTTGTTCTTCGATGGACCTTTCCTTCTGTACGGCAGTGCTTCCTTTGGAATCCGCCATTCCCGAAGTCTCCAGTAAGCTCAACGATTGACGGATGGTTTTCATCGACTTTTCCAACAATAAATGCTCCGATACACGTCTTAAGACGGCAAGAACCTCCAAACGGTTAATCGGCTTTTGGATGAAGGTATCGACTCCCTGCTGGTAAGCCTCTCCGATCATCTCTTTGTTTTCTACCTGGGAAATCATGATAAACCGGCCCTCGTAGCCTTCTTCCCTTAGCGCTTTGACGGTCTCAATCCCGTCGCGGCCCGGCATCAGCAAATCGATGATCACGATTTGGGCATCACGCACGGTTTCCTTGGAGGTTTGCGCTCCATCATCAGATTCTCCGATCACCTCGCCGAGGCCGCTTTCACTAATGATCCGCGATACCATTTTGCGGACGGCAGGGTCGTCATCCACCAGATAAAATTTCAGCATGTTCGGCTTCCTCCCTTTGTATTAAACGTTCCGTCGGAATGCGGATTTCAAACCGCGTTTGTCCCGGCAAGCTGTATACGCTAATGGCTCCCCCCAGCAAGCGGACAATATCGGCGGCATGCGAAAGACCAATACCGGTTGACGAGTTCCCGTCATCGTCAAATTTGGTCGTATAGCCGGGGTGAAAGATCAACTCCAGCTCGTCGGAAGAAATGCCTGGACCGTTATCTGTCACGTAGAATACGGCTGACTCGAATTCGAGATCGACTCTCAATTCAATCCGTCCTTGGGACTCAATGGCTTCAACCGCATTGGAAACGATATTGTTCAACACGGAAAGAAGCGGATAAATTTCGTCGGTGGATAGCTTTACGTCGCATCGGGTATCCAATTTGATAATTTTGCCCAGCAGCAAGCCGTAGTTTTCATTGGTTCTGGCTACCATCGCGCAAAGCACCGAAATAGGGATTCGCTTGGAGAGCATCCGCTCCTGTTGAATGATTTTGGACAAGCCGGAAAGGATGCGCTGGGAATCCTTCTTGAGCTCATGCACATTCTCTGCAATATGGAGCGCTTGCGCTGCGTGAGGAGGAGACAGCCCCTTCAGCTCCTTGGATAACCGGTAGCTCTCCCGGGTAATGTCTTCAATATGGGACATGGATTTTCTCAGATAAAAGGCCTCTTCAAACAAATCCGAATTAATCAGCATTAACCGTTCCAATTCCTGCCGGCGCTGTTCTCCCTGGGCCCTAACCTGGCGAATCGCAAGCATATTGCATAGTCCAACGACAAAGAAGCTGCGAAGCAAGCCGATCAGAACAATCAGCAGCACCCCTTGGAACGATATCATGGATGGCAAATCCTCCCCCATGCGAATCAGCAATTCCGCTCCATTGGAAGCGATATCCGCAATCGCGCCGTAAAATCCGACCTTCAACGGATATTCCACATTGGTTTTTAGTTTTAAAAGGGAGATGACCGCCGCAAACGTAACATAGTAAAAAAATACGGGCATGTGCTGCACAATGCCTTCTGTCCAAGGAATTCCATATAACGAAGCATCCATCACAACGCGGAAAAAGACGATAAACAATCCTGCGGACACGCCTGTCGTAAGGACGGGAACGGAAAACCATAACAATCCGAAGAAATACGCGGCAATGCCAAGCGAAAATCGAAAGTCCCCTCCGAACGGGGTGATTTTCACCTCTCCAAGCAGCGCCGTCGACAAAAGTATGACGATCCAGATGAACAACCTGTGATCCCGCATCATGATTCGCCGCTCCTTTCTTCTCCGGATACCAAAAATACTCTCTCTTCCTATGGTACAGGAAGAAAGAGCATTTTGTCGCGTGGGAAAAGCTTCATGATTTAAGCCTGTTTATTTTCGAGCCTGCGCGAAGCGATCGAAAGCAGGTAATTGACTACAAAATAGAGCAATGCCGCAAACAGGAACGTCGGGATGACGTAGTTAATATTATGACCGTTAATGATTTGCACGTGGTTCATGAGCTCCGGCAGAGCAATGACCACCGCTAAAGACGTATCTTTCAACAGCGAGATAAACTGGCTCACCATGGGCGGAACCATTCGGCGGAGCGCGATTGGAAGAACAATATATCTCAAGGTTTGCGTCGCTGTCAAACCGGAGGAACGTCCTGCCTCGATGAGTCCTTTTTCGACCGAATTCAATCCGCTTCGTACGATTTCGGAAATCATGGCCGATTCGAAAATAACCAGAGCCACTACGGCTGCCGTAAACTTATCCAGCTTGATGCCGACCTCCGGCAGAGCAAAGTAAGTAAAAAAGATAATCAGCAGCAGCGGCAGATTACGGATGGTCTCGACAAGGACCGCGAATACCTTGCTGAGCACCGGTATTTTGGCGTATCGAACGGTACCCACCAGAACACTGATGACAAAACTGATAGCGATCGAGAGGAGAGCTACCTCAATCGTGATCCAAAAGCCTTGCAGCATAAATTGTATATTAACAGGGGACAATGCACCAATAAAATCCATTACGCTTCCCCTCCTTTAATTCCCTGCGTACTTGCGTTCCAGATAACGCACGCCGTAGCTGAGTGGAATAGTCAAAATCAAGTAAAACAACGCAGCAAAGATATATGAACTGAACGTATCGAAGGTATCCGAGTTAATCAAGTCGGCTTGATACATCAAATCCGACGCGGACAAAACGGTAAAGATCGAAGAGTTTTTCACCAAATTCAAAAATTGATTGCCGAGCGGCGGAATAACGATTTTGATGGCTTGCGGCAAAATGATATGCCACATGGCTTGAAGATACGTTAAGCCTGAAGAGCGGGCGGCCTCCATTTGGCCTTTGGGCACCGTCTGAATACCGGCGCGAATCGCTTCTGCGATAAAGGCGGAGGTATATACGGTAAGGGCAACCAACCCGGTGACGAATGGAACAAGGACAACGCCCGTCAGGAGCGGAAGTCCGACCAAAACGAAAAAAGCAATCAGCAGCAAAGGAATATTCCGTAAAAATTCTACATAGGCCGCGCCGAACCATTGAAGCGGCTTAAAGGGGGTAATTCGAAATATGGCAATAATCGTGCCGAGAATAAAACTCGCAATGAGGGATATCACGCTTGCTGCGACGGTCCCGCCAAAACCGATCATGTAGCGGTCAATATTGTCGGTGAGGACCGTAAAATCGATAATCATATCCCTGCTCCCTCCTTACATCCCGTTTGAAAGCATAGAGGAGACCAGCGGCCTGCGCTCATCCCCTCGGCTTGTGTTATTTGGTAGATTATTTAGTCGGTTTTTTGCCGATCCATTTCTCATAGATGGCGTCGTATTGACCGTTTTCTTTCATTTCCTTCAAGGTATCGTTCACGAGCTTAACAAACTCTGCATCGTCTTTACGCATACCAATACCGTACGGCTCTTCCGTGAACGTCTCATCTAATACTTTAAAATTACTGTCCTGCTTTGCCATCCCGAACAGAAGAGCGTTATCTGTCGTCAATGCGTCGCCTTGTCCTGCTTTTAATGCAGTAAATGCTTCGGCATAGGTCTCAAACTCCATAACCTGTGCATCCGGTGCTGCCTCACGTATGTTTTTGGCGGAAGTAGAACCTTTGGCCGTAAGCACCTTGGAAGATTTCGTCAACTCTTTAACCGATTTGATCGGGCTGTTAGCCGGAACAAGCAGCGATTGGCCGGCGGTGAAGTAGACGTCAGAGAAGTCGATCTCTTTCTTACGCTCTTCCGTAATTGTCATCGTAGCCACGATCATATCGATTTCGCCGTTTTTAAGCATGGGGATCCGTGTTTTGGAGGTAACTTCCTTCAGCTCGATCGCGTTCTCGTCGCCGAGCACTTTCTTTGCGATGGCCTTTGCGATGTCGATATCCAAGCCTTGAACCTGGCCGGTAGCCGGATCTTTCAATCCAAATAAATTCAGGTCATACTTCACGCCGGCGACGACTTTGCCGTGTGCCTTGATTTTCGCGATCGTTCCTTGTGCTTCTTTTGCTCCTGGTGTTTCTTGAGCAGCTTGCTTACCACAGGCTGCTAAAGTGCCCATTGCCAATACAGCGGTTAATGCGATACTCGTAATTTTGCCCCAACGTTTCATTGTGTACATCCCCTTTTCCTGAATTAGTGGTTTAAGATACGGCTGAGGAATAAACGAGCCCGTTCTTCGCGCGGGTTTGCAAAAAATTCAGCCGGTTGAGCTTCTTCAACAATTTGCCCCTGGTCCATAAACACGACCCGGTCCGCCACTTCTTTGGCGAATCCCATTTCGTGGGTTACAACGACCATGGTCATTCCTTCACGTGCCAGCTTTTTCATAACATCGAGTACTTCTCCAATGGTTTCCGGATCGAGTGCCGACGTCGGTTCGTCGAACAGCATGATCTTCGGCTTCATGGAAAGGCCGCGGGCAATGGCTACACGCTGCTGCTGTCCGCCGGACAGCTGGGACGGATAGGAATGGGCTTTATTAGGTATGCCGACCTTCTCAAGGTAAAACATTGCGGTCTTTTCCGCTTCCTCTTTGGATACTCCGTTTACTTTCATAGGAGCGAGAGTAATATTTTCAAGGACGGTTTTATGAGGGTATAAGTTAAAATGCTGGAACACCATTCCGATATCCCGGCGCAATTTATTGATGTCGGTCGACTTGTCATTAATTCTTACACCGTCGACAATCAATTCGCCGTCAGTGATGGTTTCCAAACGGTTGATGCAGCGGACCATCGTGCTTTTACCGGAACCGGACGGACCAATGACAACAACGACTTCGCCTTGCTTTATCGTGAGGTTAATGTCCTTCAGCACATGAAATTGACCGTAGTGCTTATTGACCTGATGGAAATGTATCATTGGGCTCCCCTTTCTTTTGTCAGGTTTGTTTACGTGATTGAATTCATGGTATTCCTTAAACAACCGAAAACGACCGAATCCGACAAAAGTGGTTCAAAAAATTTTAACAATTCATTTTTCTCAGTATGCTCTGACAGGGAAAAGAATGGGTAAATAGGAAAAAGGGAATAGTATTCATTGAATCTCGAGAGTAAGGAGAAATTCATGATGAGGCTTACACAGGAACAGAGAGTCCAATTGCATGGCTTTAATAATCTGACGAAATCATTAAGCTTTAATATGTATGATATTTGCTATACGAAAACCAAAGAAGAACGCGAAGCCTACCTGGAATATATCGATGAACAGTATAATGCCGACAGATTGACCACCATTCTTAAGGCCGTATCCGATATCATAGGCGCACATGTTTTGAACATAGCCAAACAGGATTATATCCCCCAGGGATCCAGTGTCACTCTGCTGGTTTCAGAGGGCCCGGTGGAAGAAGCTCCATCGGAATCTTTTGACGAATCGCCCGGGCCTCTGCCTGCAACCGTCGTCATGCAGTTGGACAAAAGCCATATTACGGTTCATACGTATCCTGAATACCACCCGGATGAGGGGATCAGTACGTTTAGGGCGGACATCGATGTATCTACCTGCGGAGAAATTTCGCCGCTCAAAGCGCTGAATTATCTGATTCATTCCTTTGATACGGATATTATGACGATTGATTACCGGATCCGCGGCTTCACAAGAGATATCAGCGGCTACAAGCTGTTTGTCGATCACGAAATCAGCTCCATCCAAAACTACATTCCGGAGAAAGTGAAAAGCTTGTATGATATGATCGATGTCAATGTGTATCAGGAAAATATTTTCCATACGAAATGCAAGCTCAAGGCTTTTGATTTAAACAACTATTTATTCGGGTACACCAAAGAGAAGCTAAGTCAGGAAGAGCAGCTCGAGATTGCGGAAAGCTTGAAGATGGAAATGGATGAAATCTTTTATGGAAAAAATATGTACTGAAGCGCCATATGAAAAAGATCGTTCTCCTGCCCGGATCAACAGATCCTCAGAGGAGAACGATCTTTATTTTTAATAAAAACTTCATTGATAGGAAAACACGTCACCATCCATTGTGATGCGGTTTCTTCCATTTTGTTTAGATTGATACAAAGCGGAGTCTACGGAAGCGATCACATTTTCTTTTGAGATGTCATGCGTTCTGGTGGTCACCCCAGCTGAAAAAGTCACCGTAAGATTTTGCCCGTCCTGAAGCGGAATAGGCGTTTCTTGAACCTTGGCCAATAACCGGATTCCAATGTTATGCGCTTCCGAGGAGGAAGTTTCCGGCATCAGGATGGCGAACTCCTCACCGCCCCATCTGGCGACAAGATCCGTGTCCCTTACGTTCGTTTTCAACATTTGGGCAACGGTATGCAGAACACGATCTCCGAAGGGATGGCCATAAGTATCGTTAATCTGTTTGAAATGATCCAAATCAATCAGGATTAATGAGAGCGGATGCCCGTACCGGTTTGAACGGATAATCTCTTCATCAAAACGGCTCTCGAAGTGTCGCCGGTTTGCAATTTTCGTCAACTCGTCAGTAACGGAAAGCTCATACAGCTTTCTTTCGATGGAGATTCGTTCTGTTATGTCGGTAAGAACGACAATAAGTCCGCTGGCAAGTCCATCGTCATCGACCAGATACGTATCTGCAAGAAACGTAGCCGGAGCTTTGTGGCGCTCTGAAATATGCAGCTCCATTTTGCCTACCTTTTGTCTTTGGGCCAGAAGCTGGAAGATCTGGTCTGTATCTTTGTTGGTAAATCTAGTTCTAATCTCCCAAAAAAATTGGTCCAACACTTCATTCTGCTTCATATTCAAAAACCGGCACATCGCCGGATTGCACAAATCGATTTTACCGTTACGATCGATTCCAATCATATATGCACTCGAGTTTTCCACCAATATGTGCTGCTTGTTCATAAGACTGGATCTTACCTTTAACGCCCGGTCCATGATAAATATGATCACTAAGCATATCCCTGCCTGAAATAAACCGGATAAAAGGCTGTCCGGCTGAAGCTTGTTCCAGTTTGTAATGACATGAACGGTACTGATCATCACACAAAGCAGCAGGACAAAGACAGCTTGCTTCAAGGAGAAAAAAAACAGTGCCAATACAATGGGGATCATGAAAATTTCCAGACTGAATACATCCCCGTTGTGTACGGTTCTCAATTGATCCCAGGCTAAACTGAGCAATAAAATAATGCCGATCATGAAATAAATGACGAACCTTCTTTTCTTCGGAAAGGAGATCATCCATAGCGGCGCGGCTATGAAATACGTGAACAGCATCATTGCGGCAAATAGAAGTAATTGAAGCGGCACGGCAATCTTCTGATGAAACAACCATTCCACATAGATAAATCCCCCGTATAGTGCGAGTACCGCGATGTTTGAAGCAAATCCGATCATGTTTCTTTTCAATATTTCACAACTCCCCCGATGCCTTGCTTGCTTCTGCCTTTTAGGTCTTTGCTACCATAATACAGTCTAGCATTAGTAGTGGATCATTGCATCTAAAAAAAACGATAAAATACCATGGAAATCGACATAAACAAAGCGAAAATCAAGGGCCTGGTAAAGCATAACGCCCATCCGTACAGAACGTTTTTTTTGCGTTTCACGCCCTTTTTTTAACGCTTCGCGCACAGTTCCGCCACGGAAAGAGCAAATCCGTATATAATCGTTTTAAGCGCTTTCAATCATGTGGTCAAGGAGCTGATTTCATGACAGAACAACAGCTTGTCGAAACGATTCCAAGTGTGAAAGGGAGGTATAATCTTCAATCCTACGAATCCACATATAGTTCGTTTCGCTGGGACGAAATCAAGACTCATTTTACTTGGCATCAAACGGGCAAATGCAATTTGGCCTACGAGGCGATCGATCGGCATGCGCAAGGGCCTCTCAGGAATAAAACGGCTTTAATCTATGAAGATGAGGAGCGTAAGGAAAAATATACATTCGAGCAGCTAAGTCAAATCTCTAACCGCTTTGGCAACGTGCTGCTGAAGCTGGGCATTGGTCAGGGGGACCGTGTCTTCTTCTTTATGCCGCGGACGCCGGAGATTTATGTCGGCATTATGGGTACGATCAAGATCGGAGCGATCGTGGGTCCTTTGTTCGAAGCCTTTATGGAAGGGGCCGTGCTGGATAGGCTTGCAGACGCTGAAGCGACAGCCATTGTCACGACGTCCGCTTTAAAGCAGCGTATACCGCGGGATAAGCTGCCGCATTTGAAGCATGTCATCATCGTCGATGAGCAGGAGGAATGGCTTCCGGGAGAAATCGATTATCATCGGGCGATGGCGGAGGTTTCCGACGAACTGGACATAGCGTGGGTGGATCTCGAGCATCCGTTCATACTGCATTATACATCCGGATCGACAGGCAAGCCCAAAGGCGTGCTCCACGTTCACGGTGCCATGATCCAGCATTATATTACCGGTAAATGGACGCTGGACCTGCAGGATGACGATATTTACTGGTGTACCGGCGACCCGGGGTGGGTGACGGGGACCTCCTACGGTATATTTGCTCCATGGTTGAATGGAGCGACCAATCTGATTCGCGGCGGACGATTTTCTCCCGAGCGCTGGTATCAGACCATCGAGAATCATAAGGTTACGGTTTGGTACAGTGCGCCGACGGCTTTTCGGATGCTGATGTCAGCAGGCGATGAAACGGTAAGCAAATTTAACTTAGCCTCACTTCGTCATATGCTTTCCGTGGGTGAGCCGCTGAACCCTGAAGTCATTCGCTGGGGAATGAAGGTATTCGGCAAACGCATTCACGATACCTGGTGGATGACGGAAACCGGAGCGCATATGATTGTGAATTTCCCATGTATGGATATGCGTCCGGGATCGATGGGTAAGCCATTCCCGGGCATTCAAGCGGCGATCGTCGATGACCAAGGCAATGAACTGCCGCCTTATCAGTTGGGAAATCTGGCGATCCGTACCCCATGGCCGTCCATGATGCGCAGGATTTGGAACAATCCGTCTAAGTATGAAGAATACTTCCGTCTGGAGGGCTGGTATATTTCCGGGGACTCCGCTTACCGTGACGAGGACGGCTACTTCTGGTTCCAAGGCCGAGTGGACGACGTGATCAATACATCGGGTGAACGGGTCGGTCCATTCGATGTGGAAAGCAAGCTCGTGGAGCATCCTGCCGTGGCGGAGGCAGGCGTCATCGGTAAACCCGATCCGCTCCGCGGCGAAATTATCAAAGCATTCATCTCTTTGCGTGAGGGCTACCGCGAGACGCCGGAATTGCTGGAGGAAATTCGTCTGTTTGTGCGCAATGGGCTTTCCGCACACTCCGCACCGCGGGAATTTGAAGTGGTTGCGAAGCTGCCAAAGACGAGATCGGGCAAAATCATGCGCCGGGTGTTGAAAGCACAGGAGTTAGGGCTTCCGACGGGAGATCTTTCCACGATTGAAGATTAGTGGCAAACCATGAAGTAAACGAAAAAACGATAACAGGGCTGTTCCAAAAGTGATTCACAACGCTTTGGGATTCGCCCTTTTTTCTTATGCAGTACCACAAAAAAATGCTAAATTTATCCAATTTCTCATCCGATAACAGGTATAGGACGTGCTTCATCCATTATAGCGTAGGCAAATGAAGGGGGTATCCTAGGTGAAAATACCAAAACAGCTGGAACAGCGCGCATTAGCCAAAGTACAATTCATGGCTGCAAAGATCGGTAAGCTCTTGGAAGGACACGATTTGTCTGAACGGTCCGAAGACATTCGGGCGCTATTGGACAGCGATCTTCAGAATGATGAATATTTTTTGCTCGTAGAGCATCAGGGGCTTTCCCTCCTGCATACCAATCGGCTGAGAGAGGGCACGGTCTTCAACGATACTGTAGGCCTGGCGGCTGCACAAACGAGCGAACCGTTAGCTCAGATTTATCACCGGAATACGGGAGAGGTCTTATTAGATGCATCGGTCCCCGTAAACATCCCCGGGAGGAAGGAATCGCCGTATAATTTGCGGTTGGGTGTCGTTGTGCAGTCTTTATCGTTTCGAGCTTCATTTTATACCATCTTCAGCATTCCGCTGCTTGTCGGATTGGCCGGGCTTTGGCTGGTCGATTCAGCGGGTGAACGCGTCTGGATGAGTCTTCTTTTAGTAACTGCATTTGTCTGTGCAGGCGTTTACTTTCATCAAACCGTGCTTCAGAGTTTGAAGAGCTGGATAGCAAGGATGAAGGAGGTGTCTTCCGGAAAGCTCATGTCCGCATCGGCAGGCTCCAAGCGTAATGAGCTCGGACAAGTTTCATTTGAAATCAACAAAATTGTCATTGGCATGAGAGCGATGTTGTCGGACATGAAGGAGGCTTCCGCATCGGTCAATAACATTGGCTCCGAACAGGCAGATGAGCTCCGCCAGCTTCTATCCTCGGCCGAGCAGCTGTCAGCGGGTATGCAGGAAGTGAGCGCAGGAGCGAATGAGCAGCTGCAGCTTATCGAACAAAACAGCAGCCTAATGAATCAGATTCAAAGCATGGTCAGCCGAGCCGCTCAAGAACTGGAGCTTTCCGGCAAAATATCCGAAGAAGCACGTGAGTCCTCACATATCGGACTGCAAAAAACATTGGGGCTGCGCAAGGAAATGAATGATTTGCAGGAGACCAGCAGGCGGAGCGTCAGCTCCATGGAACAGCTGGAACGGCAATCGCAGGAAATGGGAGTGTTCATCACCCGCATACGCGAAATCGCTGAACAAACGAACCTGCTGGCGCTCAACGCAGCGATCGAAGCGGCAAGGGCAGGGGAAGAGGGCAAGGGCTTCGGGGTGGTGGCTGATGAAGTACGCAAGCTTGCCGCTACATCGAATGAGGCGGCAGACCGAGCGATAGAGCTGACGCTTAATATGGCACTGAAATCCAAAGAAGCCGCAGCTAGTGTAAAAGCGGAGCAGCTGGCTGTAGAACGGGGAATCCAAACGCTAAGCGAGCTCAATGATATGATTCGCAACGTCGCGGACACATGCAGTCAAACGGCTGAACAAGCGAGCGCTCAATCCACGGAAATGCGCGAAATTCAGCTTAGTCTCCATACCATGGAAGACAGCATGAAAGCGGTTTGGGATATCTCCCAGCAGTTTACTGCGTCTGCACAATCCATGGCGGTCAGCGGAGAACAGCATCACATGGCCACGGAGCTTATTGCCGAGCAAGCGGATTTGCTCAAAAGCATTTCCGCGAATCTTCAAAAGATTACCGGTCGGTTTGTCATGGAATAATTTGTTGGAGAGCGACACTTTCCTGTGAAGGAGAGTGTCTTTTTTAATGAGGGGTTTTGTATATTTTCGGTTGAATTCCGATGATTCCGTGAATTATAATGAATATAGTATAAATAGTGAATTATGTTCACTATTTATAGAAAATAAGGAGGTGTTATGTCTGGGATGACGCAGGCATTCGCGCAGCAGGACGTTAGGTTACTCTCCGAATGCATATTAACGTTAACGCTTTCAAAATGATCCAAGTACAATGAAAAGGACAGAACAAATTGAGGGAGGCATAACATGTCAAAACTGCCATTAAGCTTTGCTTGCTGGAATTATGATCGGGTACAGGGATTAGCGGACGGCACGATCAAGCCTGAAGGCATCGAGCTTAACTTTTTAAAATTACCTGTAGAAGAAACGTTCTTTCGGATGATGCGTCATCAAGAGTTTGACGTATCCGAAATGTCCCTTTCTTCCTATTTAATTGCGCGTGATCGTGGGTTTCCGAAATTCACGGCTATTCCCGTCTTTCCGTCTCGTTCTTTCCGCCACTCAGGCATATATATTAATGTAAATTCAGGGATTAAAGAACCGAAGGATTTACGCGGGAAACGAGTAGGTATACCGGAATACCAGGTCACAGCCAGTGTTTTTATTCGGGGTATGCTTCAGCATGAATATGACGTCCACCCTTCGGAGCTTCTTTGGTTCAGCGGTGGTCAAGAAAAACCGGGACGAATTGAAAAAATAAATTTAAGCTTGCCTCCGGAAATTAAAATTCAGCCGATCGATCCGCACAAGACCTTGAACCAAATGCTCGAAGAGGGCGAGATCGACGCACTCGTCTGCCCGCGTGCTCCCTCTTGCTTTGTTAAGGGTTCGTCTAACGTCAAGAGGCTCTTTGATGATCATGCCGCCGTTGAGCAAGAATATTTCCGCAAGACCGGAATATTTCCCATTATGCATCTGGTGGCCATTAAGGATGAAATATTGGAGAAGAATCCTTGGGTGGCGCAAAATCTGTATAAAGCCTTTGTACAAGCCAAAAACGACGTATACGAAAGCTTTAATCAGAATGTGGCATTAAATGTGATGCTTCCGTGGCTTTCGGCGGAGGTTCAAAGGACGAAAAAGCTGATGGGCGACGATTTTTGGCCTTACGGGCTGGAAAAGAACAGAATGACATTGAAAGCGATGGTGGAGTATTCCTTTGAACAAGGACTTATCAAAAGCAAGCCGACATTGGAAGACCTCTTTGCCAAGTCGACGTTGGAGGAGTTCACGATTTAGAAGATGAAGCAATGAAGTCATACTCGTAGAGAAAGCGCTTAACTATATAAGGGAGGATAAATATGGAAGGGAGTACCACGGTGCAGGAGCAGCAGTTTTTTAAGGACAAAGGCTTTGGGTTGTCTATGGGTTTTGGTCAACGTCCGGCTCTAATTCTGATTGATCTCACCCCTGCTTTTACGGATTATCACAATCCCGAGATGCTCCTTGCATCTAATTTGGAATCGCAGTTAAGCGAGAACAAGCGGCTTCTTGATGCGGCACGTACTCGTAAAATTCCAGTTATATTTACCAGAGTAGCTTATGAAGATCACGAATTTAGGGATGCAGGGATATGGTCCTTAAAGCAGAAAGGAATCGAAACCTTAAGAGCAGGTACTCCAGCCGTGGAAGTAGATCCGGCGCTTGAATTCCAGAAGGGCGATATGCTTTTGACCAAAAAATACGCTTCCGCCTTTTTCGGAACGGATCTGGTTTCCCGTCTGGTCTCACAAGGCGTCGACACCATCATTCTTACCGGATGCTCTACCAGCGGTTGTGTACGTGCGACGGCTGTAGACGGAATATCTTATGGATTCCGGCCGGTAGTTGTAAAAGACGCCGTGGGAGACCGCTCCCAAACCGCGCATGAACAAAGCTTATTTGACCTTCAGGCCAAATATGCCGAGGTCGTCGGCGTGGAGGAGGTATTGGATTATTTGTTGAACCAAATTGCAATGAAGATATAGGATTAAGTCAGCCGGTCATCCCTCAAGGAAGACCGGCTTTTCCTATGCATACGAAAAACAACAGGCTGAGATGACTCAGCCTGTTGTTTTTCAATGCGGATCGGATCTTTTAAATGTATCTGCGTCCGTACAGCCAATCGCTGGCCTCAAAATCCTGAGGACTGCGCTTGGTTAATATCATATTCCGCAAAAATGCAGCCATCTCATCCTCCGTATGGAGGAATTCACCCCATAGACGCGCGCTGCGCTGTACTTTTGCCGTGCGTGGAATACGGTCCTCTTGATAAGCCAAGAAAGCTTTCTTCGTATCATCGCTATGCAAGCTAAGCTGTTTTGTCAAGCAAGCCGCATCCTCCAAGGCCTGACAACCGCCTTGAGCGAGATACTGGAGCATAGGGTGTGCGGCATCCCCAAGAAGGGTGATTCGGCCGGCCGTCCAGTTGTCGATCGGTTCCCGATCGTACATGGGCCAACGGCGCTGACGCTGGATGAAAGTTACTGCATGACGTACGGGCCCACAGCATCTTCCAAAATGCTCATCCAACTCCTCCGGAGTGCCCCAATCATCGGAATCTTCCTTGTAGCGGAAGCTCTTGAACACAACCACCTGGTTATAAAGCTCCTTGCGGCGTACAGGGTACTGCACCAGATGGAGGTTAGGTCCGATCCACATGATCACATCGTCCAGGTCGGCGCTCGGAGTAATCTCGGACATTGGGATCGCACCGCGGTAAGCCACGTACTGTGAACAGATGGCTTTATCTTGGCTGAACAGCTGGCGAGTCCTGGACCATAGTCCGTCAGCGCCAATCACCGCATCAGCAAGATAAGCCGTACCGTCATTGCAGGTCACCCGGGCCTTATCTCCAACATTCTCTACCTTGTTTACGGTTTTGTTGTTCGTTAGCGTAATCCGTTCATCAGCGATGCAAGCATCTAGCAAAGTCTTGTGCAAGTCGGAACGGTGAAGAACAATATACGGATATCCATAACGCTCCCGGAAGGAGTCTCCCAAGTCTAATGCGCTGAGCTCTTTGCCGGATACCGCATCCATCAGTACCAGACGTTTGGGAAAAACGGCATATTCGGATATCGCATCAAGCACTCCTAATTGATCCAAGACGGCTGTAGCATTGGGCGCAAGCTGTATTCCCGCACCGATCTCGCCAAATTCGGGGGCCTGCTCCAACACCTGGACGGATCGTCCCGACTGGGCAATACCGAGTGCAGTGGCGAGACCGCCGATGCCGCCGCCAACGATCAGGAACGGAACGTCTTTATCTTTCGTCATCATGATATGCTCCTTAACTAATGTAGGTTTGAACTAAAACGTATGATGGATGGAATGAATCTGGCACGTTTATGGCAAAAGAGGGTTAAAATCCTCGATAATTTTTTGCTTTCCTTGATTCTCTTCATAATGTTCTTCCCGCTGAAGCCCGAATTTCTCCATGATCGGCAGGTCGCTTACGGAGAACAAATAAGAATCTTCCGCAGCGCAATGCTCATGCCAAGCCCAGTTAGGAACGACAAGGAAATCACCTTGGGACCAATCATATCGAGTTCCGTTGATAACGGTATAACCGGTACCTTTGAAGACCTGATAAATGGTTGAACTGGTATGTCGGTGTGCTCTTGAATGAAATCCTCCAGGCAGCTTCTGCATCCAGGAGGCGATGTTCGGATTCGCCGTTTTCCCATTGGAAGGATTGATGAATTCTACAGCATATCCGTCATACGGATCAGGCTCAAATCGGCTTAAGCCTTCGAGTGCCGCCAAGGTCTGCGACCATTTATAAGCCCCGAGCGGCGCGACCTTGGGATGACGATCGGAGATCGGACGAACCATGCCGCCTTCATAGCGTTGAGCGGTATAATTATCCGGCACATTCGGCTGCTCGATCTTTTCAGGGTAGCTTTCAAAGAATGTCCCGCCGATCGCGTAAATGGTCGGTATATCCAGACAATCCATCCATATCATCGGCTGATTCCCGGGATGGGCATGACCATGCCAAAGCCCCCCGGGTGTAGTCAAAAAGTCTCCTTCTTCCATAAAAAGACGCTCGCCT
Source organism: Paenibacillus sp. F024 (assembly GCF_057814255.1). Lineage (NCBI taxonomy): Bacteria > Bacillati > Bacillota > Bacilli > Caryophanales > Paenibacillaceae > Paenibacillus > Paenibacillus sp. F024. The sequence goes on from NZ_JBVASZ010000005.1 coordinate 177,878, forward strand.
TGAACGATAGAATAAGCTCCTTCGCCTTTCATGATGAAGCGCAATGCACTCTGCGTATGACGATGTGAAGGTGCCGTTTCACCGGGCAGGATTAACTGAACCGCCGCATAAAGAGTTTGGGTAGTGGAGGCCCAACCCCAGGGCTGGCGATAAGTTAACCCGGGGTTTTGCAAATAGATGGCTCTTCTTTCACCACCGCGATCAGGGGTGAAAATTTCACTGGCTTCCATGAGTTTGGCGTACAGCGTTTCCCATTTCCACAGATAAGGTACGGCTTGCGGTGTAGGCTGCTTATGCATCAGGTCAGGAATGGCATTCCAAAGAGGTCCCAAATGGTACTTCTCAATTTCTTTGTTAAAGTCTTTTACCGTCTGACTTTGAAAAAACTCCAATTTATCTGCCATTGGTCCACACCCCATTTGTTAGATTATGGATTATGCTTTCTTGAATTGCCCGATAATCTGATTGATTTGGTTTAAATGTGTAGTAAGATGCTCTACCAGCAGATGATCCACTATAAATTGCAGCGGCTTCGTTCCAAAACGTGGATTGCGGCTTGGAGACTCTGCTTTTAAATCGTCCTCGCTAATAGCGCCGAGAATTGCCTGTACCTGATCTTTGGATTTCTCGATGCCCTGCAGTACATCGCTGGCAGAGCGCTCACCGGCTCCGGCAACGGCGGCTAACCGGCCTTCATGCTGCAGCCCGCGCCCCCACTCGATGCCAGGGGACTTTAACAGCGCTTGCACTTCGTTCAACCAATAAGGAGTGGCTTCTTCTACATGACACAACACTTCCATAACGGACCATTGATCTTCCGCAGGCTTCCAGCGAATCACTTCTTCGGATAACCCTTTGGATACGCGGACGATTTCATCTATCGTTTCCTGGATAGAACGGATGGCCTCTTGGATACTCATGCTTATTGGCCTCCTTCCGCTTTGGATACCCGGTTTTCCAGCGCTCCAATGCGGTCGATTTCAATGCGGACTACATCTCCGTCTTTCAAGAACACTTGAGGATCACGGGCTACGCCTACCCCGCCCGGTGTGCCTGTCAAAATCACATCACCCGGCTCAAGAGTCATCAGATTGGATAAAAATTCGACCAAATAGGCTACGGAAAATACCAGATTTTTGGTGTTGGAACGTTGACGCTCTTCGCCGTTGACGGTAAGCACAACCTCCAAGCCGGCCGGGTCATCCAACTCATCGGCAGTGACTAACCATGGCCCCATTGGAGCCGAGCCTTCAACAGTTTTTCCTTGCAGCCATTGAAGCGTTCTTCTTTGGAGGTCACGGTACGTCACATCATTGACGATGGTGTAGCCGGCTACATAATTCAGCGCTTGCTCCTGGGATACATTTCTGGCGCGTTTGCCGATGACAAAAGCAAATTCAGCTTCATAATCCAGCTGCTCGGAAATCGGGAAGAAAGGGATATCGTCTTGAGGTCCGATAATCGTATTGCTGAATTTCGCAAATACGACAGGAACCGGTGGGAGTCCGCGTCCCATCTCCAAGATGTGCTCGCGATAATTATGGCCGACGCAAATCATTTTCCCGGGATTGAGGACCGGCGCTTCTATTTTTACATCTGAAACGGATTGGACAGCTTTGTATTTGTGCCGGTCATTATTCTTCACGAATTCAACCGCTTGTTTGGCTAATTGGAGACTGTGTTCTCCGCCTTGAAGGAATTCGACCATGTTGGCGGGGATATAAGCTTGTGCGATTTGCTCAGCACGAATCACGCCTTGGGCTTCAAGCATGCACCGGTAGGCCAAATTCAAATCGATGATTTGATTCTCATGAATGGATCCAATCCGGGTATTCCCATGGGTACTAAAGCTCACTAATTTCATGTCCAAAACCCCTTTTATATGATTTTAAAGCCCTTACATTTTACTGAACGTTCCATTCTTTGATCGTATAGATACATTCGTTCTCGATGTACATTGGATCCTGTTTCATGGTTTGGGCAGCGTTTTCAAGAGAATCGGCTTGAAGGATATAGGCGCCGCCGGTTTGATCGCTAAACCCGCCGGCAGACACCAGGGTTCCGCTTTCGCGCAAGCCTTGAATAAAATGGCGATGCTCCGGGATGGAATTTCCGGAAAAGCTCGGTTTACGTTCAATGAATACGAGAAATTTTTTCAATGGGCTTCACCTCAATATGATTTTGGCTTGATAACATTTCAAGCAGGGTATCCCTGTGGAAAGATTAACGATAGATCACCTCAGTCCATTGTATTCCACAAATAGAGAATTAAGTTCATCTTTTATGATTCTATTATAATAATCATCCCTAGATGATTGTCAATATCAAAACAAAAATAAATACTCAAGTACTTGAATCCATCGTTTTATTGAATTAAACAGGCGAACAATAATCGAGGCAGGCAAATTTAGACCGTATGATTTCCATTGTAGAGTGATCTCTGTGTTGAAAAAATAATATTGACAGATTCTTCAGAACATAGTTATATAATATAAACATAGAGAACTTAATTCACAATTTTACCCCAAAAAATACAGGAAGGAGACGATGGAGAGCTTAAAGCAAGCTTTATTGCCCTAAATGTACACGCTTGCACGCGTCGGCATCGCTGTGGTCAGAATTGTAGGATACAAAAACGATGCGCCTTAAGCTAGGTAAGTTTCTATGCGGGTTTGCACTCGAAGCGTATAAGCTTGATGGCCGCAACCTTCCCTACAATGAATTTGAAAACGATTTCTTTGAGACGATAGCAACTTGGCTACCTATGCAGCGAAACCGTCATTCATCACTGAAGCTCCATGTAATAAAGCTATAACGAAATTACACTTTATAGGGGGATTTCATAATGAAAAAGAAATTTTCACTCGTATTGGCCGCAGCTTTAAGCACGTCTTTGATTCTTGCCGGCTGCGGAGGAGGCTCTCAGCCCCAAGAATCCAGTGGAGGTGAAGCTCCAGGACAGGAAGGTAAAACATATACGTTCAAACTGGCACATATTACGCAGCCTACACACATTTGGCATAAGACCGCTGATAAATTCAATGAAGAATTGAAAGCGCGTTCTAACGGACGAATGAAAGTGGAGACGTTCCCGGCCGGACAGCTTGGAGCAGAAAAAGACATGGTCCAGCAGCTGGAGACCGGTACGCTTGACTTTGGAATTATTACAAACGCTTACATGAGCACCCGTTCTGAAGAATTCAATGCCTGGTTCATGCCATTCCTTTTCAGCGATATTGAGAAAGCTGCCGCTGCGCGAAATGCCGAGCCCGGTCGGAAAATTCTGGAGGGTTTGAGCAATCAGGGTCTGGTGGGAATGGATTATATTTTCGCAGGCAACCGTCATGTATTGATGAAAAATACATCGGTAGCCCAGCCGGAGGATTTGAAAGGGAAAAAGATCCGTATTCTCGGCAGCCCGTCGATTCAAGATTTCTGGAAAGCTGTAGGTGCGGGACCGACTCCGATGCCTTTGCCTGAGGTATATACCGGTTTGCAGACCGGCGTGATCGACGGGATCGATATTGACCTTGACGCTTTGATGACCGAGAAATATTACGAAACCGCTAAAAACTTTACGCTGACCAACCATATGGCGTGGCCGGGTGTAGTTATGGCAAACAAAGCAAAATTAGAAGCCATGCCGGCGGAAGATCAAAAAATTGTAACCGAAGCGATGAAAGCAGCTGTGGAGTGGGGAAATAAGGAATCGGTGAATTTGGAAAAGAAAAACCTGGATGATTTGAAAACAAAAGGCGTAACGGTTACGGAATTGACCAATAATGAAAGCTTTAATGCAATCCGCGATCAACTTTATACAAAGTATTCCGGCAACCCGCTGATTAAAGAGTTTATTGAAGCCAACAAAAAATAACATGGTGAATGGAGAGCTGTACATTAGCCATGTGCGATTTGATAGGGAGAGTGAATGAAATGAAAAAGAAGCTATCTACCGCGTTGGTTTTGATCCTGAGCTTGTCTATTCTACTGACTGCCTGCGGAAGCGGATCACAAGACAAGGGAGCAGGCGAAGCTCAGAGCGGTAAAACGTATTCGTTCAAATTAGCCCATACGACTCAACCGACACACGTTTGGCACAGAACCGCCGAAAAATTTAATGAGGAATTGAGTACACGCTCCAATGGACGAATGAAAGTGGAGCTCTTTCCGGCGTCACAGCTTGGCCCCGATAAGGACTTGATGCAGCAGTTAGAAACGGGATCGCTGGAATTCGGAATTATTGCCGGCGGGTACATAGGAACTCGTTCCGAAGCATTTAATGCTTGGTATATGCCCATCCTGTTCCAAAATCTTGAGGCAGCTGTAGCAGCGCGTAATTCCGAACCGGCGAAGAAAATCTTAGCGGAGCTGGACAAGCAGGGGCTTGTTGGGATGGATTATATTTTTGCAGGCAACCGTCATGTCCTGATGAAAAATGCATCCGTCATCAAAGCGGAAGATATGGCAGGAAAAAAGATTCGGGTTTCCGCAAGTCAAGTCGTTCAAGAATTCTGGAAAGCGGTAGGTGCGGGACCGACTCCGATGCCTTTGTCTGAAGTTTACACCGCCTTGCAAACCGGTGTGATCGATGGTGTGGACATTGACCTCGACGCTTTAATGACTGAGAAATATTATGAGCTGGCTAAACACCTCACCTTAACCAATCATATGGTGTATCCGGGCATCGTGATGATGAACAAGGCGAAATTCGATGCGATGCCGCAGGAAGATCAAAGCATAGTCACCGAAGCGATGAAAGCGGCCGTTGAGTGGGGAAATAAAGAGCAAATTTCCATGGAGCATAAGCATTTGGAAGAGGCCAAAGCCAATGGCATAACGGTTACCGAGCTGCCTCACGCGGAAAGCTTTAAACCGATCCGGGATGAACTCTATGCGAAGTATTCCAAAAACCCGTTAATTAAGGAATTCATTCAATCCAACCAAAAATAACGTACAGTAAGCTTCGTGCTCTACGTTTATGTCATGAGTCCGACGAGGGAAAATTTCAGCCCTCGTCGAGGGACTCATGAAGTCAAACCTTGGGAAGCCTCAATTAGATACTTTTTTTCATTCATAAGGAGCTGGAAGGATGACGTTCGTTCGCAAGCTAAGTGATGGAGTCTTTTTTATAGAACGAATTTTGGTCTGTATCTTTTTGTTGTTTATGGTTACCTCTCTTATTCTGGGGGTCATTTTTCGGTATTTTCTGCATTCACCCCTCAGTTGGTCGGACGAATTCGGGATGTTTGCTTTAGTATGGATTACCTTTATAGGCGGTAGTATGAGCATTAAGACCAAGAGGGCGGCGGCAGTTAGTTTTATCATGGAGAGGCTTTCAATAGCCTTGAGGAAAATCATTTTTGGAATTGCCTTTCTGATTTCACTGCTTTTTTGTATGTTTCTCCTCTATTTATCGATGAAGTGGATAACGAATCCCTCTATTCTGCTGCAGAAATCACCGGCTGTCGGCTTGCCGATGATCATCCCTTACATTGCTATCCCTTTAGGTTTTTTATTTATGTCTGTGCACTCTCTGGATTTGTTCGCCAGCGTATTTCAAAAACAGCAGGGAGAGGAAATATAGATGCATATCTTACTCATTTTTTTCATTCTAATGGCCATCCAGATTCCTATAGCCTTAGTGCTTGGGATCACAAGCATAGCCTATATCGGGATAGACGGTAACGCGGGTTTATTCAATAATGTTCCTCAGCGTCTTTATTCCGGAGTGGAAAGCTTTAGCTTGCTGGCGATACCGCTTTTTATGCTCGCAGGAGAACTCATGAATTCCGCCGGAATTACCGGACGATTAATTGATTTTTCGAAAAAAGTCGTAGGCCATTTCCGCGGAGGCTTGGCATACGTTAATATTATTGCCAATATGTTTCTGGCCTCCATTCTTGGTTCGGCGACGGCTCAAACGGCCATGATGTCGCGGGTTATGGTTCCCGAGATGGAGAAGGCGGGCTATACCCGTCAATTTGCGGCAGCAACGACGGCATCGGCAGCGTTGTTAGGACCGATCATCCCCCCGAGTATGCTTTTTATCATTTATGCCGTCGGATCCGGGGTGTCGGTTGGCAAAATGTTTTTGGCCGGCATTCTTCCAGGGATTTTGCTTGCCGGATCTTTTATTCTATTAATTGCCTATTTGGGCTACAAATATAATTTCCCCCAATCAGAGAAAGCGACCTGGAAACAAATCGGTATCAGCTTTATCAAGGTTCTGCCGGCCCTATCCGTTCCTCTCATCATTGTAGGCGGGATCATAAGCGGCGTGTTTACAACGACAGAGTCTGCGGCATTTGCCTGCTTCATCGCCATCATCATTGGTTTTTTTATCTACAGGGATCTTAAGATCAAGCATTTCCCCCAAATATTGGTCGGTGCGGCCATCTCGACTTCAACGGTAACCCTGCTGATCGCGATGGCAAATTTGTTTGGATGGATTATGACGTTTGAGCAAATCCCCCAAAAAATGGTGGAATTTATGGGGATGCTGACTTCAAACCCATTAGTTTTCTTACTGCTGGTTAATATTTTCTTATTGCTCATCGGTATTATTATGGATGAGATGGCAGTATTGATTGTCCTGCTGCCGATCTTTATGCCGCTGGTTGCCGCATTTGAAATTGATCCGATTCATTTTGGCGTTGTCATTTGTATTAATGCCACCATCGGACTGCTTACACCGCCGGTTGGAGCGGGTTTATTTATTGCCTCAGCGGTAGGGGAAGTGAAATTTGAGACCTTGGCACGTTCGGTCATGCCATTTCTTGCCGTTGCTCTTGTCGTTCTTATGTTGATTACATTTTATCCTCCGCTTACAACATGGCTGCCGAACTTGTTGGATAAATGATTGAAAACCGGGCAACCCCAATTCGTTGCCTAACCATGTTGGGAATATTGATCATTGGATATGATTATTTTATATTGTATACATAGGTCAATTACAGAAGGGTTGTCTAATATGCCTGCTTCCAAAACAAGTACAACAATTCAGTCTTTGCAGATTGGCAATGAGATACTTGAATTAGTCGCTTCTTATGAGAAACCACTAAAGTTCAACGAGATATACGAAAAAACAAAAATCACCAAAAGCAATCTGTATAAGTATTTAAATACACTTACGCAAATTGGCATGCTTTATCGGGATAAGGAAACCGGCTTATATTCTCTCGGGAGCAAGCTGGTCGAGTACGGAATGAAGGCGATCAATCAGGAGAACATGGTCGAGCGGGTGACGCCTTTTCTTCAGGAAATCAACCGAACCTGCAAAAACACGGTGCTGCTGACCACTTGGTCCCATAACGGACCGATGGTAGTTAGAATTATCAATAGTCTGCAGGGGCTTAACATCGGTGCTCAAATCGGCACGTTTCTTCCGATTACGTCGGCAACGGCCAAGGTTTTTGCAGCTTTTATGGAGGAGCATCTCATTTCGGAATGGAAACAGCAGCAGCTGGCCAAGTTTGATGAGGAGCAGAGGCGGCATCTGGAATCGGAAATCCTGGTTGTCCGCGAACACGGTATATCCTTTGCGAAGGAACCGCTGGTCCCGAGTATATCCTCTATTGCGATACCGGTGTTTAACTTCGAAAAGCGATTGCTTTCGGTGATCGTTGTTGTCGGCTTTTCCCATACGATCCCAACGCAAATCGATGATGTAACCAGCCAGTATTTGTTAAAGATGATGAAAGAGGTATCCGGATCCTTCGGTTATAAAGCATAATAATGAAGCATTGTGCCGAAGCCGCGTGTTTAAGTGAGGTGATATGCCTCGATACCAGGAAACAGCCTTTACTAAGGTTGTTTCTTGGATTCATTTTCCTAATCTCGTTATTGTTTAGTTTGAATGCGTTTTCATTTTGGGAAAATCACATAAACAGAAGGGATGTCATATGATGAATGGCGTTCATGATATGGGAGGTATGCAAGGGTTCGGACCCGTTATTCGCGAAGAGGATGAACCTGTTTTTCATGCGGATTGGGAACGGAAAATGCGGGCGATGATGGTCTGCCTGGACAAAAATAAAGTCATTAAATTAGATGAGGTACGGCATGCGATTGAAAGAGTCAGGCCTGATTATTACGTATCCATAAGCTACTATGAACGATGGTTTATGGCATTAATGATCTTGCTGCTAGAGAAGAATGTATTGAGCGAAGATGAAATTAACGAAATGAAAAGAATACTATTCGTTGATGAAAAACAGGATTTGTTGGATACTTTGACTCTATTAAAACGCTCGCCGGAAAATGCTCAAACTGTGGTTGAACCTGCAAACAAACCATCGCCATTGTTCAAGCCTGGAGATAAAATCAAGACGAAGCGGATCCATTCGAAGGGCCATATTCGTCTTCCCGGATATGCCAAAGGGAAGTACGGGACGGTAAAGGAAATCGAAGGGGATTACAAACTCCCCGAAACTAATATTTATACGGAGCAAGCGATAAAAGAACCTGTATATCTTGTTGAATTTGAAGCTTCCGAGTTATGGGGGCCGCATACGCCGCAAAAAGATAAAGTCCTGATCGATCTGTGGGAGAGCTATTTGGAACCGGCCGGCAATTCATTATGAAAGGGGATACGACGATGTCCGACCATCACAGCCATCATCATGCCAGGGAAATGACCGAAATTGAATATAAAGTTCAAGCGCTGGAATCGATCCTTCTGGAAAAGGGATTAATCACAACGAAGGAATTGGATGGTTTAATCGATCTTTTTGAGAACCAGATTGGTCCGTTGAACGGGGCTAAATTAGCTGCACGGGCTTGGAGCGACCCGGTGTTTAAAGCGCGATTACTCGAGGATGGCACACAAACGCTGGTGGAATGCGGCATTAAAAATTTGCAGAACACCAGATTTGTAGTGGTGGAAAACACCCCCCAAGTACATAATGTGATCGTTTGTACTCTATGCTCGTGCTATCCATGGAATGTATTGGGATTACCGCCGACATGGTATAAAAGCAACGCCTACCGTTCAAGAGTCGTCATTGAGCCGAGGGAGGTTTTAAAAGAGTTTGGTTTGGAGCTGGATGAAACCATTGGGATCCGTGTATGGGACAGCTTGGCGGAAACACGTTACATGGTTCTGCCTGAGCGGCCGCAGGGTACGGAGAACATGACGGAAGAACAATTAGTGAAGCTGATCACAAGAGATGCATTAATCGGAGTGGCTAAAGTTACAGTCGATCAATAAACGACAGGAGGGTGAGTTCAAGTGGAAGCCCCATCTTATATATCTCATATGGAAGGTAAAAGCTCGCTGCCCCGCAAAAACGGCGAGCTTGTTTTTCAAGAGCCGTGGGAGGGCAAAATCTTTGCTATCGCATTGGCGTTACATCAGAAGGGGATATATGATTGGAATGATTTTAGGGATAAATTAATTGAAGAAATCACCAAAGCGGAAAAAAATAATCCGAATCATGAAACCGAAAAATATTACTACGAGCACTGGGAAAAGGCATTAGAACAATTGCTGATCGAAAAGAACATACTTACTGACGATCAGTTAAGGTCATTGTTCCATGATTTGAAAAACTGTACGGAGCATGAGCATCAACATCGGCATTAAAGGGCCGAATGCGGTGTAGTAGGGGGAATATAGCCGCTTACTATAAGACTAATCATGAGTGTAAGAGGCTATGGGTGGTAGTGCCTGGGATAAAGGCATGCTTCCATAGCTTTTTTTGTACATATCCTGCATTGCCGCATCATACGAGGTTTGGGGTTAACCAGCTCACTATCTCATAAAAATAAATAATTGACAATATTCAGAATATTACCTTATAATCAAACCTGTATACAGGATGGTGGATGGTAAATACTATATTGAAAAGAGTTGATTTCGCTTATCATTACCGTGGTTGAAAGAAGGAATGAATATGGATTTAACGACGACGACACCTTTAACAAGAAAAATTCCGTTGTACCAGCAAGCATATAACGAAATCAAAAAAGCGATCCTGACGGGGAAATTTACCCCGGGAACCAAAATTAGCGAAAATATTTTGGCCGAGCAATTTCAAGTCAGTCGTACACCCTTAAGGGAAGCGATTCGTCAATTGCAGCAAGAAGGTTTAGTAGTTTCGGATGGTGTTAGCACTACGATTGTAGAATTGAATGTGAAGGATTTTGAAGAGCTTTGCCACTGCCGCTTGATCTTGGAAAGAGAGATCATTAAGCTGTCTTTGAAGAATATTACGGATGAGGACATTAAAATCTTGGAGGGATTTCTGGAGCAGGCGGAATATCATAGCGCGAATCCGGAAGATTATTTGGAGGTTTTGAAATATAATGCTCAATTTCACGACCATATTATCAACTGCTGCGAAAACAAGAGGCTAGTTCAGCTGCTGAGTCAAACCCGGTCGCTTCTGCTGTTATATAGGGCCACTGCCTTGTTTAAGGCGTCCAATAAATTGGACTTTATTAATGAACATCGGGAGATTTTAAATGCGCTTAGAGTGCGCGATGCAAGTAAAGCCATTGCCGCGGTAGAAGCCCATTCCAAAGGTGATTTGGAAAGGGGGATGCAATTTTAACCATTTATAAACTGAAAGCTAGGCACATTAGCACCGATGTAAAGGCACCGAAGAGATCAAGACCAACGATATCACCGGAAGACGCAGTCCGGTTGAATGAGGAATCTTAATCGCATTTGGCTGCCCCATTACCGGTGCTTATTTTATGTGCCGGGCCGATACTGTTCGTGGTTGCCAAGACACATCGTTAATCCCATAGGAGGAAGTGATGATAAACAATATATATTCTAGCACAATGAAAGCGCTTACTATATAAAATTTTACAGAGAGGATGTTGTGAAATGAGTGCATATTCAAGGGAGCTTATGTTGGTTAACGGTAAAGAAACGGTCAGTGTTAACGAGGAATTCATTCCCGTTGAGAACCCTGCACAAAGAGGTTCCGTGATTGCTGAAGTGCCAAGAGCAAAAGCTGCGGATATAGAGATTGCTGTCAAGGCTGCATCTAAAGCTTTTGAAAGCTGGAGATATACACCGGCACGTGAACGGGGAAAGCTCTTGATGAAAATGGCGGATGCGATTGAAGCGAAGATCGAGGAGATTGCACGAACGCTTTCTATGGAAACCGGTAATGCCATACGTACGCAGTCTAGAGCAGAAGTCAAGAACGCAGCTGATTTTATTCGGTACTTTGGAGGGGTAGCCGGCGAATTAAGAGGCGATACCATGCCTATCGACCAACATTTGCTTGCCTATACGCAGCGCGAACCGTTAGGTGTGGTCGGAGGGATTATTCCATGGAACTCACCGGTGGCCTTAGCTGCATTGAAGTTCGCACCGGCGCTTGCTGCCGGTAACACCATGGTGTTAAAAGCTGCTGAAGACGCTCCGCTTGCCGTATTGAAAATAGCCAAAATCTGCTCGCAATTTCTTCCTGCTGGAGTGCTAAACATTGTCACCGGATTAGGACAAGAATGTGGTTCACCTCTAGCCCAGCATCCATTGGTAAGAAAACTCACCTTTACCGGCTCTACGGAAGTCGGAAAGCTCATTATGCATTCCGCAGCTGACCGCATTGTACCGGTTTCGTTGGAATTGGGAGGAAAAAGTCCGCAGATTGTGTATCCGGATTCCGATACCGACAAAGTAGCGGAGGGCGTCATATCGGGAATGCGGTTTGCCCGGCAGGGACAATCGTGTTCAGCTGGCTCGCGTCTTTACCTGCACAGTTCCATCGCGGAATCATTCATCGGCAAATTGGTAAACCAATTGAAGCTTCTCAAGGTTGGAGATCCCTTGGAAGAGGATACCGATATGGGAGCTATCATTAACAAAAAACAATTTGAATCGGTATGTTCCTATATAGAAGAAGGGATGAATAACCCTAATGCCCGTCTGATTATGGGAGGTCTGCCTCCGAAGGAGGGACGGCTTTCTCAAGGCTATCATCTTGAACCTACAGTTTTTCTTTGCCGGGATAATGACTGGAAGCTTGCCAAGGAAGAAATTTTCGGGCCGGTTCTCGTTGTCATTCCATGGGAGGATGAAGCCGAGCTTATTCGGATGATCAATGACAGCAGTTATGGATTAGCCGCTTTTATTTGGTCAAAGGATACCACGCGGGCCATTCGAGTCGCAAGCCAAATCGAATCCGGATGGATCCAAATCAACCGGGGCGGGGGAATGATGATCGGTCATGCTTACGGGGGGTACAAACAGAGCGGGATTGGACGGGAGTATTCTTTGGCGAGCATGCTTGATAGCTTCACTCAAGTAAAGAGTGTGATGATTAATTTGGAGGAGCAGGTTTGAGGTCATTTCGTGTGAAATGAAACATCATTAACCAATCCAATGAAGGAAGTGCATGCGGTCGTGAAAAAACAAAAGCTTTCCCTGATGTTGTCATTGATATTGAGCGTTTCCGTCGTTGTGGCAGGCTGCGGCACCAGCTCTAATCCTCAGGCCCCCCAAAGCCTGCAAACCAATGCGGAAGGCAGCTCAAAGCCAAAGATTGAATTTAGGTACGGTTACGAAGCGCCAATTGATCATCACGGACATAAAGCGGCACAGAAATTTGCAGAAGCATTAAATAAGGAATCTAACGGCCGAATCAAAGTAAAGCTATTTCCGGCCTCCCAATTGGGAGGTGCACGTGAACTGATGACCAGTGTGATGAACGGCAGTATTGAAATGGTAGCCGTAGCCACGTTTGGCACAGTTGAGCCGAAGATGCTGCTAACTGATATGCCGTACATGTTTAGAGATTTTGATCATGTCAGTAAGTTCGTCAAAAGTGAGGAAACTACTAAACTTTTATCTTTATTAAATCCTCATGGTGTACATGGGATGGGGCACTGGCCTGTTGGATTTAGAAATATCGGTAACACTAAACGTCCGGTCAGTTCACCCGAAGATTTAGACGGCTTACTGATCCGCGCATTTGAGAATGAAATGTTAAAGGATACGCTTACGGCTTTGGGAGCCAATGTAACGGTATTGCCTTATCCGGAGGTATACATGGCTCTTCAAACCGGTACGATTAACGGGGAAGAAAATCCTTATGTGAACACCGTTGCCATGAAATTTTATGAAGGTGAAAAATATAAAACCGAAACCCGGCATATGAATAACTTCAATATTATCGGCGCCAATCTGAGATGGTGGGATGCCCTTTCCAAGGAAGATCAGGATATCATCACCAAAGCCTTTAACGATGCAACCGATCTGTATATGCAGTTGCAGAAAGAGTTGGAGGAATCAAGCAAAAAAACGTTGATGGAGAAGGGGATGACCATAACGGAAATTAAAGATTATAAACCTTGGGTAGATGCCGTGAAGCCGGTATATGACAAATGGGAAGCGAGGTTTGGAGCGGATTTAATCAAGTCCATTCAAGAGATTAGATAATAGCGAGCGTAACGAATGACCGAACCTATCCTGCTATCATTGAAGAAGGAAGTGAAACCATGGGACTTAAATTTCTCAGCGATGTTTTGGATAAGATGATCAGAATACTGGCCATTGTTTTGCTAAGTCTGATGTTTGCAAATGTATTTGGAACGGCAGCATTGAGATATTTACTTGATATCAGTTTTGTGGGCTCTTATGATTACTCGCGGATTTTGTTTGTTTGGTCTACTTTTTTGGGTACAAGTGTGGTGTATAAGCAAAGAGGGCACGCCAAATTTGTATTTCTCCATATGCGCACCAAAGGGGGTGTAAGAGTTGCCTTGGACCTCATTATTAATGTTCTGTCGATTGCGTTTCTCGTTGTTATTCTCAACGTCGGAATGAAACTTAGCGCCTCTACCAGCGTGCAGGTTCTTCCTGCGTCCGGGATCTCTGCGGCTTGGCTGTATGTACCGATTGCCGTTTCCGCCTTTGTGATGCTGATCCATGAATTGACCTTTTTGCTTACAAAGATTTTTGCAGCAGATCATTCAAAACAAGAAACGAATGGCACAGGAACAGCAATTGGAGGGATAAAGAATATATGACTCTAACCGTACTTATCGCACTGTTTGCCGGGTTATCGGTCATTGGCATGCCGTTGGCTCTGTCATTAGGAATTGCCACGATCGCAGCCATACTGCTTATGGGAGTACCCTATACCATTGTAGTGGAAAGAATGCTGCTTGGTGTGGATTCGTTCTTGTTGGTTTCCGTTCCCTTGTTTATTTTAGCGGCAGGCATTATGAACAGGTCGGGGGTTTCCGAACGGATACACAATTTTGCCGGTGCCATTGTAGGGTCGCTTCCGGGAGGCATGGGACATGCCAATGTCGTGGCGAGCGTCATTTTCGGAGGGATATCCGGTTCAGCGGTTGCAGATACCGCAGCTTTAGGGAAGCTCGAAGTCGAAGCTATGCAGAAGCATGGTTATCCCAAAAAATTTGCGGCCGCATTAACCTGTGCGTCGGCGACTATCGGGCCAATCATTCCACCGAGTATCCCGATGGTTATTTTTGGAGGAATTGCGGGAGTTTCTGTAGGCAAGCTTTTTTTAGGGGGAATTATACCCGGTCTGCTTATCGGATTGGCCTTATTGGCAATGGTTTATTATATATCTCTTCGTAAAAACTATCCCAAGTCCGAGCCCTTTTCGCTGAGAAGAATCCAAAAACAATTCATAGTGTCATTTTTTCCTATATTGACTCCCGTACTCATCATAGGCGGAATCGTACTAGGCATATTTACACCTACAGAAGCGGCCGCATTTACTGTATTTTATGCTTTTGTTTTAGGGTTTTTCGTTTATCGAGAGTTGAAGTTGTCCATGCTGCCATCCATACTGATGGAAACCCTTGTGACTTCTGCCGTCGTATTGTTTATTATTTCGACCGCATCTGCATTTTCTTGGGTGTTAACTGTGGAAGAAGTTGGAATAATTCTTTCTGAATGGGCTGCGAACGCGGCAAATCCGCTTTTGTTCTTGGTCATCATTAACATTATTTTGCTTTTGTTAGGTATGGTGATGGAAACGACAGCCTTGCTTATCATCTTGACGCCGTTCGTCGTGCCTGTAGCCGCTGCCTTAGGCATTGATTTGGTTCATTTCGGGGTCATGATGGTGCTCAATTTGATGATCGGCTTGTCAACTCCGCCGTTTGGTTTAGGACTTTTTACAGTAAGCGAAATTACAGATATGTCATTAGAAGAAGTGATGAAGGCTATATTGCCCTTTATCCCCATTTTATTGATTGTGCTGATATTGGTTATGGTTTTTCCCGGGATGACGTTGTGGATTCCGAATATGTTTTTTAAGTAATTTATCTGGCTCGGTACTTTTGGATATCATCATGAAAGAAAATACAATTTTGTTCGAGGTGGTTGTATGATGACACAAAATCAAACATTGCAAGCTGAAAAAAAGAGCCAGAAACGAACCGGGGTGATCGATTGCGATGTACATGTCGCACCTGTCTCCATTCATGAAATTAAAAGCTACATGAAGCAGCCTTTCCGGGATGCTTTTCGTTTCTGGGGAAGGGGAATATTCGATAACCCGTTCCCGGTCGTCCGGCCTGATGCTAGGCCGCCTTCAGGAGGCCCTAACGGATCGGATCCCGATTTTTTGCGGTCTCAGCTGATCCATCCTTTCGGAATCGAACGGGCGATTTTGAATCCTTGGACCTATGGGAATTATTACCCGGATCCCGACTTGTCGGCAGCGATTTGTTCAGCATACAACGATTGGCTCCATGATACGTGGTTAAGCCAATACAATCATGACGGGTTGTTTAAAGGATCGATTGCGATTTCCCACCAGGATCCGAGCTTGGCCGTCAAGGAAATTGAACGCTGGGCCGGCCATCCGCATTTCGTTCAAGTCATTGCAGATTCCGGAGCGCGTGCTCCATTCGGACAAAGGCATTACTGGCCGATCTATGAGGCATGCGAACGTCACGGACTTCCTTACGCGTACCACCCGGGCAGTGACGGGCTGGCGGCAAGCGCCCTGTTTACACCGGGGATTCCGACGCACTTCATTGAATGGGGCACGACATTGGTCTGCGGCTACATCTCTCATTTGGTCAGTTTGTTGACCGAAGGCGTGTTCGAGCGATTCCCCGGCTTAAGAGTCGTATCCCTGGAAGGGGGAACCGCTTGGCTGCCAAGCATCATGTGGAGGCTTGATTCCCATTGGAAATCGTTCCGATTTGAAGTTCCCTGGATCAAGAAGCTCCCGAGCCAGTATCTTCGCGACCATGTGCGGTTTGGATCGCAGCCGCTCGAAAGACCGGCCAATGACCAGCATTTGCTGCAGAACCTCGAGATGATGGATGCCGAAAATCTGTTGATGTTTTGCAGCGACTATCCGCATTACGATACCGATGTACCGGATCAAGTTTTCCCTAGAATCGTTCCGGAACAAATGAAAAACAAAATTTTATACGAAAATGCCCACCAGTTCTACAAGTTTTAAGAAAAGGAGATCCGCTGCTATGGGAAGACATGTCATTTGCAAGGCATCCGAATTACCACCGGGAGAGCGCAAAATTATAACACTGGAAGGGCGTTCCATCGGCATCTTCAATATAGAGAAATCTTACTATGCGCTGAAAAATGTTTGCCCCCATTATGCGGCTCCACTTTGCCAAGGGATGGTAACGGGGATGTCCTTTCCTTCGGAACCTAAGCAATTTCATTGGGGAAGAGAAGGGGAAATCCTGCGCTGTCCTTGGCACGGGTGGGAATTTGACATCAAAACCGGTAAATCGATTTTTGATCCGCACAAGTGCTTGGTCAAAACGTATGATGTCACGGTAGAAGAGGGGGAAGAAAGCGTGGAAACCTTTGAGGTCACCGTGGAATCGGGTTTGGTTATCGTTCATATTTAAGCTGGGGGCTGCCACTTCAAACTGCAGCCCGGGATGAGTCGAAATGTCGAAGGAGGCCGTACTTTTGAGAACGATCGATCTGTCGATGACGATCAGAGACCATTGGCGCTGGAAAATAGAACATGATGTGGCGGCCAAAGATAGCTTTAGATCGTCCTTCTTTCGAATGGGAGCGCATGCTTTCACTCATGTGGATACGCCTTTACATTGCAAAGAAGGAGAGGCGACCATTGATCATTTGGCTCCCGATGCCTACAGCGGAGAAGCTGTAGTGATGGACCTCTCCTATAAACGAGCCGATGAACCGATTACCGTGGAAGATCTTGAGAATTGCCGGCATGTACGAAGGAAGGAACAAATTATATTACTTAAAACATGCTGGGATAAGCAATTTAGCCCTTATGGCAAGGATTACTGGGAAAAGTCTCCTTATGTGACGGAGGCGGCGGCCATCTGGCTCAAAGAAAGGAATCCTAAGGTTGTGGGCTTCGATTTTCCACAAGATTATCCTTTGAAATGTATTGATCGCAAAGGGGAGGTTCCTTTGAAAGAGATGCCCACCCATTATTATTTGTTAAACCAGGGAATTTTAATGGTTGAATACTTATGTAATATGTCTTCCGTAACCAGGGATCGTATCCAATTTATATGCTTGCCTATAAAGCTGGAACGATTTGAAGGTGCTCCAACTCGTGCTTTAGCCATAGAACCACCATGGCATTAACACATAATAATGATATAAGGAGGAGTTTGGCATGAAGATTGACAGCAGCAAATGTGTAGGCTGCGGGAATTGCGTTGCTGCATGCCCGATGGAGGCCATTCACGTCAAAGGGGCCTATGGTAAGGGCATTGCGACGATCGATCAAGAGGCGTGCGTGGAGTGCGGCGCTTGCATCCGGTTTGCCACGCCGGAAGACGCGAATCCGACGATGGTTCGTTTATCCAGAATGGTCTTTTCCTTCTTCAAACTCAGATATGATCAGCCGATTGATATCTGCCCGACTTCGGCGTTGGTTCAACCGGAGTTGGAATGGCCTCGTGTCATTCGTAAAGTATTCAGCGACCCGACAGCCAAGCATATTAGTACCGATGTGAAAGGAAGAGGAACCGAAGAGATCAAAACCAATGATGTGACCGGAAGATTAAAGCCCGGAGAATGTGGAATCTTAATCGAATTTGGCCGTCCGAATATCGGTGCTTATTTTCATGAAGTCGAATTGATTTCGTCTGCGCTCGCCCCATTGAAAAACGTGCGGTTTGAAGAGAAAAATCCGATTACACAGCTGATGACCGACCGCAAAAAAGGTCTCTTAAACCCTACGGTCCTTAACGAAAAGGTCATGTCATGCATTTTGGAGGTGTTGGTGAAAACCGAAAACGTGCCTGAAGTATTAAGTGAGATCGAACGGGTGGCGGCTGATATGAAAACCGTCATTACGCTTAATATCAATGCCAAGGCTGGAGAAAACGGAGAAATCCCATATGAAGAAGTGATGAAACAAACGAATTTTCGCTTGAGTCTGAATGGAAAGATCAATCTGGGTCTGGGAAGAATACTGGAAAAAGAAAATGCGGTTATCATCGATAAGAATACGAATGTAAAGAACATTGTCTAAATCCTACAAGGAGGAGATAACGGTATGACGAACACGATGCATCGGCAGGGAAGCCGGGAATCATTAAGAAGGGATTGGGTAATCTTTACCCATTCCGCAGCCGGATACAACAAGAAAGGAAGCGGTCCGCTGCATAAACGGTTTGCAGAAATTTGTCTGAAGCATAAGCCGAGCAACATGGGAATCGGTGAATATACGGAAGCGAAGACTCATTTTCTCAAAGAATTGTTGAGGGACCGGTCGAACAGCACGAAGTATGCCGAGGGTGCGCCCACTGCAGATCAGCTACAGCAGTGGAAGCGGATGGTTGAAGGAATGGGGGAAGAGCATGCGTATGCGGTATTCAGCTCGGTAGAGCAGTTGGAGAAGGTGATAAAGGAATTAAAAGCAGCGGATTTAGGAATCTCCATCTGCATCAATGCGCTGCATGATGAAGCCGACCATATGCTAAGACAATGTGGAATCATCCGTCACAGTGTGGAGCACTCCTTAGGCTTTAGCGGAAATACCAAGAGACTGCCGTCCAAGGAGGTGATGGAAATATCGACCATGTGCGGACATGGAATGGTAAGCTTCAATCTTTCGAAAAAAATGCTGGATAGCGTTCGATTAGGGCAGATGACGCCGGAAAGAGCAGGGGAATACTTAATGAAAACCTGTACCTGCGGCATATTCAACCCGGTCCGTGCAGCGGAAATTATGAAAGAGCATATAAAGCTGTAAGCGCTATAGTTTAGAAAATGACTGATCATTCAAAAAGGGAAGTGTCAGCCATGGTAAAAAAACGAAAAATTTCTATGGTTTTGCTGCTCATTCTCAGTATTTCCTTGATGGTCACGGGCTGCGGCTTCGGAGCCACTAACCAAGGCTCCTCTACAGGAAGCAAAGAAGAGCCGGCCAATAAAAGTATAGAAATCCGCTTTGGTCATGTGATGCCTGTTGATCATCCCGAGCATAAGGCAGCACAAAAATTTGCAGAGCTCTTGGACAAAACTACGAATGGCCAAATCAAGGTTAAAATATTTCCATCCTCGCAATTGGGCGGTTCACGCGAATTAATGACAAGCGTGATGAACGGCACAATTGAAATGGCGGCGACGTCTACTTTCGGGACCGTTGAGCAGAAGCTGCTGGTTCCCGAGATGCCTTACATGTTCAAAGATTTTGATCATATCAGCAAGTTTGTACGTAGCGAACAGTCCGCTGAACTTTTATCCTTGTTGAATGCTCATGGCGTGCACGGTATGGGCTATTGGACGGTCGGCTTTCGGAATATCGGAAATACGAAGCATGAGGTGCATAAGCCGGAAGATTTGAAAGGACTGCTCATCCGTGCATTTGAGAACGAAATGTTAAAGGACACGCTAACGGCTTTAGGAGCTAATGTAACGGTGCTGCCTTACCCTGAGGTATATATGGCATTGCAAACCGGTACGATTAACGGGGAAGAAAATCCCTACGTCAACACGGTTGTCATGAAGTTCTATGAAGGTGAAAAATATAAAACGGAAACCCGCCATATTAACAATTTTGAAATTGTCGGCGCCAATTTGCAATGGTGGAACACACTCTCCAAAGAGCGGCAGGAAACGATTACGAAGGCTTTCGCCGAAGCTACGGATGTTTACATGCAGCTTCAGAAGGATGCAGATGCACAGAATAAAAAGGCTTTGATCGACAAGGGAATGATCATCACGGAAATCAAAGATTATAAGCCATGGGAAGATGCCGTGAAGCCGGTATACGACAAATGGGAATTGAAATTGGGTGCCGACCTTATTAAGTCCATCAAAGATTTAAATTAGCGATTCTAAAAATCACAATACATTTTAGGAGGAAAAATATCATGGCAAAATGGATCGATTTAACCTTACCTTTATACGATTATATGCCGGTAGGCAATGTTTGGGCGTGGGATGTGCCTTTTCAAACGGAAGCGATTACCAAGGACTCGCATAACGGCTATGAGCTTACTATGATTACCATGTTTTCCGAAACAGGAACAAGATTAATGATTCGGGCCATGCAGGATCCTCATGCGCCAAAGGTTCATGAACTCCCTTTGGAAACGTTAATGATGCGTGATGCTGTTGTAGTAGATTTGCCCTGCGAGGCAAACTATGAAATCATGGCATCGGATATCGAAAGGGCGTTCAAGGAAGTGGAGATCCGTCAACATGATGCAATATTGATCCGGACCGGCTGGGGGGATGATGAAAGATGGGTTAGATTAGGTGATGATTATGCGCGGACGGCCCCCCATGTTTCCAAAGAAGGCGCTGAAAGGCTGGTAGAAATTATGAAAGCCCATCAATCCGATTTAGTGGGTGCCGATGTGCCCTATTGGGGAGGCGGTAGAAAATATCAGCTTCTGGAATGGGGCTCCAAACCCGCCTGGGAAAGAAGTCCTTTCCCATCTATAGAAGCCAGACGTTATTTAGCAAATTATACAATGGAAAAAGCGTATGAAGATTTTCCTTCACCCTACATTTTAAACTCCGCCGATGTGATGTATTTAGGTGCAATGTGCAACCTGGGTGCCATTACAAAGCCAAGAGTCAAATTTTCCGTACTTCCATTGAAAATTCAAGGGGCACGGGGGGCAACCTGCAGGGCTGTAGCATTGGAAGAATGAATACAACCATAGGAGGCATGTTATGCGTATTATCCGTTTTTTAAATGAAATTCATCGACCCATTCTTGCCGCCGTTACGGATCAAGACGAAGTATATTTGCTTCCATATTCGGATTTGGTACAGCTGGCAAATACAGCGGAGCAGCAGGGGATTTTGCCGGTCCAACTGATTCAAAGTTTCATCGAAGGGACCGACCCGCTGCAGACAGGCTTGGATGGGCTTCGGCTACTTGTTCCGATTGACGCCCCGGAGGTCTGGGCTGCAGGCGTAACCTATGAAAAAAGCAGGGAGGCCCGAAACTATGAATCGACAGGAGGCCGTCTTGATGCCGTTACCTGTTACGACAAGGTGTATGATGCTGAAAGGCCAGAATTGTTTATGAAATCGACAAGCGCGCGTACAGCAGGTCCGGAAGAGGAGGTTTATTTGCGCAGTGATTCGCACTGGCAGATTCCCGAGCCAGAGCTGGGGCTGGTTCTGAACCGGCATGGCCGCATTCTCGGATATACGATTGGAAACGACATGAGCAGTCGTGACATCGAAGGGGAGAACCCGCTCTATCTGCCCCAAGCCAAAATTTGGCGCAACTCTTGCTCGATCGGCCCCGTGATCCGGCTGGCCGAAACCTTGGAGGACCCTTATAATCTTGAATTTTCCTGCCGGATTTACCGCGAAGGCCATAAAGTGTTTGAAGGCACAGCCAATACGGGACAGCTGAAAAGAAAGTTGGATGAGCTCGTCGGCTTCCTTGGCAGGGACAATATCATATTTGACGGCACCGTTCTTCTGACGGGAACCTGTGTGGTCCCTCCCAACGATTTCACTCTGACAGACGGGGATCGTGTTGATATTGAAATATCCGGAATCGGGATATTGAGCAACCCGGTCAAACAACAGCAGTCTCAGCAGCATGGAATAGAATCTCTTGTTTAATCGTAAGGACCAAAAAACAACAGGCGACGATTGCGGCCTGTTGTTTTTTCATTGAATAAGAAATCAGAATAGCGCGAAAAATCAATTGACAAAAAACAATTTCTACCGTATATTTTACTTAACATTCATTAAAATTTTAAAATCCAGGGGGTGAAGCTTGATGTGAATGTACCGTGCTGAGAAGAGGAATGGTGCAGCTCTGACAGCCGAAGTGTATTGAATTAGAACTAGAACGTACATTGCAGCTCCCTTATTTTTTATTCCAAAAAGAAAGCGCTTTATTCGAGAAAAACTTTCCTTAGAGGGGGAAATGCCAGTGGTGAAAAAATTCAAATTTCCTTTTATTTTCATCATGATCTGTTTGCTTATCGCTGCCGGATGTGCTGCTCCATCCGCTAATCATGAGACGGCGACGAATCAGAATTCCAACAATCCGCCTGCCGAACCCAAAGCGAATGAGCCTTATAAAATCGGCACCATACTCTCGCTAACAGGTCCTGCCGGGTGGCTGGGACAAAGCACACAGCGTGCGGTTGAAACCTTGAAAAAACAAATTAACGAATCCGGCGGCGTGAATGGCCATCCTCTCGAGATTATCGTTTACGATGACCAATCCAAACCGGAAGAGGCAAGCCGATGGGCCAAACGTCTGATTAATGAAGACAAGGTAATTATGATTATCGGCCCGAATGGAACGCCGACTTCCAATGCGGCCGAGCAGGTGGCGGGGGCTGCCGGAATTCCGATGATCTCCATGTCGGGCGGTTACGTCCCGAATCCGAAGGTTGGCTGGGGTTGGTCGGTCGTGCATTCCACGGATCAGGTTATTGAGCGACAATTTCAGTACTTCGCCAAAAAAGGGTTGAAAAATATTGGAGTTATCAATCCCAACGACGCATTGGGACAGATCGCAGACAAAGCGATTGCTCAATACGCAGAGAAATACAAAGTCAATATCGTGAAACGCGAATCATTTAATATGAATGATATCAATGTGAAACCGCAGCTTACTTCCATTATGTCAGCCAAGCCGGATGCCGTCATTTCATTCGTGACAGGCGAACCTGCCGTCAAAGTAAGGAAAGAAATGAATGAAATCGGACTGAATGTGCCGATGCTTCCTCCTCACTCCTCAGCAACGCAAGCTTTCTTGGACTTAATCGGGAAAGTCGATAATGATAAGGTGCTAGCCGCCGGCGGGATTATTACGGCATTCGAGCAGATTCCTAACGACCATCCGCAAAAGCAAGTATTAGAAAAATTCATCTCCCAATTTCAAAAGGATCACAATTATATACCCGGTTATATCGAAGGCTTTGGTTACGATGCATTAAATACCGCTTATCACGCTTTGAAAAAGGCGGGAACCGACCCGCAGAAGATTAAAGATTATATGGAGAACGGCGGTGAGAGCATTATCGGCGTGAATGGAACCTTTAAATTCACGAAGGATAATCGGATCGGGCTGTCCCCGGAAACGCTGAGAATTGTAGAGATTCGCGATAATAAATGGTCCTTACTCGAGTAAATTTGTTTTAAAGGGGATTTCCTATGGACAATGTATTGCAAAGCCTAATCACGGGAATCAGTTTAGGCAGCATTTACGGCTTGATCGGGATGGGCTTTACTTTAGTCTTCTCAATCTCCAAAGTGATTAATTTGTCTCAAGGCGAATATTTTACAATGGGAGCGCTTTCTTTCGTTGTACTCAGCGGGTATATGCCTTCCGTATTAGCTTTTTTTGCAGCTATATTCATTGCGGTATTCGTTGGATTGATCATCGAGCGTTCATTGATGAGACCGATTTCTTCCTCTCCTTTAATTAATCAAATTATTATGACCTTGGCCATTATGATTACTTTACAAGGGATTTCCATGCTAGTTTTCGGCAAGCAGTCCAAAAACACGGAGCCGGTTTGGGTGGGCGCGGTCAAAATCGGAGACATCACGATTCAGAATCAGGTCCTGATTATTGTTGCCGTGATGATATTGATTAACGGCGGGCTCTACTATTTTCTGCATAAAACTTATTATGGGAAAGCGTTTCGTGCCTGCTCCTCTAATCCCGAAAGCGTTAGGCTTGCCGGTATCCGCGTGAATCAAATGAGAATGACCGCCTATGGCTTGAGCGGAGCGATCGGGGCCATCAGCGGCATCGTGATCGCGCCCCTGCTGCTGATGAATTACACCTTGGGACTTGTATTTGTCGTCAAAGGCTTGGTGGCCTCGATTCTCGGAGGGTTAGGCAGCCCGGTCGGAGCATTGCTCGGAGGATTGCTGCTGGGCATATTCGAAAGCAACATGGCGGGATTCGTGTCATCGGAGTATAAGGATGTGATGACGCTGGTATTTTTGCTCCTGCTCCTTATTTTTATGCCAAGAGGGTTAGTAGGAGGGCTTAAACGATGAGAAAAAAACAAATCGCCGGATGGAGTATTGTCATGGTTTTGGTTGGGATAATGCTCATAGCGCTTCCGCCCAATCACTATCTGTACAGCTTGCTTACCTTTGTCGGGATCTATGCTTTAGCGGCCACCGGTCTGGAAATGCTCATGGGATACGGGGGACAAATATCGCTTGGCAACGGAGGTTTTATCGCTCTTGGCGCCTATATTACGGCTATACTCAGCAATCATGAGCTGCATCCGATCCTTATCTTTGCGGCAGCTCTTATCGGCTCTGCGTTGGTGGCATTCATTATCGGATATCCGATTTTAAAGCTGGAAGGCTATTATCTCGCCATCGCCACGCTGGGATTTGCTCTGCTAGTTCAGGCACTCGCCATATCGATGTTTCCGATTACCGGCGGCTCTTCGGGCATGTCCGTGAACTCTTTGACCGTATTTTCGAACAGCTTGGGAGAGAGAGGCTATTTTATCTTAGCCTGGGTCATCTTCGGGGTCGGCTTTATCCTGGCTCGCAATCTGACCAAAACACGTACGGGGAGGTCCCTGGTCGCCATCCAAAGCAATGAAGAAGCGGCGTCGGCCTTGGGCATTTATACGGGGAAGGTGAAGCTTCAGATTTTCGTGGTCAGCGCGATGTATGCGGCTGCGGCCGGTTTTGTGATGGCGAATTACTTGAGTTTTATCGCACCGGACATTTTCGGCTTGGCCCTTTCCGTCGATTTGGTCGTCATGTCCTTGCTTGGCGGTCACGGTGTGATCTATGGTCCTTTGTTGGGATCCTTCGTATGGGTACTTTTGGTCGAAACAACGCATTTGTTTAAGGATTATAAAATATTGCTTACCGGCGCTGCGCTCATTGTCATTTTGCTTTTCATGCCCAAGGGCATATACGGTATCCTGCAAAAAAGATTCTTTCAACGGCGCAAAGTGTGACAAGACCGAATCTGCCCGAAAGGTATGGAGGTGTTCCTATGCTGCAGGTACAAAAAATGTCTAAAGTGTTTGGCGGTTTGAGAGCCGTGGATCAAGTGAGCTTTGATATCGAAGAAGGAAGCATTAAAGCGCTCATTGGCCCTAACGGAGCGGGCAAAACAACCATGTTCAACATGATATCGGGAAACTTTGCTCCAACGGAGGGTCAAGTGATTTTTGAAGACCGGGTCATTACGGGGAAAAAGCCGCACCAGATCGCCCATGAGGGCATCATTCGGACCTTTCAAGGCGTCAAAATGTTTGACAGCAACGGATTTACCGTACTGGAGAATTTATTGGTCGGTTATGATAAGCGCTTTCAAGCGGGGATGCTCCGAAGCAGTATACGCAGTCTCATCTCCCGTAAAGAAGAACAGGAAGCTTTGGAAGAAGCGCATCGGGTGAGTGAGCAAATCGGACTGTCGAATTGGCTGTATGCGCCGGCAAGCGAGCTCCCCTGCGGGTACCAGCGTTTGCTTGAGCTGGCAAGAGCCCTGATGGCAAAGCCTAAGCTGCTGCTGTTGGATGAACCGGCTGCAGGATTAAACGACAGCGAGACCAAACGTTTGGTTGGCGTTCTCCGCGAAATTCGCCAAATGGGCATTACCATCTTATTGGTGGAGCATCATATGGGACTTGTCATGGAAGTCTCGGATGACATTGTGGTCATGAATAACGGAGAGAAAATCGCTCAAGGGAGCCCGGAAGAAATTAACCGGAACCAGGATGTCATTCAGGCTTATATGGGA
Organism: Paenibacillus sp. F024; assembly: GCF_057814255.1. Lineage (NCBI taxonomy): Bacteria > Bacillati > Bacillota > Bacilli > Caryophanales > Paenibacillaceae > Paenibacillus > Paenibacillus sp. F024. Next base: position 204,028 of record NZ_JBVASZ010000005.1, read on the forward strand.
GAGGAGGATATCAGTGCTTAGGGTGGAAAGCCTAGAGTCGGGCTACGGTAAAATCAATGTTTTGCAGCAGGTACAACTGGAAGTGTCGGAAGGCGAGATCGTCAGTATTTTGGGCGCCAACGGGGGCGGCAAAACGACGCTGCTTCGAACCTTATCCGGATTAAATCCCGCCAACAAAGGCAGCATCATCTTTATGGACCAGGATATCACCCATGTCCCCGATTACAAAAGAGTCGAGGCCGGATTGATTCATGTGCCGGAAGGCAGGGGTGTCATTAAGGATCTCACTGTTATTGAAAATTTGGAGCTGGGTGCCTTTCGCTGGAGAAAGGAAAAGGAAAAAGTAGCCCGAAAAATCAAGGAAGCGTTCGAGCTGTTTCCGAGACTTTATGAACGAGTACATCACAAAGGCGGTACGCTAAGCGGTGGAGAGCAGCAGATGCTGGCGATTGCACGCGGCTTTATTGCACAGCCTAAACTACTGATGCTAGATGAGCCTTCCTTAGGGATTTCACCTATTATTACAAAAGAAATTTTCAAAATCATACGCATGCTGCGGGATCAACATATTTCGATTCTACTGGTGGAGCAAAATGTAAAGGCGGCATTAAACGTATCGGACCGATCTTATGTCTTGTCAAACGGAAAGGTTTTAAAGGAAGGAAGCTCTTCCGAATTATCTGCAGATTCTGATATCCAAAAAATGTATATGGGTGCATAATTAATCCAACATGGCGGAGGAATGAAGATGAATCATCGCGTATTCAATCCGAGATTGGAACAACTGTCACGGGAAGAAATCAAACAGCTCCAATGGAAAAAGCTCAAGCTTTTGCTGGAGCATCAATATGCGCGCAACCCGTTTTACCGGAATTTATTTGATCAGCATAAGATAAAACCCGACGATATCCGTCATTTTGATGATTTCCGCAATAAGGTTCCTAGGATCAGTAAACAAGACCTGATTGCCGACCAGAAGGCCAATCCGCCCTTCGGCAGCCGGACATGGATGAAAAAGGAGCAATTGATCGGCCTTTATACGACAAGTGGAACCTCCGGATTGGGACAGGAAGTGTATGGCCGAAGCCGTGCAGACCAGGAATACGCGGGCCAAACATGGGCGATGGGCCTGCATTGGTCCGGGGTAAACCGGGGGGATACCTGTTATAATACTTGGCCCGGATCGGCGGGACAATTGGCGGGGCCGGATTCTTTGACGCAATCCTATGTACACCTTGGTGTGTTAAGCATGCATGTAGGGACGCAAAGATCTGAAGACAAACTCAAAATGATGCTTCGTTTCAAACCGAATCAAATCACGGTCGTGCCTGCTTACCTCACACGGTTAGCCGTGCTGTGTACTGAAATGGGGATTGACCCGCGCAAGGAATTTCCGGATCTTAAGAGCATCATGCTGGCGACGGAAAGCTACTCCACCGCATGGGTCGAGAAAATGGAAGCCTTTTGGGGCGCGAAGCTTTTTGAAATGTACGGTTCAACGCAGCAGGGCGGCGGACTAGGATTTACTTGCGAGCATGGGGTTCTTCATAGCGGGACGCGAGGACACATTCATATTTTCGAACACATGTCCTATGTCGAGTTGCTCAACCGGGAAACAGGCGAGCCGGTGAAACCCGGTGAAGAAGGCGAAATCGTATTGACGAATCTGGACCGCGAAGCGGCACCGCTTATTCGATTCTCGACTGATGACAAGGTCGTATTCCTGCCGCATCAGACCTGCTCCTGCGGCCGTGCCTTCGATGCTTTTGAAGCCGGAAGCATCGCGAGATACGACGATATGATCAAAATCAAGGCCGTGAATGTATGGCCTGCCGCCATTGAATCCATTCTGTTCAATTACGATGAAGTGGAGGAATACCGGGGCAAGGTGTACATGGAGGAGAACGGGACGGAAGACGTGTTGATCACATTGGAATTCAAAAGCTTTGTTTCGGAGGAAAGAAAGCGGGAAATGCTCTGCTCCTTGGAGGATCAAATCCGGCATAAGGTAGGGGTTCGGATGAAGGTTACGGAAGCGAAGGAAAGTCTGCCCCGGTTTGAATTTAAAGTCCGCCGTTGGACCGACGAGCGCAGCAAAGACCGCGACCGCATTTTCTATACCGCAAAATAAGAATCGGAAGGAGAATCGAACATGAGCAAGCAACTGGAAATGAACACGGATGAATTGGTATTTCAAACGCATGAAAATCTTAAACTGCTTTGTCAGCATGAGGTGCCCGGCATTAAAAATTTAGCGATTCTCATGTTGGCTCTTTCGAGACAATTGGTCATGACGGTAGATCCTTTCCATGTGGAGCATATCCACGATTATGAATAATGAAGCGAGGGGTTGCATTGGAGTATCGGCTGATTGTGGATTTTGACGATGTAGATTACGCCCGGGTGGTCTATTTTGCAAGATATTTGGCATTTGCGGAAAAAGCGCAAGCTCACGTCTTACGCCATTACAATCTATCGCACAGAAGACTGGCGGAACAATACAATGTGGCCACGCCGGTGATTCGTTCGGAGTTTTCCTATCTTTCGCCGGCACGATTGGATGACGAGCTGATCATTCATGCCCTATTCGAAAATGTATCGCCAAAAGGCTTCGATTGCGAGTATAAAATTAGCCACGCGGACCAGGAAAAAATGATCTGCAGCGGTAAAACCTATCATCGTTTTATTGACCTTGAATTTTTTAAAGCTACTGAAATTTCTGGAGATTTGTATCGAATGTTTGATACAATAAGAAAGGAAGTTAGGGTATAATGGCAATTATTGGTGTCGCCGAGGGGAAATATTTCGACGATTTGCAGGTGGGCGATGAGTTTGGCTCCTCCGTTACATTGACCGAAACGCATCTGGTGTTGGGAAGTGCCTTGTTAGGCGACTTCAATCCTGTGCATGTGAATGAAACGTTTGTTCAAAACGGCCCTTTTCCAAAGCGGATTTTCCCCGGACCTTTCACGCTTGGCGTGATGGCGTCGTCTTTAGGAAACTTTTTTGCGGGAACGGCCGTGGCGAATACGAACATCAGCGGCAAATTCCTCAAGCCGGTATTTGCCAACGATACCGTAACGACCAGATGGACCATCGAAGCATTAACCTATAAAGAAAAGCTGAAAGCGGGATTCGTTGAGCTTGCGGGGCGATGCGTGAACCAGCATGGGACTGAGGTTGTGGAGTCCAAGGCGGTCGTATTGGTCAATTCGAAGCCGAATGCATCCTAGTATATTTTGTTAGAGGTGTTCTAAGTCATGGGTTCTAAAAGCCAAAAATATCATCTCCGTCGTGAGGAAATCATAGACCAGGCGGCCAAAATATTTCAGGAAAAAGGATATAAAAGCGCTACCTTAAAGGATGTTGCCGACCGCCTGGAAATTACCGCGCCCGCTGTTTATTATCATTTCCATAGTAAGCAGGAGATCCTGTACGAAATTTTCCAACGGACGATGAGATTAGGGCTGGATTCCATGAGTCGGATCGCTGAGAATTCCATGAATCCAAGAGACAAATTGAGAATGGTTATAGAGGAGTACTCAGCTCTTGTAGCCAATAATCTTGATTTCTTCACGGTATTTTTTCAAGACAAATATGAATTGTCCCCAGATCATACGGAGCTGATTACCGCACGAGAGAGAGAGTTCGTCGCTATTCTTCGAAATATTTACTCTCAGGGGGTAAAATCCAACGATTTTGTCGATTTGGATCCTGTACTGGTCGTCAACGGAATTCTGGGGATGTGCAGCTGGCTTTACAAATGGTTTAAGCCGGGCAACAAATACAGCATTGAGGAAGTCAGCGGGCAATTCAATCAGATGATTCTAAGCGGTTTGGAAAAGAAGTAGTTGAGAGAAGGGGGCTTCAGCATGAACCCTGTGAAAGTTCTCGGAGTCGGGATGACCACATTTGCCAGGCATGAGCATAAAACCCTAAGGAGTCTGGCACAACGTGCTGTAACGGAAGCTCTGGCAGACGCTCAAATCGACAAAAAAGAAATACAGGCAGTATTTTTTGCGAACTCCATGGCCGGATTTGTGACCGGACAGGAATGCGTTCGCGGACAGGTTAGCCTTTGGGATTCCGGATTGTCCGGACTTCCCGTCTATAATGTGGAAAATGCCTGCGCAAGCGCGTCTACGGCGTTCAACCTGGCCCAAATGGCGGTCAAGTCCGGACAATATGATGTGGTTCTTGTAGTTGGGGTCGAAAAGCTGTTTCATCAAGACCGCACCAGAACATTAAATGCTCTTGCCGCCGCAACCGATGTGGAGCTGATGAAGGACCGTGAGATGCAAGGGAGTATTTTTATCGAATCCTATGCACAAAGAACAAGAGCATATATGGATAAATACGGGGTGGGTCCGTTGGATTTTGCCAGAATATCGGAGAAGAACCGGCTCCATGCTTCACTAAATCCATATGCCCAGTACAGAAATCGGATTACCGTCGAGGAAATACTAAGCTCACCTATGGTCAGCGATCCTTTGACCCGGCTGATGTGCTCGCCTATAGGCGACGGTGCCGCTGCAGCCGTCATCTCCAGCCACGGGTATGCCAAGCGCAAACCCTTGAGCGATACGGTGGAGGTCCTGGCTTCCGTAGTCAATTCTTCAGGGCCTTATACCGAAGACAGCGAGCGTGCGGCAGAGCGGGCGGCCAGGCGCGCATATGAAATGGCGGGAGTGGGGCCATCCGATATTGACGTCGCGGAGGTTCACGATTCCGTGTCTCCGGTGGAGTTGTTCATCTATGAATCATTGGGCTTTTGTAAAGAAGGGGAAGGTATTAAGCTTCTACAGGATAAAGCAACGACGTTGGGCGGAAAAATTCCGGTCAATACGAGCGGGGGACTCGTTTCGAAGGGCAATCCCAGCGGAGCGACCGGATTGGCTCAAATCTGTGAGATTGTGTGGCAGCTTAAAGGTCAAGCCGGAGCCAGACAGGTGGAAGGCGCCCGGATCGGGTTAACGGAAAATGCCGGTGGAAGAGTAGGTAGGGATTCTGCTGCTCTGGCCGTGCATATTTTTTGCAAATGATTTTAATGAACAGTCATTAAAAAAATAGGAGGTCATGCGATATGATGACGGCAGAAGCTTTTTATCGGCATGTGGAAAGCGGAGGGAAAGTCGATTCGACCGATTGGATGCCTGAAGATTACAAAAAGGAAGTTACGAGAGTGATGGGCTTTCAGGCTTTGGCGGAAATTGTGGGCGCGATGATGCTGTCCCAGTGGATTCCTTATACCCCTTCGATTGTCAGAAAGATGATGTACGCGGCAAAATCGCAGGACGAAATGGGTCATGCCCACATTCTCATTCGGGCCTGCGAGGATTTGGGCTACACCCGGGAAGAAATTATAGAAGGGTACATTGAACGCAAGAACAAGCTTCTCAATATCTTCCATTACTCTTTTGGTTCTTATGAGGAAATGGTCGCCGCCATGCTGCTGCAAAATACAGGGGCGATCGTACAATTTCAATCGCTGGTGCAGGGCAGCTACCTCCCTTATCAGCGCGCATTGAGAAAAATTATGAAAGAAGAGTCCTTTCATTACAACCTGGCCGTGAATATGATTCAGCAGCTCACTACACATGGCACCGATCAGCAGCGGCAAACCGTACAGTACGCCTTCGATATCTGGTATCCGCGGATGCTGGCCTACTTTGGGCCATCGGAGAAAGGCAAGGCGCCAAGCAACGCTTTAAAATGGAAGATTAAGGTCGACACCAACGATACCATTCGTACACGCTGGTTGGATAAGATTGTGCCTCTGATAGAATCTCTGGGCTACAGGATTCAAGATCCGGAATTAGCTAAAGATTCCGGCACAGGGACCTGGTCTTATACCGAGCCGAATTGGGAAGAGGTCAAGGCGGTGATTAACGGCGGAGGTCCCTCCTCGGAATACTGGCGGGAAAGTGTAGGCAAAAGCTATGAAAACTATCAATGGATCCGGGAATTGATGAACAAAAGAAGCATAAATCAAACGGCATGAAACGAGGTGAGCCACATGATACAGGATCAACAGGTTACGAGTGAGCAGCAACTATATGAGGTATTCATTCAGGAAAAAGCAGACCGTTCTGCCATTCATGTGGGGAGTGTGAGGGCGCCAAGCGAAACCTTGGCCCTTCACAGCGCCAGGGAAATTTTTGCCCGCCGTGAAAATTGCGTGAAGCTGTGCATTGTGAACCGCAAAAATATGATCTATTTTCAGGACACCGAATTTTTGGGCCTGTCCAAAGAAAAAAAATATCGTTTGGCTTCGATGGAGTACAACGTTTGAATGGGGGGCTATCATGCAAGCAAATATGGTGCTGGTCGACTTTTTGAATCAATGGGCGGAAGACGAGTTTTGGGTTGGTCATCTGCTGACCAAAAAAATATACGAATATGGACCGGACCTAGAGGAAAATATCGCCATCGGTTCGATCTCCCAGGATGAGATCGGGCATTGCAGGATGCTGTTGAATCTTCATACCACCAGTGAAAAACAGATGGATCATCTGATCTACGGGAAGCCGCCGGAACAGGTTAGGGTCTCCCGATTAGCCGAATATTGGTATGAATACGATTGGGCGCGTCTGGTTATGAAGCAGCTCATCTACGAGGTATGCGACGGTGTACGCTTGTCCTTCGCAAGTGAAATTCCTGATCCGGCGCTGCAGGATGTTCTGAGGCTGATGAAGCGGGAGGAAGCCGTTCATCTGGAGCATTGGATGGAATGGGCCTTGCTGATCTCCGAAGACAGCAAGGGCAAGGCGCTTTTGCAAAAGGCGGTCGAACAGATTTACCCGCTGATTTCCGACTTTTTTGCCGATCCGTTAATTGAGCGTGCCGCCGCGGAGTATGGTCTGAATTCCATCAGCGCGCAGTCCCTGCTAAAGCAGTGCCTGGGTCTTATTCACCCCCGCTTAAGCCAGCTGGGACTATCCATTGCATGTACGGAGAAGGACATGATCGGCAGCCTGTCGGTACAAGGCGGACGTTATGGACTGCACTCTCCCGGTTTTATGCCTTTGTACGACGAATTTACGGAAGTCTACCGTCAAAATCCGGACATGGTCTGGGGATAAAATGAAGGTGGTGATTTCGCGTGGATATACAGAAGCAAGCGGTACGCGAGGTGTTAAAAACGGTGGAGGATCCCGAGCTGCCCGTCAGCATCGTGGATCTGGGCATTGTCGAGAACATTGACTGCGGTCCGGAGCACATTCAGGTTGTTCTTACGCCCACGTTCTCGGGCTGTCCCGCATTGGAGCATATTCGTAAGCTGGTGATCGACGCCTTGGAAGCGCAGTTTCCGGACAAGCGAGCCGAAGTGAGCTGGAGCTTTACTTCATCCTGGACCTCCCGGAAAATCAGCTCCGACGGGGAAGCGGCATTAAAATCCTTCGGGGTTGCGTTGGCTGCGGACGGGATCGTCCATTGCCCCTATTGCGGCTCTAAACACATCGTTAGGGACAGCCCCTTCGGGTCATCGCTGTGCAAGGAAATTTACTATTGCAAGCATTGCAAAAACCCTTTTGAAAAGATGAAGCATTTGGCCTAAGACGGTATGAAAGATCCGCTTTATGTGAGGGGGAGCAGGCTTTGATCGAACATTTGGTGGTTGTCGGCGGTGGCGTGATGGGCAGAGGAATCGCCTACACAGGGGCGGTTTCCGGTTTTCATGTGAAGCTGGTCGATAAATATGAGCGGGTGCTGCAAAGCGCCCGGAAGGAAATGGAAGAGCTTTTTGCAGGTGCGGTTGAGCGAAATAAATTAACACTTGAAGAAGCGGCATTGGCCAAGGAACGCCTATCCTATGAAGCGGATTTGGAAGGAAGCGTCCAAGCGGCGGACCTGGTGATTGAAGCCGTAACGGAAAAGCTTGATTTGAAAAAGCAAATTTTTGAAGCACTCGATCAGCATGCTCCGGCGAACTGTTTGCTTGCCAGCAACACGTCCACCTTGAGCCCTACCGAACTGGGCTCGTTCACGAGGCGTCCCGATAAAGTCATGGCCATGCACTTTTTTAACCCTGCCTACAAAATGAAGCTGATCGAAATGGTGCGGGGCTTGGAAACGAGCGATGAGACGGTGCGGCTGATCAAGCTGGCTGCCGAACGCATGAATAAAGAAACGGTAACGATTAACGAGTTTCCCGGGTTCGTTACAAGCCGGATGAGTGCCTTAGTAGGCAATGAGGCCTTTTATATGCTAATGGAAGGACTCGGAACTCCCGAGGAAATCGATAAAGCGGTCAAGCTGGGCTTGAATTATCCGATGGGGCCATTGGAGCTAGCCGACCTTGTGGGGCTGGATGCGCGGCTGAACAATTTACGCTATTTGCATCAAACCCTGGGGGAGAAATACCGGCCTTGTCCTCTTCTGGTGAAATATGTGCAGGCCGGCCGTTTAGGGCGCAAAACGGGAAGAGGCGTATACGAGTACGGGAAAATCGAATAAGTGACGGTGATCGTTCATGAAAGAGGTTGTGATCGTCGATGCGGTCAGAACTCCGATAGGCAAGTACAAGGGCTCGCTGAAATCGGTACGTCCGGACGATTTGGCCGCCGCCGCCATACGGGCTATTCTTGAGCGGAATCCGCAGGTACCGGTTCAAGACATTGAAGATGTCATTCTGGGCTGCGCGAATCAAGCGGGGGAAGACAATCGCAATGTAGCCCGGATGGCGGTTCTTTTATCCGGTCTGCCGCTTGAAGTCGGCGGAACGACAGTAAATCGGTTATGCGGATCGGGCTTGGATTCGGTGATGTACGCCGCAAGAAGCATCAGCGCAGGTGCAGGAGATATTTATCTGGCTGGGGGAACGGAAAGCATGACGAGGGCGCCGCTTGTCATGGGCAAAGCGGAGTCCGAGTATCCCCGCGGCGAAGTGAAAATGTACGATACTACGATCGGCTGGCGGTTCGTCAATCCTCAATTGGAGCGCTTGTACGGCTCGACAAGCATGCCCGGAACGGCCCAAATCGTAGCCGACCGGCATCACATCTCCCGGGCGGATCAGGATGAATTTGCTTGGCATAGTCAGCTCAAGGCACAGCGTGCCTGGGAATCGGGCCGGTTTGCCGATGAGATCATCCCCGTTCCGGTGAAGGATGCCAAGGGAGGCGAAACGCTCTTCGTACAGGATGAGCATCCCCGCTTTAACCTTAAGCTGGAGCAGCTGGAGAAATTGCCGCCGCTGTTTACCGGCGGCACCGTTACCGCAGGCAACGCTTCCGGCGTTAACGACGGCGCTTCCGTGCTGCTGCTGATGAGTGCCGATAAGGCCAAGGAACTGGGTGTAAAACCGTTAGCCCGATTTGTAGCTGGTGCCGTTGCCGGATTGGAGCCCGATGTTATGGGTCTGGGACCGATTCCGGCCGTGCAAAAGGTGCTCCAAAGGGCGGGGCTCAGCATTGCCGGCCTGGACTTGGTCGAACTCAACGAGGCGTTCGCTTCCCAAGCGCTTCAGTGTATCCGGGGATTGGAGCTGGATCCGTCCGTCGTGAATGTTAATGGAGGAGCGATTGCTTTAGGGCATCCTCTGGGCGCCAGTGGGGCTAGAATTTTGACCACTCTGGTGCATGAAATGAAACGCAGACAGGCCAAAAGGGGCCTGGCCGCCATGTGTATCGGCGTAGGTCAGGGCATCGCCGCGGTAGTTGAAGGCGTGCAATGAAATGGGGGAGAGATTGCATATGATCACAGAAGGCTTTCCTTGGTTGGAATTCATCAAGCACGGTGAACAACTGAAAATGTACATTAACGGACAATGGATCGAGGGCCGGTCAGGAGAATGGGAGCCGGTCGAAGATCCTTCTGTGAAGAACGTGATTGCCTATGTCTCCAAAGGGGGCGCCCAAGAGGCGGTTCAAGCGGTTGAAGCCGCCCAGGCCGCATTCGGCAGCTGGTCGATGGTCACTGCGAGGGAACGCTCGAAATATTTATACCGGTTAGCCGGTTTGCTGAGGGAGCACGCATTGCCACTGGCGTCTTTGTTGACCGCGGAATCGGGCAAGGTTCTGAAGGAAGCGATCGAGGAAATCCGCTCGGCTTCCGCTTACGTAAGCTGGTATTCGGAGGAAGCGAAGCGCATTAACGGAAGCGTGGTTTCGCCTGCAGATCCGAAAAACCGGATTTTCGTACTGCAACGCCCCGTTGGTGTCGTCGTGTCCATCTGTCCCTTTAATTTTCCGTTTGGCATCTTAGCCAGAAAATTGGCTGCGTCCGTCGCCGCAGGCTGCACATTTGCGGCTAAGCCCGCCCCGGAAACGCCGTTAACGGCGTTGATGCTTGCCCGTCTTGTGCAAAAAGCAGGATTTCCCCAAGGGGTCGTGAATATCATTACCGGTGATGCTGCAGCGATTGGCCGGGTGTTCTGCCAGCATCCCGCCGTTCGGAAAATCACCTTTACCGGATCTACTCATGTCGGACGTCTGCTAACCGCACAAGCGGGACAGTATCTAAAGCAGACGCATATGGAGCTTGGGGGCAATTCCCCGTGCATTATTTTTCCGGATGCGGATCAAGAGAGGGCCGTGAAGACCCTGCAGTATGCCAAATTCAGAAATACCGGACAGGTTTGTGGTTCACCCAACCGTATTTACGTACACGAATCCATAGCGGAGGAGTTTATCGACCGATTTTCCCGGCATATTGACAGGTTGAAAGTGGGACCGGGACATCATGAGGACGCGAATATCGGTCCGCTCATCCACCAAAAAGCGATAGAGAAGGTGGACCGGCTGGTCAAAAGCGCCGCGGCACAAGGTGCAGAGGTGCAAGGGTGCAGCCGGATGGTGGACGGGATCGATCCGAATTCCGGCTATTATTACCTTCCTACCATCATCAGGGGTGCTCAGGATCATATGGATATTTGTCAGGAAGAGACCTTTGGTCCGGTAGCGACATTTCTTACGTTCAAGGAAGAGGATGAGGTCGTATCCCGTTCCGTCGCGACACCATACGGACTTGCCGCCTTCGTCTATACGAAGGATGTCTCCAGAGTGCTGACCATTTCTGAGAAGCTGGATGTCGGTAACGTAGGTGTGAACGGGGCTGTTTCAGCCAATATCGAATCTCCATTCGGAGGAGTCAAAGAAAGCGGATGGGGGCGTGAGGGAGGAAAAGAGGGGATATACGATTTCTTGGAATCCGTCACCGTCTCGATCCAAGTGTAGAGGTACGATGATTTATGACAATCCGAATCCGGAAAGGTTGGAGGGGAACGAAGGAAGATGGAGGAGTCACGCGTTTTGCTGGATAAGCGGGAGCATTTGGCGGTCATTACCTTGAACCGGGCGGAAAGGCTGAACTGCTTCGACTATCGCATGCTTGGTGAATTGGAGCAAGCCGTCAGCGACATTCGGAAGGACAACAACATCTATGCGGTTATTATTACAGGTGCAGGGGATAAAGCATTCAGTGCAGGGGCCGATTTGAAAGAAAGACAGGCGCTTTCCGAACAAGAGGTTCGCCGCAATGTAATGAAAATCCGCGATGTGTTCATGATGATTGAAGAGCTGCCCCAGCCGACCATTGCCGCGATGAACGGGCATGCGCTCGGCGGAGGCCTGGAATTGGCGCTATCCTGCGATTTTCGGTATGCGGTCCAAGCGGCGCTCTTAGGTTTAACGGAGGTCAGCTGGGCGATCGTTCCCGGAGGCGGAGGAACCCAGCGGCTGCCCCGGCACATCGGGATGGCCCGGGCCAAAGAGCTGATTTTTACAGCAAGGCGGATTACCTCTGAGGAAGCATTGGCGATAGGCCTGCTGAATGGCGTGGCCGGCAGGGAAGAGGATGTGATGCGCCCGGCTGTTGATTTAGCGGACGAAATCATGAAGAACGGTCCACTTGCCGTAAGACAGGCCAAGTATGCGATTCAATATGGAGGCGAGGCTGACTTGAGGACAGGCCTGCGCATTGAATCCCAAGCCTATGAGGCGATTATTCCCACTTCAGACCGGTTGGAAGCATTGGCTGCTTTCAAGGAGAAGCGCTCTCCCCGGTTTACGGGAAAATAACTGCTTTCCATAGATTGACCCTTCACTTTAGCTGTTCGGCTAGAGTGAAGGGGTGCCTATGGGGATGTACCGTTCAATTTCCCAAATAGACCATGGCTTCAATCTCCATCATCGCGTCAGGGTGAGCAAGCTTGCTGATTTCCAGTAGTGTACTGGCCGGCTTGTCATCGCCGAAATAGCGTGTGCGAACCGAGGAAATTTCAGATCGAAGTTGGATGTCCGTCAAAAAAATGCTCAGCTTGACGATATCGGAGAAGTTGGCTCCTACCATGTCTAACACGGCCCGGATATTTTGAAACACCTGATCGGCTTGAGCTTTAGCATCTCCCAAGCCGACAACTCGGCCGGAGTCATCAGTAGGCAGCATACCGGAAATCACCATTAGATTACCGAAGATGACCGCGTCGCTGTATAGAGCCGTACGACTTTTGTACGGCATTTGAATACGTTTAATCGCATTCATAGGTAAGTCAGCTCCTTTACATTCCCGATTTACTGTTCTTTCGACCGGGGATATAAATACTACTTCAAGTAAAAAGCGAATAGACCATCATTTCAATTCCGCTGTTCTTCTATATTAAACGGGCTGCATCTTTCTATTCGCGGTCCCGTTATTAATTTATTTTAAGACTTGCGTTTTCTAAATGGATATGATAAATTACTACACCTGAGCTGCTGCGAGGCAGTAAGACGAGCTGATCAGTTATTCTGAGCTTGCGGATGATCCCAAGATTGGAAAACAAAATATGCTTGCAAAATGAAATTGAATATGGTAAATTAACTAACCGTGACTCCGAAACGGATCAACTGAAAACAGCTTCTAGACGAAAGGATTCGTT
>NZ_JBVASZ010000006.1:0-202622 GCF_057814255.1 Paenibacillus sp. F024
CCTGGCCAAGAAGGCAAAGTAGAGGGCGATTGATGTTTCAGAGGACGAAAGAATATTTAAATACGTCCTCTCGTCACGTATCTTTTGAATTCAGAAGCAAAAAAAACCACTTTTCTCAACGATCTGAAGGGCCGATGATGGCCCTTATTTTTTTATGCTTTATGGACGGATTCCGCATTTGTTTTTGATAAAGTGAATTTGGTTTTCCAGTCGGTGAATTCGTTCTTCCGTCTCCTTTATTGCGGGGTCCAGCGAAGATAACAAGGCATCAAGGTCATTTTGCAGCTCATACAGGTCTTGTCCGGAATTGGAGCAATCATAACGGCTCTCCAGATTATCGTCCACAAAGAACACCTCCATCATTCAAATGAGTTCTTTGTTAGTATGGGGGGGCCTGCAGACAAGTATGATGTCAGGGATAAGGAAATTACAGGATAAGAATCTTGGATTCTGACAAAACTTTAATGTGGATTCATTGGGATGAAACTCATTATAGCATAAGACATTCCTTGATTTTTGTATAAAAATGGAATTCGGATTTCAGCGTAGCCGATAATTTTTTTGAAAAGAGTGTTTTTTATGCATACTTGAAAGCTGTATAGGGAACTTTAAAGGAAATGATGAAGGAGGCTTCATGCTATGCAGCAAACGGAAATCCACAGCAAGGTGGATTCTTATAAATTAGGTTTGGGTCACATGCAGGAAAAGATGCCTTCGATGGTGGATGCATATCATCATTTTACCGGAGAGTGCTTCAGTCCCGGAGCTCTAGATGCCAAGCAGAAGCAATTAGTTGCGCTTGGAATCAGCTTGTTTGCCAATAATGAAGTATGTACCTTATATCATGTTCAAGAAGCGCTCTCGTTGGGGGCATCCGAACAGGAGATTGCGGAAACTACGGCTGTGGCGGCTGCGGTGGGAAGCGGTCATGCGCTATCCCAAGGAGCGACCCGGGTGCAGCAGGCGTTACAATCGCTCCTTCATGGAAGGCAATAATCCTTTTAATAATTCAGACTGGATACGGGTGATGGTAAAAATGAGATGGAATCGTACAACGGAACGTTGGCCCATCAAAGGCAAGGTGGAAGCGGACCGAAGCACGAAACAGCTGCTGCAGAGAATTCGTCCAGGGAGCATAGCCGTTATCGCGCACGACGATTTGGACGAGTTGGCTGTACGGGGGTTATTGGCCGCAAATGTTAAAGCGGTGATAAATGCGGGCAAGACCGTTACCGGTACCTTTGCCAACCGGGCGGCATTACTGCTTTTGGACGAAGGGCTGCCGCTTTTTGAAACGGCTCCGGCTTGGTTTGAGCTGTTAAGCGGAAGCTCTGAGGTCATCATAACCGAGTACGGCATCGATCTCGGCCATATCCGCATTCCTTGTCAAAGCTTCACCAGACACATATGGTTGGAGGCATATCGTGCCGCCCGGAAGACAGAGTCCTTTCAGCTCCGTGAATTTATTGACAATACGCTCCGGTATGCGAATCAAGAAAAGGAATGGCTGATCAGCCCGCTCGCCCGCCCGCCGATCCGAACAAAGCTGGAAGGCAAGCCTGTGCTTATTGTCGTTAGGGGAAGCGGATACAAGGAGGACTTGGCCGCTTTGCAAGCCTATATCCAGCGTGAGGACCCGGTGCTCATCGGTGTGGATGGCGGTGCTGATGCCTTGCTTGATTTCGGATACGTTCCTCAGCTGATTATAGGGGATATGGACAGCGTAACAGACCGGGCTTTATGCTCTGGAGCCGAGCTCATTGTACATAGCTACATCAACGGAGCAGCTCCGGGCTTGGAACGATTACATAGGCTTCAATTGTCCGGAACGCTTTTGCCGAGCGGCGGAACCAGTGAGGATGCTGCCCTGCTTCTGGCCTACGACGGGGGCTGTGAGCAAATCGTAACCGTCGGGCTGCACAGCCATATGCAGGATTTTCTTGAGAAAGGCCGTAAAGGTATGGCAAGTACTTGGCTCGTGCGTATGAAGGTCGGCAGCAGGCTGATTGATGCGAGGGGATTCAGCCGGCTTTACCCGGCGAATGAGACGATAAAACCGTTTAAAATCAGACGGGCTTGGCATGCTTTTGTCCGATCTTTGCTTTAGACCACAAGGAAGGGGCCCATGTGATGACACTGGTATCCGTCATTATTCCCGTTTGGAACGAAGCGGAGTATCTTCCTGCAACGTTGAAGGCGGTGAAACAGGCCATAACTATGATAGAGGGGGCGGGGTCCCGGCTGAAGTTTCAGCTCATTGTTATTGATGACGGAAGCGATGATAACAGCAGTGCGGCCGCTTGTGTTTGGGCGGACCTGGTGATCGGATTCCCCGTAAACCGGGGAAAGGCGGCTGCGATATCAGCAGGATTCCGTGCGGCTGAAGGAGAAATTTTGGTTTTTTTGGATGCCGATCTGGGCGAAACCGCAGCCTGCTTTCCGCTTTTGCTGGAGCCGTTACTCCAGGATCAGGCGGATTTGACGGTTGCCCATCTTCCGCAGATCAAGAAACCGGCAGGCTTCGGATTGGTGAAAGAGCTTGCAGCGCGCGGCGTGAAAGCATTAAGCGGCTATTCATCGCGAGCTCCGCTTTCGGGTCAGCGTGCGGTAAGGGCGGAAGTCTTGAAGCGCAGCGGTCGGAGCTACAAGGGCTTTGGGGTGGAGGTAGGTATGCTGGTGGATGCCGTCAAGCTCGGTTATCGTGTCATGGAGCCCGCAGTGCCTTTTCGCCACAGGGAGACAGGAAGAGATTGGAACGGCTTTATGCACAGGGGCAAACAATTCATTGCCGTCAGTCTGACGTTATGGCAATGCTGGAGGAAACCGCTATGCTGACCCTTTCGAATTTGGAATGGATTCTGTCCGGTGCGCTCTTGTTTATTTTTGGGCGTTGGCTTTTGCCCATCAGTTTACGGTTTCTGCAGGAGCACGGAATTACCGAGCGCAGCTATAAAGGGCACACGATTCCTACGTCAGGGGGATTATTCATCTGGCTTCTTCTTCTCGTCTATTCTGTCATATGCCGCTTAATCGGCTCCAGGTATCCAGATGCGGTATGGGTCATCTCTTTAAGTGTGATATGCTTTGCCGGTTTTCTGGATGATGTGAAGGGAGATAAGCATATCAAAGGCATTAGAGGCCATTGGATGGAGTGGAAGCAAAAGCGCAGCATCACGACCGGCATCTTGAAGGCCGCAGCAGCATTTCTGGCAGGTCTCATGCTTTTGCTTCCGAACCCAATCAGCTTGTGGAGCCTGCCGCATCAGCTCCTGCTTGTGCTGCTTGCAACGAACGCTGTAAATTTATTTGATGTCCGCCCGGGCAGAGCATTGAAAATGTTTTTCTTTGCGATGGGAATAATCGGGTGGAGCGGTTTTTTCACGGCAGCCGCTGCTGCGGCGGGGGCGTGGGAGCAGCTGTGGCATAGTCTGACACCGGTTCTTGTCGGTGCGCTGCTGCTGGCTCCGCTGGATTTGAGGGGACAGGTTATGCTTGGAGATACCGGGGCCAATCTGCTCGGCTTTGCGCTTGGCATCGGCATGGTAAGGCTAACGCCGGAGCGGTTTCAATTAGCGGCTCTTGGTGTGCTGATCGCATTGCATATATTGACTTGGCGCCGCTCCCTAAGCGCCTTGATTGAGGCAAATCGCTTTCTGCGCTGGCTCGACGGCGCCGGTCGGGGACGGGTATAACAGCAACACAAAAGGGATAGCCTCGTAAGGTTATCCCTTTTTACGTTTTTCCCGGAATCGCGGGGCGACGTAATTATGCTTTCGATCACGGAAAAAAATCCATCCTCCGATAAAGGCGACTCCCGTTCCGAACAAAATCAGCCCGAGAATCATCTTACCCCAGAGAATTCCCGGGTCGGCAGCCGTTTGATCGAATTGAGCGAACCAAGCATCCTTCATGGCAAGAAATCCATAGGTAGCCATCAGGCCCGGAATGACCAACATCAGCATGGCAATAAATCGGAATAAGGTGACTTTCATGTGCGGCTCCTTCTTTTTTCCAGCAAAACTCTTCTACTAAATAACGTTACCACAATTTGAACAACAATTCATTCCTTTTCACAATTTGGACTATATTTCTTCAGCCGAATATGGTTAAAATAGAAGAATCATAGTTTCGGAGGGAAATCAAATGACGCATGCTTTTGATATTGTGGTCCTCGGCGGAGGCATTGGCGGTTATTCGGCAGCGATTCGCGCTGCCCAGCTTGGAAAGAGTGTGGCCATCGTCGAACGTGAGAAACTTGGTGGAACCTGTCTTCACCGTGGCTGCATCCCGAGCAAGGCGCTTCTGAGGAGCGCGGAAGTCTACGCTATGATCAAGGAAAGTGAGCGATTCGGAATTGAGACGGATGACGTCCGGGTCGATTTCGGTAAAGTAGCATCACGCAAGAATGCCATCGTAGAACAGCTGCATAACGGACTTCAGTATTTAATGAAAAAAAATAAAATTACCGTATTTTCCGGAATGGGGAGAATCATAGGCCCATCTATTTTTTCGCCGCGGAGCGGCAGTGTGTCGGTGGAGCAGGAGGACGGGGAAATCCTTACACTTGTACCGGAGAAGCTGATCATCGCTACAGGCTCGCGCCCGCGAAGCCTCCCTGGTTTGGAGACCGATGGGGTTCGTGTGCTGAATAGTGACGATGCGCTCCGCCTGGAGAAGCTTCCGGCATCGGCATTGATTATCGGCGGAGGAGTCATCGGTGTGGAATGGGCGTCGATGCTCTGTGATTTCGGCGTTCAGGTAACGGTTGTGGAATACGCGCCAAGGCTTCTCCCTGGAGAAGATGAGGAGGTATCGCGCGAGCTCGAGCGTCTGCTTAAGAAACGGGGAGTAACCGTCAGAACCGGGGCTAAAGTTCTCGTCGATACACTGAAGAAGGGCGATTCGGGCGTACAGCTTGCCGTTGAGCATAAGGATGCTCAGCATGTGCTGGAAGCGGAGATCGCGCTTGTTTGCGTCGGCCGTCAGGCCAACGTCGAAGGCATCGGCCTGGACAATACCGATGTGAAAGTAGAAGGCGGTTATATTCGAGTCAACGATAGGATGCAGACGTCGGAGCTGCACATCTATGCGGTGGGTGACTGCATCGGCGGTCTGCAGCTGGCTCATGCGGCAGGTCACGAAGGGATTGCCGCCGCTGAGCATATTTGCGGACAATCCGTGCATCATTATGCTCCGCACCAGGTTGCGCGCTGTGTCTATTCACGTCCTGAAACGGCAAGCGTCGGACTGACCGAGCAGCAGGCGAAGGAACGCGGTCATCAAATCAAGACCTCCAAGGTACACTTTAAGGCTCTCGGAAAAGCGCTTGTCTACGGAGAAAGCGACGGCTTTGTAAAGGTGATTGCCGATTCTGCAACCAATGATATACTGGGTGTTCACATGATTGGCCCTCATGTAACCGACCTGATCTCTGAGGCGGCGTTGGCTCAGCTTCTCGAAGCAACGCCTTGGGAAGTGGGGCAGACCATTCATCCGCATCCGACGTTGTCCGAAATTTTGGGTGATGCGATGCTGGCAGTAGACGGGAAGGCTATTGTTGTTTAATGAAATTCGATGATAGAAATTGTGTTCATAATCCAAACGGTTTATAATATATATAGTGTCAAGTACTAGCACCTGGTAATAAAATAAGGTGATAAATGTTAAGGAGGCGTCCGCCCCATGTCCATCGGACAATTAACCAGACATCGACAGCTTGGTTTAACCGACGATCAAGTCATTGAGATGTACACATATATGCTGAAGGCCCGAATGTTCGACGAGAGAGGGTTTGTTTTGCAGCGCTCCGGGAAAATCGCGTTCCACGTATCCGGCATCGGCCAGGAGACGGCCCAGGTGGCTGCGGCTTTCGCGCTGCAAAAGCAAAAAGACTATTTCCTCCCGTACTATCGCGATTACGGGTTCGTCCTGACCATCGGAATGACGCTCAGGGAGCTGATGCTGTCGGTCTTCGCAAAGGCGGAGGATCCGAACAGCGGCGGGCGGCAAATGCCGGGACATTTCAGCCATAAGAAGCTGAATATCGTAACGGGGTCCAGTCCGGTAACGACACAGGTACCGCATGCGGTAGGCTTTGCATTGGCCTCAAAGATGAAGCGTCAGAACTTCGTCTCGTTCGTCACTTTCGGCGACGGCTCCAGCAACCAGGGAGATTTCCATGAAGGCTGCAATTTTGCAGGGGTACATAAGCTGCCTGTCATTTTCATGTGCGAGAACAATCAATATGCCATTTCAACCCCGCTTCACAAGCAGACAGCCGGAAGCATAGCGGAAAGGGCCATCGGCTACGGATTTCCCGGTATCAAAGTGGACGGCCGTGATCCGTTGGAGGTGTACCGCGTGGTCAAGGAAGCGCGTGAGCGCGCACTGCGCGGTGAAGGGCCGACATTGATTGAAGCGGACATGTACCGCATCCCGCCGCATTCAACCTCCGATAACGATTTGCTTTACCGGACCAAGGAGGAAGTGGAAGAAAATCGTGTTAAAGACGGTCTCCTTGGATTCCGGAAATATTTGATCGAATGCGGCGTATGGAGTGAAGCTCAGGAGGCAGAGCTGGCGGAGCAAATCAAAGCGGAGCTGATCGAGGCGACGAATTATGCCGAGCAAGCGCCGTTTCCCAAACCGGAAGATACGCTGCGGCATGTTTATGCCGAACCAGGGGAGGAATAAATCGTGGCTGTCATTACGTATTTGGAAGCGATTCGTACGGCAATGAAGGAAGAAATGGAACGGGATGAGGACGTATTTGTTCTCGGCGAGGATGTCGGCAAGGGCGGCGTCATGAATGCGACCAAAGGATTGCGCGACCAGTTCGGCGAAGAACGCGTGATGGATACGCCGCTTGCGGAATCATCCATTGCTGGAGTAGCGATCGGTGCGGCGATGTACGGCATGAAGCCTGTAGCCGAGATGCAATATGCAGACTTTATGTTCCCTGCCACAAACCAGATTATCAGTGAAGCGGCCCTGATTCGCTACCGGTCTAACAATGATTGGAATTGTCCGATCGTCATACGTGCACCATACGGAGCGACAGGGGGCGGCGCCCTTTACCATTCTCAATGTCCGGAATCGGTGTTTTTTGGCATTCCCGGCTTGAAGATCGTCGCACCGTCAAATCCATATGACGCCAAAGGCCTGCTCAAAGCGGCAATCCGTGACGCCGACCCGGTCCTCTATTTCGAGCATAAAAAATGCTATTTGGGAGTCACAGGGGAAGTGCCGGAAGACGATTATATCGTACCGATCGGCAAAGCCGATGTGAAAAGGGAAGGCACGGATATCACGGTGATTTCCTACGGACTAACCGTGCAATATGCGCTAAGAGCAGCGGAAGAACTGGCCAAAGAAGGCATCAGTGCGCATATACTGGATCTGCGAACCCTTCAGCCGCTTGATAAAGAAGCGATTCTGAATGCAGCAAGCAAGACCGGTAAGGTGTTAATTATTCATGAAGACAATAAAACCGGCGGGGTCGGTGCGGAGGTATCCGCGATCATTGCTGAAGAGCTTCTGTTTGAGCTTGATGCGCCGATCGTTCGGTTGTGCGCACCCGATGTGCCGGCTGTAGGGATGAATCCGCCGATGGAAAAGTTCTTCCTCCTGAACACGGATAAAATCATGGAGGCCATGCGGAAGCTGGCTTTGTTCTAGGCAGGACGCGTGTCCTTTGAAGCTGGCGAATTTAGCCGGCCTTCAGGCCGGCGTTTTCATAGGAGGTTATGCAGCATGAAGGAGAATATGAAAGGGACAGAGGTTACGGTTCCCCATTTGGCTGAAAGTCTGGTGTCGGCAACGATCGGCAAATGGCTTAAGCAGCCTGGGGATTACATAGAGCAGTACGATGTGCTTTGCGAGCTTATTACGGACAAGGTAACGGTAGAGATGCCTTCGCCTATCGAAGGCAGGCTTGTTCGGCTTTTGGTGGAAGACGGGGCAACGGCTGCTGTTGGAGAAGCGATTTGCATCATTGAGGAGCCGCAAAAAAATGCCGGAAGCGTCGCGGGAAATGAACCGGCACAGCCGGGCGGCACGTCGCGTCCGGCAGCGCAGGACAAGGATGCGGGGATGAGCGGGCGATATTCTCCTGCCGTGCTGAAGCTGGCGGCGGAACACGGAATATCCCTTGCCGATGTAAAAGGAACCGGCTTGGGAGGACGTATTACCCGCAAGGATGTCGAGGCCTTGGTCGCTTCCGGACGTGCGGTCGGCTCAAGGTCATCCTTGCCGGCCGATGAGGTGAATAGAGAGGCAAGGGCAGCTGCCGCCGCCGCCGGAGTATTTGTTCCCGAGCCTCCCAAGGTGCCTGTCCGTTCAACCGGTATTCATTTGTCGGAGAATCCGCCTTTACCGAAGATTCAGGTGGAAGGAGAATCTGTGGGCGGCCGCGGGGAATATTTAATCGACGTGACCCCGATCCGCAATACGATAGCGAGCCGTATGCGTCAAAGCGTCACGGAAATTCCGCATGCCTGGACAATGATCGAGGTGGATGTTACGAATCTGGTTTTGCTGCGCAACAAGCTCAAGGATGAATTCATGAAAAAGGAAGGCATCAATTTGACTTATTTGGCCTTCCTGCTGAAAGCCGTTGTCAATGCGATAAAAGATTATCCGATCATGAACTCGGTTTGGGCCGTCGATAAAATTATTGTCAAACGGGATATTAACATTTCCCTTGCCGTGGGTACGGAGGATTTTGTGGTAACACCGGTTATTAAGAAGGCCGATCAAAAAAACATTGCCGGCCTTGCCCTGGAAATCGACGCTTTGACCAGGAAAGGAAGAGCCGGCAAACTGGAGCTCAGCGATTTTGAAGGCGGTACGTTTACGGTCAATAATACCGGTTCTTTCGGGTCGATTCTTTCCTATCCGATCATCAACTACCCCCAGGCTGCGATCCTGACCTTCGAATCCATCGTAAAGAAACCGGTTGTCATCCAAGACATGATCGCGGTGCGTTCCATGGTTAATCTATGCTTGTCCCTTGATCACCGAATCCTTGACGGGGTGATCTGCGGACGCTTCCTGCAGCGTGTCAAAGAAAATTTGGAGGCTTATAATCAGGATACCAAGCTGTATTAAAGCCTGCTTTAGCTATAGCAGCATCCCTACTGTAAAGAGCAGGGTGGACAATAGCATGGATATGATCATCACATAAACGATAATTTTGAAGATAAGTTTGTTTTGCACAAGTTTCAACTCCTATTCAAGGGAATACTATAATAATATTGTAACTCATGTGCAGATTGGAGGAAAGCAAATGATAAAGCAGGACCGACTGGTCGCTGAATTTATTGAGCTTGTCCAGGTAGACAGTGAAACGCGCCATGAGCAGGAAATCAGCCGGGTGCTAAAAGAGAAATTTTCCGCTCTTGGTCTTAAGGTGGAAGAGGACGATACGGCAGCTAAGACGGGCCATGGATCGGGCAATCTGATTTGCACACTGCCGGCATCGCCGGGCAAGTCCGCTGCGGCCAAGCTTTTCTTCACCTCGCATATGGATACGGTCACTCCGGGCAAAGGCATTAAACCGCACATCGGCGAGGACGGGTACATACGCAGCGACGGGACGACCATTCTTGGCAGCGATGATAAAGCGGGCTTGGCTGCAATGCTGGAAGCGATCCGTGTACTGAAGGAAAACCAAATCGAACACGGCCAAATTCAATTTGTCATTACGGCCGGGGAAGAATCAGGCTTGCTGGGCTCACGCGCTATGGATGCCAAATGGATGGATGCGGATTTCGGCTATGCCCTGGATTCCAACGGCGACATCGGGGCCATTGCCGTTGCCGCTCCTACGCAGGCCAAGGTGAATATCACCTTTTGGGGCCGTTCCGCACACGCTGGAGTTAATCCTGAGGACGGTGTGAGTGCCATTACGGTGGCCAGCAAAGCGATCTCCCGAATGCCGCTGGGCCGTATCGATAAAGAGACCACGGCCAACATCGGGCGCTTTGAAGGCGGTGTGGATGGAGCAACCAATATTGTAGTGGAGCGGGTTCGGTTGGAAGCCGAGGCTCGCAGCATTACTCAGGAAAAAATGCTTGCCCAGGTTGACAAAATGCGCCAAGCGTGCGAGCAGGCGGCTGCGGAGATGGGAGCCAAGCTCGATTTCCAAAGCGAAGTGATTTACCCCGCCTATATGTATGACGAAACAGCGCCGGTCGTAAAGCTGGCGATGCAGGCGCTCGCCAACTGCGGCTGCACCCCGCGCACCTTCCATTCCGGAGGCGGCAGCGATGCCAACATGTTTAACGGCATGGGAATCCCGACCGTGAACCTGGCGATCGGATATCTGGACATTCACACCACCAAAGAACGCATTGCCGTTAAAGATTTAGTGAAAACTTCCGAAGTGGTAGTAAACATTATTCAGGAAGTCGCTAAAGGAGCATAAAACTCCCGTTAAAGCCACTCGCATGCCATAAACATGCCGGGTGGTTTTTTTTTGTATGCTTGCACGTAAGCTGTATGGTAGGGGGTGATCGAATGGGCTTGATCATGATGGAGGGTGTGGTTACGGCAGTAGATGGTCTTGGAGCATTATCAAACGCTCAAGTCCAACTGGTGGAGGTGCGGCAGTCCAATGGGGTAACGGCCAGGGCTATTCACGATGTATCCGTCTTTCCCAAGCTGTCTCTAGGGGATACGGTGCTGTTAAATACGACGGCAGAGGTCCTTCAATTAGGCACAGGAGGATATCATTTGGTTCATTCGGTGCTCAAGCCATTCATGGAAGCTGCAGTGACGGGACCGGGCCATATTATGAAATTGCGCTACACATCGCTGCAGCGGGCAGTGCTGGCGGTTGAAGAGCCGGATAGTCCGCATCATGAGAAAATGGCCGGACGCAGGACACTGGAGGGCATGCCTGTACTGTTAGGTGAACTGCATAGCATGCTGCCTGCAGCAGTATGCTGGCTGCGACACCTTGCCGGCCAAGCGCAAACGGGGACCAGGGAGTTGAGGATCGCGTATATCATGACCGACGGCGGAGCGCTGCCGCTCTCCATTAGCCGGCATGCCGCCAGACTGGGCGAGCTGGGCTGGCTTACCGGAACGATTACGTACGGTCATGCCTATGGTGGAGATCTTGAAGCCGTAAATAAATTTACGGCGCTGCTTGCGGCAAGACATGTTTTGATGGCCGACATCGCTATCGTCATCATGGGCCCCGGCATCGTTGGGACAAATACGGTTTACGGCTACAGCGGTATTGAGGTCGGCGAGTTGATCAATGCGGTGCATGCCCTCAAAGGCAAGCCCGTTATCATTCCACGGATCAGCTTTGCGGATCCCAGGGAGAGGCACATAGGTATCAGCCGCCATACGCTGACGGCATTAACCGATGCCGCTCTGGCGCCATGCTGCCTAACGCTTCCGCTGATTCGGGAACCCAAAGAGCTCCTGCTGCTGAAACGGCAGGTGCTGCAGCAGGAGCTCGACCGGCTGCACCTCGTCCGCTGGATGGAGCCTCCCGATATGAACGAAATGGAGGCAGCGCTTGAGCCCTACGGAAGACCGATCACTTCGATGGGAAGGAGTTTACCTGAAGACCCTTCGTTTTTTGCTGGAGTCTGCGGAGCCGTCTCGGATGCGTATCGGCAATATTTATATGTACAGGACAGCTAAGCTTGTACTTTAAGTCCGAGTCGTTTACGTTCAAAAATGATGTTAAAGGCTGGTCGGCCGATAATACTCCCAACGTCGTTTTCAAATATTGTCTTACTTCCCATGCCTTGCCGACCAGACGCAGCTGGCCTTGGCTAATATAGGTTTTCATAGTGTTCCCCCCAAGCTTCGATAGGATGATATAGTTCACCTTATGCGCAAGAGAGAGCGAGTATGTCTTGATTTCATGATATAATAAACATATGTCTTACTATTAAAATACCCAAATGGTAAAGAAAGGAAACGTATAATGAATTCAATTCCCCATAAAAAATTCGAAGAAGTCACGATCTCTACTCAGCCTATATTCCAAGGGAAAATTATTTCTCTTCAGGTGGATACCGTTAAACTGCCGAATGGATCCGAGGCGACCCGCGAAATTATAAAGCACCCGGGAGCCGTGGCGGTTCTGGCGATCACCCCTGACGATCGGATGCTGGTCGTGGAGCAATACCGCAAGCCGCTTGAGAAAAGTCAAATTGAAATTCCTGCAGGTAAATTAGATCCGGGAGAGAAGCCGGAACACTGCGCCCGGCGGGAGCTCCTGGAAGAAACCGGATACACCAGCGGTTCGCTTCACCTTCTGAGCTCAGTCTATACGTCGCCAGGCTTTGCCGATGAGATCATTCACCTGTATGTAGCTCAGGACCTGACGAAAGGGGAGGCTCAACCTGACGAGGACGAGTTCCTTGAAGTTGAAGCGATAACGCTGGAGCAAGCGCAGCAGTATGCGGCTGAAGGACGGATCAGCGATGCAAAGACGATCATGGCGATGTATGCCTGGCAGGTCTATAAGCTGACAGGGAAGTTCTGACATGCCGCTTCAGGATTACTATGCTGATCTTCATATCCATATCGGACGAACGGAAGCGGGAGAAGCGGTCAAAATCAGCGCAGCGAAAAACCTGACGTTTTATAACATTGCGCGGGAAGCCTCAGAGCGCAAAGGCATTGATATTGTTGGCATCATTGATTGTCATTCTCCCGGAGTGCAGCGTGAGATGGAGTATTATTTGGATCGTGGAGACATGGAGGAGCTAAGCGGCGGAGGCATCCGGTATCATCATACAACCATCATCTTAGGCTGTGAAATCGAGGTGCGGGATCCGGGAATGGGAACGGCTCACCTCATCGCATATTTGCCTAAGCTTTCCGACATGCGGCGATTTACGGACTGGCTTAGCCAATATATGAAAAACATTAATCTCAGCTCCCAGCGTATTTATGTCACCGCCCGTGAACTGCAAAGGGAGGTCATCGAACGCGGAGGAATGATGGTACCCGCCCACATTTTCACGCCCCATAAGAGTGTATTCGGAAGCTGCTCCACCCGAATGGAGCACCTGCTTGATCTGGACGGTGTCGCAGCCGTAGAGCTGGGGTTAAGCGCGGACTCGGTGATGGCCGGGTATATCACCGAGCTGGACCGTTACACGTTCCTGACCAACTCCGATGCGCATTCTTTGCCCAAGATCGGCCGTGAATATAACAAGCTGGCGTTGGAGCGTCCAACCTTCGATGAGCTGCGAAAAGCGCTATTTAGGGTAGCTGGACGTAAGGTGCTCGCGAACTACGGTTTGAATCCACGGCTTGGCAAATACCATCGAACTTACTGCGGCAGCTGCAACCATATATTGGATGAACAACATGCTACTGCCACAGAGCGCTGTCTATACTGCGGTAGTATGAAGCTTGTGAACGGAGTCATGGACCGTATTATGGATATCGCCGATCGGGTCGAGCCCGTCATTCCCGCCGATCGGCCGCCGTATCATTACCAGAT
Organism: Paenibacillus sp. F024; assembly: GCF_057814255.1. Classification (NCBI taxonomy): domain Bacteria; kingdom Bacillati; phylum Bacillota; class Bacilli; order Caryophanales; family Paenibacillaceae; genus Paenibacillus; species Paenibacillus sp. F024. Next base: position 13,484 of record NZ_JBVASZ010000006.1, read on the forward strand.
TCCGCTTGAATATATTCCCGGTCTTGGCCCAAAGATGCTGGCTCGGCTGCTCTCCCGTTTCGGCACCGAAATGAACATGCTGCACCGGTCGTCATATGACGAGCTTGCGGAAGCCGCTGGGGAGACCATCGCCAGCTATTTGACGGCTGCACGTGAAGGAAGGCTGCAGCTTACCACGGGCGGAGGCGGCAAATACGGGAAGGTGAAGGTCTGAAGTCATAACCTAAGGCGCTTCTTCATAAGCTTTAGTAATCGGACAAGGGGGGCATGGCAGCATGTTGCGCAACCGAACGCTTGAGCAGTATATGAAGGAGCATCTGTCGCTGTATATTTTTGTAGGTGTCATATTCGTAACCGGAGTCGTCTTTGGTGCCGTCATGGTGAACGCCCTATCGCTGGAGCAGAAACAGGAGATTACAAGGTATCTCGGAAATTTTTTCGCCTCTGTCAATCAAGGAGGTTTGGTGACGGAGACTTCAGCATCCATAAAGGAGTCATTCGGCATGCACATCAAGTGGGTGCTGATTATCTGGCTTCTCGGATTATCCGTGATCGGGCTGCCGCTTATCCTTATTCTTGACTTTCTTAAAGGTGTGCTGATTGGATTTACGGTCGGTTATATGGTGGGCACGCTTTCGTGGAAAGGACTTTTGTTTGCACTCGTTTCGGTCGTTCCGCAGAATTTGGTCGTCATTCCGCTGTTGATTATTTGCAGTGTGTCCGCCATATCATTTTCCATTCACCTCGTAAAGAACCGATTTATCAGCCGAAAAGGACCGCTTTACGAGCCTTTTATGCGGCTTTCCGGTACGATTCTCGCTACCGGCATCATGATGATCGGAGTAGCGGTGTTTGAAGCTCGCGTTTCTCCGGTGATGATGAAATGGGTAACACCGATGCTTATTACGATGCCGCCCTCTTAGCCGGGAGGCTAAAAGGTTTGACTTTCCTGCATTTGACCTCCTATAATGTAAGAATAAGCAGCCTGCAGTGAATGCTTACGAAGAAGGTTTTGCAGCACAAAGCCTACAGCATCTGCATAAGATAAAGGTTTTGCTGTGCAAAACTCAAAGTCACGGCTTACAGGAAGGTTTTGCTGTGCAAAGCCCAACGTTATTGCTTACAAGGAAGGTTTTGCTGTGCAAAACCCTTAGGGGGAAAAGCATGGAATCTCGCATCGAAAAAATAAAGCAGCAGCTTCAGTCTCAGGGCTACAAGCTGACGCCGCAGCGCGAAGCGACCGTCCGGGTTCTGCTTGAGAACGAGGAAGACCATCTCAGTGCGGAAGACGTCTTCATGCTCGTAAAGGATAAAGCGCCCGAGATTGGCTTGGCCACCGTTTACAGAACACTGGAGCTGTTAAGCGAGCTGCATGTGCTCGAGAAAATGAATTTCGGCGACGGCGTAGCTCGGTACGATTTGCGCAACGACAGTACTCATCATCATCATCATCATTTAATATGCGTGCAGTGCGGAGCCGTGGACGAAATCATGGAAGATTGGCTTGGCATGCTGGAGGAGCGGCTGGAGCGGGAGTTCCGGTTTCAAGTCCTCGACCATCGTCTTGATTTCCAAGGCATTTGTCACCGCTGCCGGGATAAGAACAAAACCTAAAAAACCTAAAACCTTCGGCTTGTATCGATTTCAAGCTGAAGGTTTTTTGCATACTTTACATATTCACATCAATATGACAAATCCTATATATACGTTTCTTGATGAGGGAGGAGAATGACCCATGATCATAGGAATACCTAAGGAAATCAAGAGCAATGAAAATCGGGTGGCTTTGACTCCCGGCGGGGCCGCGATGCTGAAGGCGGCAGGTCATACGGTGCTTGTTGAGACGGGAGCGGGGGCCGGCAGCGGCTTTACCGATGAGGACTATGCCAAAGAAGGCGCCGTTTTGATCTCACAAGCGGCTGAAGTATGGGCCAAGTCGGAAATGATCATGAAGGTGAAGGAACCGCTGCCTCAGGAATTCGCTTATTTTCGAGAAGGGTTAACGCTCTTTACGTATCTGCACTTGGCAGCCGAACAGCTGCTGACCGAAGCGTTGGTGCGCAGTAAGATGACGGCGATCGCTTATGAAACCATTCAAATACCCAACGGCAGTCTTCCGCTTCTGACACCTATGAGCGAAGTGGCCGGACGGATGTCGGTTCAGGTCGGGGCTCAATTCCTGGAGCAATTTTACGGAGGTCGCGGCATTCTTCTGGGAGGTGTTCCGGGGGTACCCCCTGCGGACGTGATTATACTGGGCGGCGGAATCGTCGGAACCAACGCGGCCAAAATGGCGCTGGGACTTGGCGCCAATGTCGTTGTGATCGAAAGAAGCGCCGACAGGCTTCGTTATCTTGACGATGTGTTCCTTGGAAGGATCCGTACACTGATGTCCAATCCGTACAATATTGCCAATGCGGTACAGAAAGCGGATCTGTTGATCGGCGCGGTGCTGATCCCGGGGGCGAAAGCGCCGAAGCTGGTCACAGAAGAGATGGTCAAACAGATGAAACCGGGAGCCGTCATTGTCGATGTGGCCGTCGATCAAGGGGGTTCGATTGCCACGGTGGACCGGGTGACAACGCACGGCCAGCCTACATACGAGAAGCACGGTGTTATTCATTACGCCGTAGCGAATATGCCCGGGGCTGTGCCCCGAACCTCTACACTTGCTTTAACCAATGTGACGATCACGTATGCTCTGGAGCTTGCCGGCAAGGGAGTCACCCGGGCGCTGTACGGTAACCCGCCATTAAAGCACGGTGTGAATACGTATCGGGGCCATGTAACCCACAGCGCCGTCGCGGAGGCCGTTGGACTGCCGTATACCGGTCTGGATACACTTTTGCCCATCAGCTGAGGAACTGCACGACCCGCACATAAACACGTCCGAAGGATCATAGTCTTTTAGAAGAAAGGGGAGAGTACAGGCTATGATCTTTCATATTCGTATCCGCAAGTGGATGGGACGAATGCGATTTATGCTGTTGTTTCTGACGTTTACCTTTGCGATGTATCATTTGCTGATGATGGTAACCCGTTTTATTGAGCCCATGCCCAAATACAAAGAGCCGGTCGGCGGGGCGGTGAAAGTATTTCAGAACGAGCATGTGTCGATATCTCCGTCTATTCCTATGGGAGAAAGGCTGAAACTTTTTTATTGGATCGGTGAATAAATTGCCGGCACGAGCAGGAAATCAACCCTTTTTGTTGAATGTAGTTAAGACTGCCGCTGTACAATACAAAAGGGGATCAGGCTCTCATGAAAAACGATTTGAAATCGTTTATCCGATTTTTATCTGAAGAACGAGGCTTAGCCCAAAATACATTGGACTCCTATGAGCGCGATTTGTCGCAATACATCGAATTTTTGGAGCAATCGGGCATTCATTCACTTCGGGACAGCGGGAAGGTGAGCATCTCGGCTTACCTGCTTAAGCTAAAACAGCTCGGGCGGGCTGCGGCAACGCTTTCCCGGAATATGGTATCGATCCGTGCGTTTTATCAGTACATGGTAAAAGAGCGGAGGATGGAGCATGATCCTTCCATGCATATGGAGACGCCCAAGCTGGAGAAGAGGGTACCCAAGGTGCTTACCGTCTCCGAGATGGAGAGGCTGCTGGAATCGCCGTTGACGTCAGCGCCCAACGGGATGCGCGATAAAGCGATGCTGGAGGTGCTGTACGCTACGGGAATCCGGGTATCGGAGCTTATCTCGCTTGATGTGGACAGCGTCAACCTGACGGTCGGTTTTATTCGCTGTGTGGGCAAGAATAAGGAAAGAGTCGTTCCGTTGGGGGGCATCGCTTCTCAATATGTACATGAATATATCGAAACCATGCGACCAAAACTGCTGAAAAAGTCAAAGGCTGAAGAAGCGCTGTTTATCAATCATTTGGGAACGCGCATGACGAGGCAGGGATTTTGGAAAATCATTAAACGTTATGCTGTGGAATCGGATATCCGGATGGAAATCACACCGCATACGCTTCGTCATTCGTTCGCCGCACATCTGCTGGAGAACGGGGCTGACCTGCGTTCTGTTCAAGAAATGCTCGGCCATGCCGATATTTCCACTACGCAAATTTACACCCAGGTGGGCCGCGGCAAAATGAAAGATGTCTACAATCGCACCCATCCTAGAGCCGGAATCAAATAACGGCTGATTCGCCCGCCTTTCGTGTGAACGGAAGACGGGTTGTTTCATTCGGAGGCTTTTGCAAAAGCCAATCCGGTTTGCGATAATATCCATAAGCTTGTCATCTGAAGCAGAGAGGCGGGGTATGGTTTGAAATACAAACGTATAGCAGTCATTGTACTGGATAGCGTAGGCATCGGCGAGCTTCCCGATGCGGCGCGTTTTGGAGATATCGGTTCTCATACCCTAGGGCATATCGCGGAGCGGGTGCCAACGCTAAGATTGCCCCACATGCAGCGGTTGGGGCTGGGAAATATTGCGCCTTTGCAAGGAATTCCGCCGATAGAAAAGCCGCAGGGATATTATGGAAAGATGGCCGAAGTATCGGTTGGTAAAGATACCATGACCGGTCATTGGGAAATCATGGGATTAAAGGTGGAGACCCCGTTCAATGTGTTTCCTGACGGTTTTCCGGCAGAGCTGATCGAACGTTTTGAGAAAGAAACCGGCCGCAAGGTCATCGGCAACAAAGCGGCCTCCGGCACGGAGATTCTGGAGGAGCTTGGTGCCCAACAGATGGAGACCGGAGCATGGATCCTTTACACTTCGGCGGACAGTGTGCTGCAGCTTGCGGCGCATGAAGAAGTTATACCGCTTGCGGAGCTGTATCGCGGGTGTGAAATTGCCAGGCGCCTGACGCTGGATGAGCCCTACGCCGTAGGCCGTATCATCGCTCGTCCATACATTGGGAAGCCCGGCGCCTTCACGCGGACGCCGAACCGGCATGATTATGCCGTCAAGCCTCCTGCGCCAACCGTTATGAATCTGCTCAAGGATGCGGGATATAACTCGATCTCCGTAGGCAAAATTAACGATATTTTTTCCGGGGAAGGGGTTACGGAATCGAATCCCACCAAGAGCAATCTGGATGGTATTCACAAGACGATAGACAAGCTGTCCCATCCCTTTGAAGGCCTCCTGTTTACAAATCTGGTCGATTTTGACTCCCTGTACGGGCACCGGAGAGATCCGGAAGGATATGCAAGGGCCTTGAACGAATTCGACCTATGGCTGCCGAAGCTGATGGAGCGGATTGGACAGGATGATTTGCTTATTTTGACCGCGGACCACGGGAACGATCCGGTTCATCACGGAACAGATCATACCCGGGAATATGTTCCGCTGCTGGTGTACAACCCGGCTTTTCAAATGACAGGATCACTTGGCGTCCGTCATACGTTTGCAGATATCGCCGCAACGGTTGCCGATAACTTTGACCTGGCCGCAGTGAAAAATGGGACAAGCTTTCTAGGAGAGCTACAATAAACGACAAGGAGCTGGTGGTTCATGGAGCAATACCCGTTACTGCAAAATATTCAAGAGGCTGCCGCATTTATCCGCGGCAAATATCCGGTTGAGCCTGAAATTGGCTTGGTGCTCGGCTCCGGACTGGGTGTGCTTGCCGATCTCGTGGAGGATGCCGTAGTCATTCCTTATGAGGAAATTCCCCATTTTCCTGTGTCTACTGTGGAAGGACATGCCGGCGAACTGCTGCTGGGTACGGTTGACGGACGCCATGTCCTATTGATGAAAGGCCGCTTTCACATGTATGAAGGCTATGGTGTCGAGACGGTATCATTTCCCGTACGGGTCATGAAGGCGCTGGGCGTTAAAATACTGCTCGTTACCAATGCGGCCGGAGGAATAAACACCACCTATGAGGTGGGGGATTTAATGCTGATTAAGGATCATATCAACTTTACGTTCCGCAATCCGCTGATTGGTCCCAATCCTAGCGAGCTTGGTGTCCGTTTTCCGGATATGTCCGAAGCATACAGCCGCCGTTTGCGCGAAATAGCCAAGACGGTGGCCGCTGAACAAGGACAGAAGCTTCAAGAAGGCGTGTATATCGGTCTGTTGGGACCATCCTATGAAACACCTGCTGAAATCCGGATGATGCGTACGCTCGGCGCTGACGCTGTGGGCATGTCTACGGTCGCCGAAGTGCTGGTCGCCCGCCATGCAGGCATTGAGGTGCTTGGCTTCTCCTGCATCAGCAATATGGCGGCAGGCATTCTGGATCAGCCCTTGTCCCACCAGGAAGTAATGGAGACGACAGAACGGGTAAAGCAAACCTTTTTGAAGCTTATTGTAGGTATTATTCCGCGCCTTTAGCGTTCGATCTGCGTCTGACAATCGAAAGGAGAGGTGAAAGCAATGGAACCTAATTATGTACAGCACATCCAGGAGTCCGCTCAATGGATCAGCGACCGGATCGATCGACGTTCGCTGGATATCGGTCTTGTTCTTGGCTCCGGTCTTGGCGACATGGCCGCTCAGGTTGAAGATGCCGTCACGATTCCTTATGACCGCATCCCTCATTTTCCGGTTTCTACCGTAGAAGGTCATGCAGGTCAGTTTGTTATCGGCAAGCTGGAGGGCAAATCGGTTATCGTCATGCAGGGGCGCTTTCACTATTATGAAGGCTACTCGATGAAAAAAGTCGTGTTTCCGATCTATGTCATGAAGCAGCTGGGGGTTCGTTCGTTAGTGATCACCAATGCGGCTGGAGGAATGAACCGCCATTTTCAAGCCGGAGATTTAATGCTGATCTCCGATCATTTGAATTTGACCGGAGACAATCCGTTAATCGGAATCAACCATCCGGAATTAGGGCTTCGTTTTCCGGATATGTCCAATGCTTACAACCGGGAATTCCGTGTACTCGCTAAACGTATTTCAGAACAAATGGGACAGGAGCGCAATGAGCCCTTGCGACTGCAGGAAGGCGTCTATGCCGGGATCAGCGGCCCGAACTATTTGCCTCCTGCGGAACTATCGATGCTGGCCCGGCTCGGAGGAGACGCCGTGGGTATGTCTACTGTCGGCGAGGTCATTGCGGCCAGTCATGCCGGCCTGAAGGTGCTCGGTATCTCATGTATTACCGATATGGCGATCGGAGAAGAGCTGGAGCCGCTCACCCACGAGCAGGTGGTCGACGTAGCGAACCGGACGAAGCCGGTGTTCATTGAGCTTGTAAAGCGGTTTGTACGGGAAGTTCTCGTGTAATCTTAGGTTCGTTGAAGATGTGATGGATATCTCACGATCACATGGCATCAAAAAAAGGTATTCCCCCGAGAAGATGGGGGAATACCTTTTTTAGTTTATTTCGATTTTTTTGCACCCTTATCGCTAGTTCTTGTCGTTGTATTTTGATTGGCATGTCCTTGTTGTTTGGCGCACATCCGGTACACCTCCCCCTGCAAGAAGTCGTACTTGAGCTCTTATAGTATTGCTTTCTTTAGCCTGGTTATGCGATTCATGAAAGTCTCCTCAGGTTAAGAAAACTTTATATAATCAGGGCTATTCGATTTAGGTCGCATGTGCTAGTATTGGGAATAAGGAACTAAGTATATATACCTATTCGGTATACAGGATATAGATCAATAGAAGGGTGTGGCATAGCATGACCATGCTAAAGGTTGCCAACTGTCCGAAATGCGGCAAAGTATTTCAAAAAAATGTTAGGAACATGTGCAATGATTGTCTGAGTTTGTTAGATCACGATTATGATCTTTGCGACGGATTTCTCCGAAACCATCCGAGAGCCACGACGGATGAGCTTCTTGAAGTTACCGGAGTCACTCTTGCCGAGATCACTTCGTTTATAAAGAGCAACAGACTGCCAGTAAGTATTTATCCAAATTTAACATATCCCTGCAATAGCTGCCGCGCGCCGATACGCCAGCATCACTTGTGCGCTTCCTGCCGTATTCGTCTTGTTTCGGATATTAACAAGATGAAGGAACAGGAGGCCAAGCTTCTTGAACGAGGAAGCGGCTTTCAAATCCACAAGCAGCTCTCTTAAGATTCAAACTCCCAAAACGCAGTCTGAACGACACGGATTTCTTTCTTCAGCATTTTTTGTTGCAGATGAGGTTTTATGCTAAAATAGCTTGGGGCATAATAGCTTAAGATGTTTTATTGCCCGAATTTGTCACAAATTTTTCACCTGTTCGTCATCAAAGGATATGTGTAAAAGGACGTGTATTTTGTACAATAAGAGTATACGTCTTAACGGCTAACAGTAAGGGGGGAATTACCTATGCAAAAATGGGCAATGTTTTCACTATTCATCATCGCTTGTCTCCTCGGATCAGGAGTGCTGTTCCAGAATATCTCGGCTCGTCAGGCGGAGATGGCACAGGAAGCGGCAGCCGGGCCTACATTGAAGTTCGTAGCTTCGAACTATCATTTCGGTGAAGCGACATATACCGTGAAAGCCGGTGAGAAAGTGACGGTTTCCTTGCAAAACAAGGAAGGTCTGCACGCGATGGAAATCGTTGGCACTCCTGTGAAGCTTGACAACAACACGAAGTCCATGGAAGTCACATTCGACAAACCGGGCGAGTATGAAGTTCATTGTACGCTGCCATGCGGTCCAGGCCATGCGGAGATGAAAACGAAGCTGATCGTTCAATAACGACTGCACCAGGAAGCTTGAGGGTTTTTTACCCCGGCTTCCTTTTCTTTTTGTCCCGCGGCGCATATAATACTTGTAATATTGCGGAATGCGAGGTGCGGATGGCGTGAGAACAGTCGATATCATACATAAAAAAAGAGATGGCGGCGAGCTGACAAAGGAAGAACTCGATTTCTTGATCGAAGGGTACACCAGGGGAGATATTCCGGATTATCAAATGTCCGCATGGGCCATGGCGGTGTACTTCAATGGAATGACGGCGCGGGAGACGGCAGATCTTACGATGGCGATGGCCCGTTCGGGCGATCAAGTGGATTTGAGTTCAATTCCCGGCGTTAAAGTCGATAAGCACAGCACCGGCGGCGTCGGAGATACAACAACCTTGATCCTTGCGCCGTTGGCGGCGGCAGCGGGAATTCCGGTAGCCAAAATGTCGGGAAGAGGGCTCGGACATACCGGGGGGACCATCGATAAGCTGGAGGCGATTCCGGGCTTTGAGGTGGAGCGTTCCAAGGAGCAATTCCTAAATCAAGTCAAGGAAATCGGACTTGCCGTAGTGGGGCAATCCGGCAATATGACTCCGGCGGACAAAAAGCTGTACGCGCTGCGGGATGTAACGGCGACCGTCGAGTCCATTCCGCTGATTGCAAGCTCGATTATGAGCAAGAAAATCGCTTCCGGGGCGGATGCAATTGTGCTCGATGTAAAAAGCGGCAGGGGTGCCTTTATGAAATCTTTGGAGGACTCTATCCGATTAGCTCAGGCCATGGTGGATATTGGCACGGAGGTGGGCCGCGAGACGGTTGCGGTGATCACCAATATGGATGAACCGCTCGGGCCGTCCATCGGCAACGCGCTGGAGGTACGCGAGGCGATAGAGACACTAAAAGGACAAGGTCCGGCTGAACTGACGGAGCTTTGCCTGGAGCTTGCCGCCCACATGGTCCTCTTGGGCGGCAAAGCGCAGGACGAAACAGAAGCGAAGCAGCTGGTTTCCAAGCTGCTGAACAATGGTGAGGCGCTGCAGAAGCTGAAACGATTTATCACGGCTCAGGGAGGAGATGCGGTTGTTGCAGATGAGCCTGAACGGCTGCCAGAAGCCCCGTACAGGGCATTTGTCCTCTCTCGTGCCGGAGGCAGCGTAGCTGCGATTGATGCGGAGGCGTTGGGAATTACGGCTATGCTGCTCGGCGCAGGACGCGCGACGAAGGAGGACTCCATTGATTTGGCTGTCGGTATCAAGCTGTTCAAACGAGTCGGCGATACCATTGAGGCCGGGGAGCCCCTTGCTGAGCTTTTCTTGAACAGGAATGAGCCGGAGGATACGGCCCGTCTGTGTGAGCGGACAGCTGCTGCATTTACCATTACGGAAGCCCCGGCGTCGAGATTGAAGCTGATTTATGCCGTTGTGACCCGAAGTGGGGTGAAGTATCTATAAGACACAACAATTCGACTCGAGCCCTCAAAAGCTTGAGTTTTTTTATCCGGTTCAGAACAAAAAAATATGGTGATAGCTCATTTGGAGGATCGCTTTCAAAAATGCTCGGATGAGAAGAATGGTACATTAATTCGGTATGATATCATTGTGGGCTTAAAGAAAATGTACGACGAATTAAAAGATGAAGAACTGAAACAGATCGCTTTTCAACTGATTGAATCCGAGGACGATATTAAATATCGTAAAAAATATGCTGCTACGTGGTCAATTAAACGGCACTAAGAATGAACTATTGGATATGTTATTTTTAAAAACAACCGCCTAACCGCCTTCATGAAGGCGGTTTTACTTTTGTGCCCAACTTTACATTTAAATTAACACACAGCCTTGTGCAAAGATTGGTTTGGCGTCTAACCATTTTATTTGTATGCATGTCTTGGTCACGGATAAAGCATACTACATAGCGAGTCTATCCAAGGGAGGCTAGTTCAATGAAAACTCGCTATAGGCTGTTCAGTACTTTCGGGATCGTTCTTTGCTGCCTGGTGATGTTAGCCGCCGGTTGTACGAGCCGGCCGCAAGCACAAAACTACCGGCCGCAAGCTGCCCCCGGGCAAACCGCGCGTCCCCTGAGTGAAACACAAGAAAGAGTTGAAGTGGCCAATCAAGCTGCAGCCAAAATTGTTTCCGAGGTGCCCAGCGTCAAATCGGCCAACGTTCTCGTGGCCCGCCGCAATGCCTATGTCGCCGCTGTGCTAAAGGATAGTCAAGCTCAATTGACACAGGATGTCGAAGCTCAGATTGCGGAGAAGGTAAGAGCCTCCGGTGCGAATATTCAAAATGTTTATGTTTCGGTTAACCCTGATTTTGTCAGCCGGGTAAACCGTTATGTCGACGATGTGCAGGCGGGCAGACCGATAACGGGCTTCGTGCAGGAATTTGCCGAGATGGTGCGAAGAGTATTCCCGAACGCAAAATAGGCAGGCATCATAAATCAGCGGGAGGCTTGCCCGTCGAAGCCAGAGAATCCATTGGATCGCTCTGGCTTTTGTGCGGACGAAAAGTCTGCAAGACGAAGTCGAGAAGGAAGCGGGCCCCTCAAACTTGGCTTGATCGTGCTTTGATTCTTGCCGTGCTGGAATAATTTATTGGATATCGGTCAACAATGAATACCAACACTTTAAACTTGAGCTTCAGTCAGGAGGGGTAGAACAGGTAATGATCAGCAAAATGATAAAAATAGGTTTATCCATCCAGCTTTTGCTTCTATTCATGCTTCCAACCGTCATGGCAGAGGAAGGCAAAGCCGCCCAGCCGATTGACCTGACACCCAATTCAACGTCTGCCGTTGTCGTCGATGCAGATTCCGGGACCGTGATATTCGAAAAAAATAAAGATGCCAAGCTGCCTCCGGCCAGCATCACGAAGATCATGACCATGCTGCTGGTGATGGAAGCGTTGGACCAAGGGAAAATTAAAATGGATGAAAAGGTGCGCACCAGCGAATATGCCGCTTCCATGGGCGGCTCCCAAATTTTCTTGGAGCCGGGAGAGGAAATGACGGTCGAAGACATGCTCAAAGGCATAGCCATGGCTTCAGGTAATGATGCTTCTGTGGCTATGGCCGAGAAAATTGCAGGCTCGGAGGAGGCGTTCGTGCGTATGATGAACGAGCGAGCATTGCAGCTGGGCATGAAAAATACCCGTTTTGTTAATCCGAACGGGCTTCCTGCGGAGAATCACTATTCTTCGGCGTATGATATTGCACTGATGTCCAAAGAGCTGCTGAAGCATGAAGAAATCACGAAATTTACAGGCCTGTATCAGGATTACTTGAGAAAAGACACGCCTAAGCCGTTCTGGTTGGTGAATACGAATAAATTGGTTCGTTTCTATAGCGGAGCTGACGGGTTGAAAACCGGTTATACCAGTGAGGCGAAATTTTGTTTGTCCGCAACAGCCAAGAGGGACAATCTCCGTGTCATTTCCGTTGTCATGGGCGAACCCGATACCAAGACCCGCAATGCGGAGGTCACCAAACTTTTTGACTACGCCTTCTCCCAGTTTACGAACCTCCCTATTTACAAAACCGGCGATACGATGGGAGAAATGAAAGTAAGCAAGGGCGAGGTCACGGCCGTGCCTCTGACGGCCAAGCATCCGTACAGCGTCCTGCTCAAGAAGGGCGAAGCGGGAAGCGGCATTCGTCACGAGCTGCAGTTAATGCCTGATTTGAAGGCGCCGGTCGCGGCGGGTCAGCCGATTGGCAAGCTGGTCGTTTATAAAAACGATCAGGTGCTCACCGAGTTTGCGCTGGAGTCACCGGTAGAAGTGAAAAAAGCCGGCTTGTGGACGCTGACGAAACGGACAGCCAAACGCATGCTTTTCCTTGATTGATGACGGAATACGATGCCAAGCATCCAATGACACCAAGAATCCCCGTAGAGACTGGCAACGAGCGGGGATTTTGGCTTTCCTTGCGCATTGTGTCGCAATTCTTCTAGTTCTGGCGCTTTTCTTCTAGTTTTGTCGGGGGGGCAGGAAATGGTTTCTCCTGCGTAGAAATGAGAGGGCATAGACGGGAAGGAGTGAGCAGTTTGAGTTTGCAAATCGAACTTGAACATTATCGTAAAATGCTGATTGTAAGGCTTCGTGGCGAGCTTGACCATCATACGGCGGACACTGTAAAGACGAAAATGGAAGAAGCGATTCTCAGGGGCGACAGCAGCCACATCATTTTGAGCTTGAAGGAATTGACATTCATGGATAGCTCGGGACTTGGAGTGATTCTTGGACGCTATAAGCTGATTACGGCCAGAGGCGGAAAGATGGTGGTATGTGACGTGAATCCGTCCGTATACCGTCTTCTGGAAATGTCAGGCCTGTTCAAAATCTTATCGATCCAGGATAACGAAAGAAAAGCGATCCAAAGTCTGGAGGTCGTATCATGAGTGAACGCAACTTTATGAGTCTTCAGTTTGCAAGCCGCTCTGAAAATGAATCGTTCGCACGCGTCACTGTTGCCGCTTTCGTGTCTCAACTCGACCCGACCTTGAATGAATTGACGGATATCAAAACCGTTGTTTCGGAGGCCGTGACCAATTGCATTATCCACGGATACGATAACCGTCCGGATGGTGTGGTAATCATTAACGCACAAATCGAAGGAGATATCGTGACGATTACGGTGGAAGATCAGGGGGCGGGCATCGAGGACCTGGATCTGGCGAAGCAGCCGCTGTATACTTCCAAACCGGAGCTGGAACGCTCGGGCATGGGCTTTACGATCATGGAAAATTTCATGGATGAAATCGAGGTCACTACCGCGCTTGGAACAGGCACCACCATCAGAATGAAGAAGCGAATCGAATCGAAAAAAGCTTTATTCAATTAGGGGTCTGATCATATGGATGTGGATTTGAAGAACGCCTCCCATAGTTATTTGGACGATGCCGAAGTCAAACGCTTGATCGCGTTAAGCCAATCAGGGGATACGCTTGCCAGGGAAACACTGGTGAACTGCAATATCCGTCTGGTATGGTCGGTTGTACAGCGGTTTCTAAACCGCGGCTATGAAGCAGAGGATTTGTTTCAGATCGGCTGTATCGGTCTGTTAAAGTCGGTGGACAAGTTTGATCTTTCGTATGATGTGAAGTTTTCGACTTATGCCGTCCCTATGATTATTGGGGAAATTCAGCGTTTCCTTAGGGACGACGGTACGTTGAAGGTCAGCCGTTCTCTCAAGGAGCTGGCCAATAAAATCCGCAAAACCAAGGACGAGCTTTCCAAACGGAACGGCAGGCTGCCTACGGTGAAGGAAGTGGCCGATGAGCTCGATATTTCCCCTGAGGATGTCGTTTTCGCTCAAGAGGCAAACAAGCCGCTGTCCTCCATTCACGAGACCGTCTTTGAGAATGACGGAGATCCGATCACGCTGATGGATCAAATTGCTGACGAAGCTCAGGAAAAGTGGTTTGACAAGCTTGCGCTCAACGAAGCGATCGGATCACTAAGCGAGCGGGAGCGTTTGATCGTTTATCTGCGGTATTTCCGAGATCAGACCCAATCCGAAGTCGCAGCCCGTCTGGGTATATCCCAAGTTCAGGTATCCCGGCTGGAGAAAAAAATACTGCAATCCATTAAAAACCAAATCGCGCAGTGAAGTAAAGAGGACGAGCCGGGGCTCGACCTCTTTTCGTTTATTCCCGAACATTTATCTGGCTCTTGCGTCGTCGCGAAACAGCAGTCCGATGCAGTATAGGCCTGAAAGTCCGACCAACGTATAGACGATACGGCTAAGGCCGGAAGATTCGCGGTGGACAGCTCCTCCAAGCAGCGCCGCTACCAAATCCCATTCAAATAAGCCCACAAGCAGCCAGTTCAGTGCCCCGATGATCACGAGCGTTAGGGCTGTTTTGGTCATGTCTATGACACCTTCCTTGTGTGTGAGTGTGTATTCGTCTTCTTACAGCTTAAGTTCTGTGAAAAGATCTCTAATTATGCTGCCAATGGAAAGTTAATTTTTTCCAAGCTTTAACGGGTTTATGCTATTGGTTTTTTATTCATACTAAGGCACACAAGACGAACTCCGTCAAAAGGGAGGAACCGCAACATGCAGCGTGCCTCTGTTCCATCCCTGTATATACGTTTGCGCAAAAAAATAAAAGTGCGCCGCGGCGAACCGGTATATCTGGGACAAATTGCACAGTTGCTGGCGGAGCCGGAATATGAGCAAAAGCTGCAGATGCTGGAGCTGTACCGTCCTCATGTGCAGGACGGGAGCCTGGTGCTGGTCGATATGATGCTGATTGTTCGCAAGGTGAAGGAGCTCTACCCTTCCATGCAAATCGAGCATTTCGGAGAACCTCATGCGCTGATTGAGATCCAAGGCCGCACGAAGCCTCCGAGCCTGCTGCTGATCGCGCTTGTCTGGCTGCTGCTGTTTATAGGGTCGGGGTTAGCTATTATGAACTTTCACGCGGATGTAAGCATGGCCGAGGTGCATCGGCATATTTATAAGCTCCTCACCGGGGAGGAGACGGAGCATCCGCTGCTTCTGCAAATTCCTTATTCGATCGGGATCGGCATCGGGATGATGACGTTTTTCAACCATTTGTTCAAGAAAAAATTCAATGAAGAACCGAGCCCGCTTGAAGTGGAGATGTTTATGTATCAAGAGAACGTAAATCATTACATGATTACGGAGGAATATGTAAAATTGCAGGAAAAGCAACGCAGGGAGGAGGCGAATGCTCATCGGGATCCTTAACGGGCTGCTCCAGATATTCGTCGGGATCGGCGGAGGGCTGGCGATCGGCAGCGGGATGGTAGCGTTCTTAGTGGTGCTGGATGTGATTCCCCGGTTAGCTCAAGTAACCCGATCCTATAACCATATCCGCTGGTATGAAACAGCCGTTATTCTTGGCTCGACATTTTTTACGCTGACGGATTTTTTTGAGTGGACGTACTTTCTTTTTCCTATGTCTGCGGCATTGTTCGGTCTTTTTGCCGGCAGTTTTGTGGGAATGCTTGCGGCCGCGCTGACGGAAGTTATCAATGTGCTGCCGATTTTAGCCAAGCGGATCCGAATGGAATCCTTCATGATTTGGCTGCTGATGGCGATGATTTTCGGCAAAGTCATCGGTTCTCTGATGGATTGGCTGGATGTGCTGAAATGATCCGTATTCGAACCAAGGAGGTTAAAACGGATGAAGCCGTTTAAAAAAGCTAGGCTATTAAGGGGCAGGGCGGGATCGGGCAATGAGAGAGAAGATAGGGAACACGAGCTATCGGAGGAAAAGCTGATTATAGACAGCGAAGGAAACATTGTGGATAACCCCGGTACCGGATCGGAGCTGCCGCAGCATACCGATGAATCCGACGCCCCGTCCGGCGGCAGCCCCAAGCAAGAGCCGAGCTCTTTTCATAAGGAATGGTCTTTGACAGAAGATGAGCGGGAGCTGATGGAGGATGCTTCCATTTCCAAAGATTTCGGGCGCTTGAAAAGACAGCTGGAAGAGCAGGTGGGCTTGAACAAAAGCTTCGATGTTGTATTCCGGGAAATGGTGTTTGGAGGTCAGAATACCGGGATTTTCTACTATAACGGCTTCGCCAAGGATACGGTGCTGACCGATATTCTGATGCGCCTCTCCTATGCGGATCAAGGATACCGGGAGGACGGCCGCGGAGCCGCTGAAGGTGGACGAGACGGGGGAAAGCTCGATGTGATCACGCTTTTCGATCAAGCACTGATTCCTCATATTCAAGTAAAAAAGACAAAAAAGCTTGAGGATGCGATTAAAGATGTGGCTATGGGAGGAACGGCTTTTTTCTTCGAGGGACATGACGAAGCGGTGCTGGTGGACGCCAAAAGCTTCCCTGTGCGCTCTACGGAGGAGCCTGAACTGGAGCGGGTGGTGCGCGGATCGCGGGACGGCTTTGTTGAGACACTGCTGACCAACGTAACCCTAGTGCGCCGTCGAATCCGCGACCCCCGTTTGAAGCTGGAGATTACTCAAGCCGGCAGACGGACTCAGACGGATATATGTATCGGGTACATTCAAGACATCTGCGACAAAAATTTAATTGAAGCGGTTCGTGACAAGATTAAGCAGGTTGAAGTGGACGGGATGCCACTGGCGGAAAAGCAGCTGGAGGAAGCGATTATCGGCAAAGGGTGGAACCCTTACCCTATGGTTCGGTTCTCTGAACGCCCCGATGTCGTCTCCGCGCATTTGCTGGAAGGGCACCTGATCGTGTTTGTAGACACATCGCCTTCCGTCATGATTCTGCCGACAACGTTCTTTCACCATGTCCAGCATGCGGAAGAATACAGGCAAACGCCGCTTGTCGGATCATACTTACGTTGGGTCCGGTTTCTCGGTATCGCCGCGTCGCTCTTCCTGCTGCCGCTTTGGATGCTGATGGTCACATCCCCGGAGCTGAAGCCTGCGGGGCTGGAGTTCATCGGTCCGCAAAAGGCGACAAAAATTCCCATACTCGGCCAGTTTATGATTTCGGAGCTCGGTCTTGATCTGATGCGGATGGCAGCCGTTCATACTCCGACACCGCTGGCGACGGCCATGGGTTTGGTTGCGGCGATATTGATCGGCGACGTGGCGGTGAAAACCGGATTATTTGTCAACGAGGTGATTTTGTATCTCGCCGTGGCCGCCGTCGGCACCTTTGCCACGCCAAGCTACGAGCTGAGCCTGGCGAATCGTTTGGCCCGTGTGGGACTGCTGCTCGCTACGGCGGCATTCAAGGTTCCCGGTCTTATCATCGGCTCTACCTTGCTGGTGCTTATGCTTGCGCTTCAGAGATCCTACAATACGCCGTATTTATGGCCGTTTATCCCGTTTAACGCCAAAGCGATGGCGGATATCTTGATCAGACGTCCGTTTATGTCAATGAAGACGCGGCTGAGCATCACCAAAACGACAGACAGAACGAGGCAGCCGCAGCCTTAATCGCATCGCCCGGACAACCTTAAGGATTTTATAGTTTATAGGAAAGCTTTTGCTTGTTGTCAGTCCGAGTCCATCTGTGTTACTTTAGAAGTAATGTCTTGTAAGGGAAGAGGGAATAACACACGATGTATCTACACGGCACAAGTAAAATCAATGTTAACGGCCACCTTGAAATTGGCGGCTGCGATACAGTAGAACTGGCAAGTCAATTCGGAACTCCGCTTTACGTCGTGGACGAAGCGCTGATCCGTCAGCGGTGCCGCGAATTTGTGGAAGCTTTCCGCCAATCAGGCCTACGCTTCCAGGTGGCATACGCCAGCAAGGCGTTTAGCGTCATGGCGATGTGCCGCATCGTGGAAGAAGAAGGCATGTCGCTGGACGTGGTGTCCGACGGCGAGCTGTTTACCGCGCTGCAGGCGGGCTTTCCGGCGGAACGGATTCATTTCCACGGGAACAATAAAACGCCGTTCGAACTGGAGATGGCCGTCGATGCGAATATCGGCTGCTTCGTTGTCGATAATTTCGTGGAGCTGCAAATGCTAAACGCCATTGCAGCCGAGAAAAAGCAAAAGGTGAACATTCTGCTGCGCATTACTCCGGGAGTGGATGCGCATACGCATGAATATATTTCAACGGGCCAAACGGATTCGAAATTCGGATTCGATTTGGAGAACGGCTCCGCCATGCAGGCGGTCAAGGAAGCTTCAGGCCTGTCTCATTTGAATCTGCTCGGCGTGCATTCGCATATCGGTTCACAGATTTTCGAAGTCGGCGGATTCCGTTTGGCGGTGGACAAAGTAACGGATTTTGCCTTGAAGGCACGCCAGGAGCTTGATGTCACGTTTAGCGTGATCAATCTGGGCGGCGGTTTCGGCATCCGTTATGTAGAGGGAGATACGCCCTTGCCTGTAGCAGAATATGTCAAAGCGATCACTGAAGCGGTCCGCAGCAATTTCGGCAAGCATGAATATCCGCTTCCGGAAATTTGGACGGAGCCGGGTCGCAGCATTGTGGGCGATGCGGGAACGACGCTGTATACCGTCGGCACGTATAAGGACATCCCGGGCGTCCGCAAGTATGTAGCTGTGGACGGAGGGATGACGGATAATCCGCGTCCGGCACTGTACGGAGCACAGTATGAAGCGATGCTGGCCAATCGCGCACAGGCTGAGAATGAGGAGCTCGTTTCCATTGCAGGCAAATGCTGCGAAAGCGGAGATATGCTGATCTGGGATGTAAATCTGCCGAAGGTGCAGACAGGGGACTTGCTGGCCGTAGCCTGCACCGGCGCATACAACTATGCGATGGCAAGCAATTATAACCGCATACGTCGTCCGGCGGTCGTCTTTGTGAAAGACGGGCAAGCCGACGTGGTGGTCAAACGTGAGACATTCGAGGATCTTGTGGGCAACGACGTTGTGCCTGAACGGATGAAGCAGGTATCGAAAACAAGATAATGAAGGAGACGCTCAGCCGGTGGCTGAGCGTTTTTCACGTCTTTTTTTTCTGGGCGGTCACTTACCATTTGTGCGGAACTGATTTTCATAGTAAAATAAGTGAGGACAAGCTGGGAGATCTGCTAAAGCATAATTTCCGGTTACATATACGAAGAAAATAAGGAGATGTATATACTATGGCAAAGCAAGCGACCATCAAAATGGCTGACGGCAACGAAATCGTATTGGAACTGTTCGACAAGGATGCTCCAAACACGGTAGCTAACTTTGAGAAGCTGGCCAACTCCGGTTTCTATAACGGCGTTGTATTCCACCGCGTCATTCCCGGATTTGTAGCTCAAGGCGGCTGCCCTCACGGTACGGGAACCGGCGGTCCCGGGTACACCATCAACTGCGAAATCAACCCGAACAAACATGAGCGCGGCACGCTGGCTATGGCGCATGCAGGCCGTAATACCGGTGGAAGCCAGTTCTATATTTGCTACCAGCCTCAGCCGCATCTGGACGGACAGCACACGGTGTTCGGCAAAGTGATTAAAGGCATGGAGCATGTCGATGTGTTCAAAGGCCGTGACAAAATGGAGTCTGTTCAAGTCTCGGAAGTGTAATTTAACCGAACCGGTATAGACAAAGCTTACTCCAAGCGGTATACTGTTTTTTAAAAATAGCATAGCTGGAACCTTCGGGGCAGGGTGAAATTCCCAACCGGCGGTGATGTCAAGCAGCGTAAGCGGCTTGACTCAGTCCGTGACCCGTGCGGCGGCAGTTCTCTTCTTATGAGACGAGCGTCCGCTGCCGGTGGACTCGGTGAAATTCCGAGACCGACAGTATAGTCTGGATGGGAGAAGGGAAGAGCGAAACAAGAATAAATCTTGTACGTTGCGTATGTACGTATTTTCACAAATGAAGCTGCGCATCCGTCTATTTGTTGATGTCTGACAAGTCTATAGAATGACTTGTTATGGGCATTAACCGTGTCGGCCGGCGCCCTGTTTCTTGTGCAATTTCACGGCATTCCCATACGTTAGATCCCAAGCCCCTTTTTGCTATCCGAAAAGGGGCTTTTCGCGTCGGTTTCAGGTGTCTGACCGGCGATATCATCTATGAGAATGGGGGGCGGACCATGACGATGCCGTTGGACGAGATCAACGATGAGTTTTATATGCGGCTTGCCCTGCAGCTGGCCGCTTCCGCCTCCGGGCAAACCGGCATTAATCCGGTTGTCGGCTGCGTACTGGTCAAGGAAGGCCGAGTGGTCGGCATGGGCGCTCATTTGAAACGGGGAGAGGCGCATGCCGAAATTCATGCGCTGCAGATGGCCGGCAGTCAAGCGCAGGGCAGTACGGCGTACGTTACGCTGGAGCCCTGCAGTCATTACGGCAAGACGCCTCCTTGCAGTGACCGGCTCATTCGTGAAGGCGTAAAACGGGTCGTCGTCGCAGCGACGGACCCCAACCCGCTGGTTGCGGGGAGCGGTATCGCCAGGCTGCGCGAAAGCGGCATTGAGGTGACGGTTGGCGTGCTTGAGCGGGAGGCCATCGAGCTGAACGAAGCGTTCAACAGGTACATTGTTACCCGCCGACCCTTCGTCACCGTCAAGAGCGCCAGCACGCTGGACGGCAAAATCGCCGCCGAAACAGGCGACAGCAAGTGGATAACGGGCGGCGCTTCCCGTTCGTACGTCCACACGCTGCGCCATCGTCATCAGGCGATTATGGTCGGCATCGGCACGGTGCTGGCCGATGATCCGGCTTTAACGACCCGGCTTCCGGTCCCGGGTCTGAATCCCGTACGCATCGTCGTCGACTCGACGCTGCGAATTCCGCACGACGCACGGGTCGTGCGGGACGGGGAGGCGCCTACGGTCGTGCTGACGACCGAACGGGCGCCTCAAGCGCGCCGCCGCGAGCTCGAAGCGCTCGGCGTCGAAATCATCGACTGCGGCCCGGGGCCGGCAGTCGACCTCCGCGCCGCCATGGAGCGGCTCGGCGAGCGCGAGATCGGCTCGCTGCTGGTCGAAGGCGGCGGCAAGCTGAGCGGCTCGCTGCTCCATGCGCGCCTTGTGGACAAATTGGTGCTCTTCTACGCACCCAAGATTATCGGCGGTGGAGGGGCGGCCCCGGGCAATTTCGATTTTCCCGGCATGGAACGGATGAGGGATGCGATTGCGCTGGAGCGCATGGAGGTTCAACGTTTTGATAACGATATCTGCATTACCGGTTATCCCCGGTATGAAGCAGAGAGTGATACTGAAAGTGAAAGCGGGGTGTAACGGATGTTCACAGGCATCATTGAAGAAATCGGCACACTGCGGCGCATGGCTAAGCAAGGGCAGGCTATGGTGCTGACGATCGGTGCTCATCGGATTCTTTCCGACGTCAAGCTTGGGGACAGTATTTCGGTGAACGGGGTATGTCTCACGGTCGTTACTTTCGACGAGTCTGCCTTTACGGTGGATGTGATGCCCGAAACGTACCGTCGAACCAATTTGTCCCGGCTGGCAACCGGGGCTCCGGTCAACCTGGAACGCGCCATGCCGGCCAACGGACGCTTCGGCGGTCATATCGTCCAGGGACACGTGGATACAACCGGAGTCATTACGGGCAGAACCCCGGAAGAGAATGCGGTCGTTTTCCGTGTGGAGCCGCGTGATCCGGGTATCTTAAAATATATCATTCCTCACGGCTCCATTACGATCGACGGCATCAGCCTTACCGTCGTCGAGGTGACGGAGAATTCGTTTACCGTATCGATCATACCGCATACGCTCGCCGAGACGGTGCTTCAGTACAAGAAGCAGGGAGACGAGGTCAATCTGGAAGGCGATGTGCTGGGCAAGTATCTGGAGAGGCTCATGACATTCCGCAGCGGCGGTACGGTGAGTTCGCAGAAGACAAGGCTGACCGAAGCTTTTCTTACGGAGAATGGTTTCATGTAAATTGAAGCGTCTCGAAGATACAGCAGCATAAAGGAGTGAGAACAATGGAACAAGCAATCCGTTTTCATACGATTGAAGAAGCGATTTACGATTTGATGCTCGGAAAAGTCATTATTGTCGTAGATGATGAAGACCGCGAGAATGAAGGCGACTTCGTCGCTCTGGCCGAGAAGGCGACGCCCGAGGTCATCAATTTTATGATCAAAGAAGGCCGCGGTCTGGTTTGCGTACCGATTACCGAGGAACGGGCTCAGGAGCTTGATCTTCCGCCGATGGTGACGCAAAATACGGATTACCACGGGACCGCGTTTACAGTGTCCGTCGACCACATTGAAACGACGACGGGCATCTCGGCATCGGAGCGGTCGCGCACGGTGATGTCGCTAATTGATGAGCATACCAAGCCGCATAGCTTCCGCAGACCGGGTCATATTTTCCCTTTGGTTGCCAAGAAAGGCGGCGTGCTGCGCCGTACCGGCCATACCGAGGCTTCGGTTGACCTGGCTCGCATGTGCGGATCTTACCCGGCAGCCGTCATCTGCGAGATCATTAAGGAAGACGGTGAAATGGCGAGGGTGCCTGAGCTGATGGAAATCAGCCGGAAGCACGACATCAAAATCATCACGATTCAAGATTTGATCAAATACCGGAATCATAAGGAAAAGCTTGTACAGCGTGAAGTCGAAGTCAGGATGCCTACCGATTTCGGCGTATTCAACGCCATCGCCTATACGAATGTTGTGGATCAAAAGGAGCATGTGGCTTTGGTCAAAGGCAAGATTGACGGCGACCGCCCTACCCTGGTGCGCGTCCATTCCGAGTGCTTGACCGGCGATGTGTTCCACTCCCACCGCTGCGACTGCGGACCGCAGCTTGCTGCGGCCTTGAAGCAAATCAACGAAGCGGGCGCCGGAGTGCTGCTCTATATGCGCCAAGAGGGACGGGGAATCGGGCTCATCAACAAGCTGAAGGCATACAAGCTGCAGGAGCAGGGGCTCGATACGGTAGACGCGAACCTGAAGCTGGGCTTTGCGCCTGATTTAAGGGACTACGGCATCGGCGCGCAAATCCTGAAGGATCTTGGCGTGAGACAAATCCGGCTGCTTACGAACAACCCGCGTAAAATTCGCGGACTGGAAGGCTATGGCCTGGAGGTCATCGAACGCCTGCCGATTCAAATGGAAGAAAACGAAGACAATACGAACTATTTGCATACGAAACAGGCCAAGCTTGGCCATCTGCTGGATTTTAGCGCAAAAAAATAATTTCTAAAATGAAGGGAAGTTAGGGAGTTATGGCGAAAGTATACGAAGGACATTTGGTATCTCAGGGATTAAAATACGGTATTGTAGTGGGTCGTTTCAATGAATTTATTACGAACAAGCTGCTGGGCGGCGCTCTGGACGCGTTGAAGCGCCACGGCGTACAAGAGGATGAAATCGAAATCGCTTGGGTTCCGGGAGCCTTTGAAATTCCTTTGATCGCGCAAAAAATGGCTGAAAGCGGACGCTACGACGCCGTTATCACGTTGGGCGCGGTTATTCGCGGATCAACTCCTCATTTTGATTATGTCTGCAACGAAGCGGCGAAAGGGGTTGCGGCGATCGCACTCAAAACCGGAGTGCCTACCATCTTCGGCGTTCTGACGACAGATTCGATCGAGCAGGCTGTGGAGCGTGCCGGAACGAAAGCCGGAA
Organism: Paenibacillus sp. F024; assembly: GCF_057814255.1. Classification (NCBI taxonomy): domain Bacteria; kingdom Bacillati; phylum Bacillota; class Bacilli; order Caryophanales; family Paenibacillaceae; genus Paenibacillus; species Paenibacillus sp. F024. The sequence continues at coordinate 37,104 of NZ_JBVASZ010000006.1, forward strand.
ACAAAGGCTGGGAATCGGCGGCAAGCGCGATCGAAATGGCTAACCTGACCAAGCAATTTTCTAAATAAACGATGAAGGCATGATTTAAGGGGGAACGAACGGAAAGTGAAAGTCACAGTAAAGCTGGAAACCTTTGAGGGCCCCCTTGATTTACTGCTCCACTTGATTGATAAGGCGGAAGTCGATATTTACGACATTCCGATCAAAGAGATAACGGATCAATATATGGAATATTTGGACGCCATGCAGGAGCTCGAGCTCGAGGTAACGAGCGAGTTCCTTGTCATGGCGGCTACCTTGTTGTCGATTAAAAGCAAAATGCTGCTTCCAAAGCCGCCCGTGATCGACCTGGAATTCGACGACTATATGATGGAGGAGGATTACGATCCAAGGGCAGAGCTGGTTGCGAAGCTGATCGAATACCGTAAATATAAAGCGATAGCCGATCATTTGCGGGATAAGGAAGTGGAGCGCAGCTTGATTTTTACCCGGGAGCCGGAGGATTTAACTCCCTATGTTTCCACCGTTGTTGAAAATCCAGTCAAAGGGCTTCACGTGGCCGATTTGGTTCATGCGTTCCGCAAAGCGCTGCGCCGTATGCACAGCCGCAATGCCATCGCCAAAATCCGTAAAGACGAAATTTCTGTCAAGGATCGGATGTTTGAGGTGATCGAAGCGCTTGAGAAGCTGGGAGGCAAAGTGCTTTTCTCCAGGCTCTTGCAGGAGGATGCGGCAAAGGAAGCGGTTGTGGTTACGTTTTTGGCATTGCTTGAGCTGATGAAGGTCAAACGCATTATTTGCTTTCAGCACCAGCTCTTCGACGATATTGTGATACAGGCAAGAGAGGATGGAACGGCGAATGGACTTTGGACAGATGAAATCAGTTATTGAGGGCTTGCTGTTTGTGGCGGGAGATGAAGGACTGGATGCCAAACAGCTGTCCGAAGTGCTGGAGCAGGACGCCGATTTTATCCGTGAGCTGATATCGGATTTACAGTCGGACATGAAAAGTCAGAATAGAGGTCTTCAAATCGTTGAGCTTGCCGGTACGTACCAGTTGGCGACGCTCCCCGATCATGCTCCTTATTTTGAACGTCTGGCTTACTCGCCTTCCCGAACGTCATTATCGCAAGCTGCACTGGAAACCCTTGCTATCGTGGCGTACAGACAGCCGATTACCCGTATCGATATTGAGGAGATTCGCGGTGTGAAGTCAGACCGGGCGCTTCAAACACTGGTCGCCAAGGATTTGATTCAGGAAGTGGACCGTGCGGATGCTCCGGGAAGACCTATCTTATATGGTACGACCAAATCGTTTCTGGATTATTTTGCCTTGGCTTCAATCGCAGATCTCCCGGAAACGACGATGTTCGAGAATGAAGATAATCTGGAAGAAGAAACGAGGCTTCTGTTCGAGAAGCTGGACGGAAAGCAAATCACAATCGATGAGATAGACGATCCGGATCAAGTCTAAAAAAACGCATGATTCGCCTAAACAGGGCTATACTAACTTCTGAGGAAAAGAAGCGGAAAGCTTCTTGGTTTTCAGAGGTTTTTTCATTTTTTGGGAGACATGGGTTAGCCTTTTAGGAAGGGGTTGCTTGAGATGTTTTGGGCTTGGACCGCCGGGTTAATCGGTGTGCTGGTCGTTCTCTTGGCGCTAAGCCGGGTTCGGATCCGGATAACGATAACCCATCAAGGCCATAATGATGAAATTTTATTGAATATCCGTGCTTTCTTCGGCCTTGTTCGATTCAATTACAATATCCCTGCCCTTCGCTTCAAAAACTGGACCGAAGGCTTGGAGCTGCAGACAGAGCAAGTTAATGTGAAAGCCGACAGCTTAATCAAAGACCAGAAGCAGAAGATTAATCTGGAGAAAATAAAGCAAGTCTACGAAAAGGTACAGACCCTGCTTCAGCATTGCTCTCAATTCTACGAATGGTTGTTCACCACGTTACGTCGTATTCACTGTACGCAGCTCAACTGGAAGACCACTGTCGGTATCGGAGATGCCCCCGAGACGGCGTTTCTTGTAGGTACGATCTGGGGAATTAAGGCCTCGCTTTTGGGATACCTTTTCCGTTTTATTCATTTGGACGTCCAGCCCCAGCTGCAGGTCATGCCGGCTTTTAACCAAAACCAGTTCGCCATCGAAGGCGTATGCACGCTGCAAATACGTTTGGCTTTTGTCATTAGTGCCGTCATCCGTCTGCTGACGCGAATACTTAAAGTTAAAGGCGGACTTCGTGCATGGCGCAGCACACTTCTGCCTGCAGGCGGTACAGGATCTACATAATCATACCTCTTAAGGGACACGATATAAGTGTTTAAGTCGAGTCATGTGATCCCATTTTTCTAGGAGGTTGATTTTATGAGTGAGCATCCCATTCAGGGTCTGATGAAGACCGCAATGGAAAATATTAAAGAAATGGTCGACGTCAATACGATTGTAGGCGATCCTGTTGAAACCCCCGATGGCAGCGTAATTATGCCGATCAGTAAAGTTGGTTTCGGCTTCGCGGCTGGAGGAAGTGAATTTGTAAGCGAAGAGCCCATCGGCGGAGCCAACCGCAATGATGCCATGAATGCCAAGGTCTCGCTGCCTTTTGGCGGCGGAAGCGGCGGCGGGGTGTCCATTACGCCTATCGCTTTCTTGGTTGTAGGGAAAAATGGCGTTAAAGTGGTGCCGTTGGATAACCAAACGCATATTCTGGAGCGTCTGATCGACTCCGCTCCACAGGTTGTAGACCGGCTGCAGTCGATGATGAAATCCGCTGGAAAGACAGGAGCGGGGGAAGCGTCCGGCACATCTTCGCTGTCCCATCTCGACAATCAAAATTTCATCGTGTAAACTTCTCCTGATAAGAAGCTGCTCCTGTGAACGGGGCAGCTTTGCTATTTACTTAAATGCATTTGCTCTTTATTGAAGTTTTCTCTATATTAACTTAGGAGTCTATTTCAAAATCGCTTTATGGAAGAAGGGAGATGCTTAGGATGCATCAGTTTGACATGCCATCGTTGATTCTGCTTCTTTTTGCAGCACTTGGCATCATAAGCAGCAATGCCTCCATTACGATCGCCATGGTTGTTTTGCTTCTCTTAAGAGTGCTTAATCTGCACCAGGCTTTTCCCTTGTTGGAAAAGCACGGGCTTTCTTTGGGGATTATTATTTTGACGATCGGTATCATGACTCCGATTGCCAGCGGAAAGCTGACCGTTCAAACAGTCGTTCAGTCATTCTTGAATTGGAAGTCGCTCATTGCCGTCGGGATCGGTGTCATCGTTGCTTATTTGGGAGGTCGCGGGGCTGCCCTTATGCTGAACCAGCCTACGGTCACTATGGGCTTGCTTATAGGAACAATCCTTGGTGTGGCGTTGTTTAAAGGGGTTCCGGTAGGGCCGCTGATCGCCGCAGGCATCCTGTCCCTTGTGATCGGGAGAATGTAGAGCCGCAGCCGGATGAGTGATATCCTTTTTTGATGTTGCAAGATTGAAGTATTCCTATTAAAATAATAGGAATTAGAGTGATATTATGATATAATCGATCTTGATTGTGAATGTCGTTCTAAGGTATACTTTTCTCGCTAATAAAAAAAGAATAAGGGAGTAAGATCATGGAAAAAGTACTTATCTTCGGGCATAAAAATCCTGATACGGATTCCATTTGTTCTGCTATTGCGTATGCTGATTTGAAAACCAAATTGGGCCTGAATGTTGAGGCTGTCCGTTTGGGCGAGATTAACGGAGAAACGCAATATGCGTTGAACCAATTCAACGCTGAAGCTCCTCGTTTGGTTGAAACCGTTGCAAATGAAGTGAAAAGCGTCATTTTGGTCGATCATAATGAACGCCAGCAAAGTGCGGCAGACATCGATCAAGTCCGTGTGGCAGAGGTAATTGACCACCATCGTATCGCAAATTTTGAAACCAGCGGCCCTTTGTATTACCGTGCTGAACCTGTCGGCTGCACGGCAACGATCCTCAAAAAAATGTACAAAGAAAATGGGATTTCCATTGATAAGCCTATTGCCGGTTTGATGCTGTCCGCTATTATTTCGGATTCTCTTCTTTTCAAATCGCCGACTTGCACGGAAGAAGATGTAGCGGCTGCCCGTGAATTGGCCGAAATTGCCGGCGTCAATCCGGAAAGCTACGGATTGGAAATGCTGAAAGCCGGTGCTGATTTGAGCGACAAAACGATCAGCCAGCTGATCTCCCTGGACTCCAAGGAATTCCAAATGGGCGGATCCAAGGTTGAAATTGCTCAAGTCAACGCAGTCGATACGAACGATGTGCTTGCACGCCAGGCGGAATTGGAAGCCGCACTTTCCAACATCATCGCCGAAAAGGGCTTGGACCTGTTCGTTTTCGTGGTAACGGATATTTTAAACAACGATTCCATTGCATTGGCACTCGGCCAAAAAGCGAATGCTGTTGAGCAAGCATACAATGTGCAGCTGGTGGATAACAAAGCCGTTCTTAAAGGCGTTGTATCGCGTAAATCGCAAATTGTGCCTGTGTTGACGGACATCTTTAACAAAAACTAAATTTCCCGTTTAAGAAGGCTGCCGGACCGATGGGTCCGGCAGCCTTTGTCCGCTTATTGAAGCCGGTAATCGTCGATTTTTGAGCCGTCCTCCCATACTTCCACGAACAGCGCGTCGCACTCATCAAAATCAGCTGTCGTTAAGGACAATGCCTTTTCTTCATCCGTGCTGACAAATACATTATCCATTTCTTCCCCGGATAATGAAATCACTACATAAATTTTCATGTTCAGCCCCCCGTCATCACTTGGTATCAGTGAATTATATCATAAAGTCCTGCAGCAAATGCACTGCATTGGAAAAGGCCTTTTAAAATCCTCTCCATCGTTTGTCCTTTCTTTCCATTTGTATTGTTGTATAATAAGGTTCACAGGTTTAGAAAGGATGATAGCATGTTTACGATTACCGGCCATAAAGTGGAATTGATCAAAGACCCCTTCGGTATCTTGACCGGAGACAGGTATGAGTTTTTACTTGATATTGAGGTTCCTGAGGATGACGAGCTTTACTCGGAGAACGGTTTATATGTCAGGGTCATCTACAGTGTGGATGACAATAAAACAAGCATCGTGAAATATGACATTTTCGAGAAGTCGACAGAGCAGTATCTGGGGTTCGATCTGGAAGAGGAAGAAGAACAGAGGGTGGAAGCTTATTGTAAAGAGCACCTGCCCGGCGACGTAAAATAAGCCCGTATCCTATGAAGAGTGAATCCGGTCCGGATTTGCTCTTTTTTTGTCCGCAATCGGATTCAGCGCGGCCAGCCGGATTCGGTCAAGCCATTCATAACCTTGTCCTGAGAGCATATACATGTACAAGATGAAAAGGAGCTTGCTTGCACATAGGCGCTGGAGGTTCCGTTTACAAAGGATGGCTTGCGGGAGGATGACGATGAGAAAAGGATGTCTGCTGCTACTTGCTGTACTGCTCGTCTGGACGGGAGCCTTGCTGCCTGCACGGGTCCAGGCGGCGCCCGGCGTATCCGTCAGTGCGGAGAGCGCGGCTCTTATTGATGTCACTTCAGGGAGGCTTCTGTACAGCATCCAGGGGGACAAGAGAATGAGGATCGCGAGTCTTACCAAGATTATGACGGCCATTGTGGCGATTGAGCACGGAAAATTGAGCGATATGGCGAAGGTTAGCAGGAATGCGGCTGGAACCGAAGGATCTTCCATTTATTTAAAGCTGGATGAGGAGATGAGTCTGAAGGATCTTTTGTACGGTTTGATGCTGAGATCCGGAAACGACGCGGCGATGACGATTGCCGAGCATGTCGGCGGTAGCGTGGAGGGCTTCGCCTATTTGATGAATGAGAAGGCGGGGATGATCGGTATGACGAATTCCAGCTTCAAAAATCCGTCGGGGCTGGATACGGAAGGACATTATTCCACGGCGAATGATATGGCCAAGCTGACGGCCTACGCGCTCAAGCATCCGGTCTTCCAGGAAATCGTCAAAACCAAAGTGAAAAAAGTGCCTAATCCCAATGAAGCTTGGGATTATTCCTGGATCAACAAGAACAAAATGCTGTCTCTGTATGAAGGCGCTGACGGGGTCAAAACCGGATACACCAAGCTTGCCAAACGGTGTCTTGTCTCCTCAGCGACCAGGGGAGGGCAGCAGCTCGCCGTGGTGACGCTGAATGATCCGAACGATTGGATCGACCATGCCAGGCTTCTGGACTACGGCTTTCAGCATTACCCTCTTATCCCGCTTATCCGTTCAGGCGAGTCTGTGTTAGGTACGGACTTTGCGGCCGGCGGATCATTCAGCTATCCTGCGGAAGAAGCGGAACAGAGCAGGTTTACACGGCAAATGGTGATGAATGAAGCCGGATCGATGGCATACAGGCTTGGTGAAGCGGGCCGCTTGCAGTTCCTGCTCAACGGTAAACCGATTGGTTCCGTCCCGCTGTATGCTAAGGACAGTCCCCGTCTTCATAGGAATGACCGTTCTTCCTTTTCCTTCACGGAAACGGAATGGGTGAATGAAGCGCGCGCGAACGAATGGCTGTATATTCTTCAGGCGTTAACCCGTGTGCTCTTTACCGGTCAAGCCGATTAAACGGGAAGGAGCGCGATCGTTTCATGGTCAATTACATCTGGTTGTTTTTTATTGTGGCCGGGTTTGTTGTAGCGGCGTTTCAAGGAAGAATCGATTTGGTGACGGAAGCGGTTTTCGACGGTGCCAAGAGCGGCGTAACCGTATGCTTCGGACTGATCAGCATCATGGTCTTTTGGCTTGGCATGATGCGGATTGCCGAGGATGCGGGACTGCTGCAGAAGATGGCGAGAATGCTGAGCCCCCTGGTCCGTTTTTTATTTCCGGGGGTCCCCAGGAACCATCCGGCGCTCGGGTATATCATGTCGAATATGAGCGCGAACATCTTTGGTTTGGGTAATGCCGCCACACCGATGGGAATCAAGGCGATGCAGGAGCTGCAGAAGCTCAATCCGAACAAGGATATCGCGAGTCCGGCCATGTGCACGCTGCTTGCCCTGAATACCGCCAGCATTACATTGATTCCAACGACGCTGATCGCTATCCGCATGAGCTATAATTCGGCGAACCCGGCGGAAATCGTCGGAACGACATTGATGGCTACTTTCATCTCTACCATGGCAGCCATTATGGTTGACCGATGGTACCGGAGCAAGAGCCCGCCGCTCGGGTCGGGGAAAGGATGATGGCAAATGTATGATTTGGTCAATTTGATTTCCTCTTGGGCCATCCCCGTCATTATCGTCTTTATTCCGCTGTATGCGGCTTATCGAAAAGTGCCCGTCTACGAGTCGTTCGTAGACGGGGCCAAGGACGGATTTGAGACAGCCATCCGCATTATCCCGCATCTGGTCGGGATGATGGTCGCGATCAGCGTATTTCGCGCATCCGGGGCCATGGATCTGTTTATCGGATGGATGAAGCCGATCTGCGAAGCGATCGGACTGCCTACGGAAGTCGTGCCGCTTGCCTTTCTAAGACCGATTACAGGCGCCGGTTCACTCGCATTTACCACGGATTTGATCTCGCAGTTCGGACCGGACTCGATGGTTGGTCGCATCGCATCCACCATTCAGGGCAGTACCGATACAACTCTGTATGTGATTACCGTCTATTTTGGGGCGATCGGTATCCGCAAGGCCAGCTATGCCTTGAAGGTAGGCTTGATCTCCGATGCCGTCGGGTTTATTGCTTCTGTCGTCATCTGTTACCTCGTATTCGTTTGATCTCTATCTGCCGCGTATGGAACCCTCCCCGCAATCCGCACATATACTGCAAGCAGTTAACCCGGAAGAGGTGAGCTGCGTGCAGTTTTACGGAATTATCATTCATCATTCCGTCTGTTCCGCCATAAACGGAAAAGGGTATGATTTTTTTATCGCCAAAAGCGGCGTCATCATCCCTTCTTCCGAACAAACCGATCCTCTTTACATTCACATTTGCCTCGAAGGCGATTTTTCCAAACCCACTGCGCTGTACGGCGCAACAGAAAAAGAACAGCTGTTTTTGCTGAATAAACTGACTCTAAGGCTCTCCGATCTGTATAAGTTTCACCCGTCTGACATATTTCCGCATACGAATTTGTGTCCGGGACGCTTTTTTCCATGGTCTCAGCTTGTGATTTCGCCTGAGGATAGGTATCATTAGCTTGAGGTGAATCGACAAGATGGAACGTTTGCAAAAAGTATTGGCCGAAGCGGGTGTGGCCTCCCGTCGAAAATGCGAGGAATTGATTACCGCAGGACGTGTGGAAGTCAATGATCAGGTAGTAACTACCCTGGGCGTCAAGGTGGATCCGTCCCAGGATTTTATTAAAGTGGACGGGCGTCCGATCCGGCGCCAATCCAAAGTGTATGTGATTTTTAACAAGCCGAAGGGTGTCATTACCAGCGCTCAGGATCCGGAAGGCCGCAAAACGGTTACGGAATTTTTCAAAACCATTAAAGAGCGCATATATCCGATCGGAAGGCTCGATTATGATACCGAGGGCTTGCTCTTGCTGACCAATGACGGAGAGTTTGCCCATCTGCTTACGCATCCGAAGCATCACGTGCCTCGTACCTATCTGGCTACGGTCAAAGGAGTTCCGCACGGAACGCAATTGGACAAGCTGAGAAGCGGAATCGAGCTGGACGACGGCATGACCTCGCCGGCTGAGGTGGAATATCAGGATGTGGATATGGAGAAGAAGCAAGCGGTCATCAAAATCACTATCTATGAAGGGCGTAACCGTCAGGTACGGCGTATGTTCGACGCCATTCATCATCCTGTCGTGAAGCTGAAGCGGGTTCAGTTCGGTCCCCTTCAGCTTTCCGGCTTGCCCAGGGGCAAATTCCGTTACTTGACCCCACAGGAAGTCGAAGAGCTGAGGAATGAAGCGCTTCTTGCAGGCGACGTCAAGACACATAAAATTCAAAAAGGCGAATAATCGTTTGTGACATTTTTCGCTATAATGAAAATAGGATTTACATCCAAGTGGTATGAAGGTGAGAGATCATGGGAAAGCATAGACGATGGATCCAGATGGCCATTTTTGCCGTGATCGTGGCGATCGGCGCATTGACGCTCACTAGCCAGCTGTTTTCCGGCGACAAAAAGCCGGTTCAGGGGGCCTCCGCTCCCGATTTCAAGCTGCTTGGGCTTGATGGGAAAACATATGAGCTATCGGATTTTAAGGGGAAAGCCGTGGTCGTTAATTTCTGGGGAACATTCTGCGAGCCCTGCCGCGAAGAGATGCCTGCATTGGAAAGGCAGCATGCCCGGTGGGGAGACAAGCTTGTCGTGCTTGGACTCAATTTGGACGAACCCAAGGTCACGGTGGAAAATTTCATCCATCAATATAAAGTAACGTTTCCTATCCTGATGGACAAAAACGAAGAAACGCGAAAGCGCTACGGGGTGTCTCAATATCCGACGACATTCTTTGTGAAGCCTGACGGAACGATCAGCCAGATCCGGATTGGCGGGATGGACGAAGCCTATATCGAACAAACGGTGGCGTCCATATTGAAGTAACTTTGAGATCAAAGATCGATCAGCCAAGGAGGTCACATGATTCATAATACAAAATGCGAATGCGGACATCAGAATCATGTCGGCACGGTTCTGTGCGAATCCTGCGGCAAGCCTTTGACGGACGAGGGCGGCAGTGAGCCGCTTGAGATGCGATATGACGGGGTGGCCAGGCGTTCTCAGCGCACTAATCCCAGTGTGCTTGACCGGGTATGGAACTTTTTTTCCTCGGTCAAAGTCGCGATTTATCTGATTATCATCACGTTGGTCGGCTCCTCGCTGGGCACGATATATCCGCAGGAAAACACATTTCTGAATATTGATCCGTCGGTGTATTACAAAGAGAATTACGGTACGCTCGGACATATTTACTATTTGCTGGGACTGACGCACACCTTTGAGTCGTGGTGGTTTATCACCCTGTTGTTCATGATCGGCACATCCCTTGTCGTATGCAGTCTTGACAGGGTTTTGCCGCTTTACCGTGCGCTCAGCAAGCAGCAGATCCGCAAGCACATCAGCTTTATTACTAGACAGAAGGTATCGTACGTAGGGGAGCTACCGGGAGGGGATCCCGGAGAAAAAGCGTCGCTGGAATGGACGGAGAAGGCCGCAGGACTGCTGCGCAAGCAGCGGTATCGTGTACATACCGACGGCACGGCGCTGCTCGCGGAAAAAAACCGCTTCAGTCGTTGGGGACCTTATATCAATCACATCGGTCTCATTATTTTTCTGGCGGCCGTACTTATGCGGAGTATTCCCGGATGGCACATGGACCAGCATCTGGCGTTTCCTGAAGGGCAGATTATCAAAATACCGGATTCTCCCTATTATTTAAAAAACGAGAAGTTTACACTGGAATTATACAGTGAAGAAGAAATGTCGGAAGGCTTCCGTGATAAAGGCCAGATTGTGCCTAAGGTTTACGAAACGCAAGCGGTTTTGTACAAATGTACCGAGGATTGCGACGATCCGGTGAAGGAGCCGATTCTTACGGAGGTGCACCGGCATAACATTCTTGTCAATGAGCCTCTGATGTATGAAGGTCTAATGGCCTTCCAATTCGACTTCAAAATGTCTCCTATGCTTCTGTCCGTCAAGCCATCGCTCAAAAACAAGCAAACGGGCGAAACGTACGGCAGCTTCGATATATCGATGAAAAAGCCTGCAGAGATCTATAAGGCAGGCCCTTACGACCTGAAATTAAAAGCCTATTTTCCGGATTTCGGAATGGATAACAAGGGCATGCCTCTGACCAAATCCAACGATCCGAAAATGCCGGCATTCGTTTTTGAGATCAAGGGACCCGGGTTGAAGCCTGAAGGCGAGCCTTACATGTACTTCCCGCGTCAGATCGATAAGGTCAACTTCCGTCAGGATGAGATTAACGGCGCATTAGCGGATAAGCTGGAGCTCTCCGTAGGATCCATGAACGATGTAGAGATATCGGAGTATATCAGCTTCTTAAATATCAGAGTGGATCGCGCCATGCCGTTCATATGGGTTGGAGCTGCGATCTCCATGATCGGTCTGGTCATGGGCTTTTATTGGCACCACCGCCGTGTGTGGCTGCGCATTGATAACGGGCGTCTTTCGCTCGGAGCGCATACCAACAAGAATTGGTACGGGATCCGTAAAGAGGTAGCGCAGGTCCTGCAAAAATCGGGGATCGATGTCGATCCCAAAGCATTGGAAAGAAGGGAGGTCCAAAAGTGAGCGGTTCTTTTTTGCTCATAGCGTTCATCGTCTATTGTATAGCCATGATCGGGTTTGTCATCGGGATCACGGGCCAAAAATCGGTGCGGGTTACGGATCCGCAAAGCTATGTCCGGCGTTGGGGTATGATCGGATTTGGTCTCACCATTCTCGGATTCTTATCCCATGTGACATTCTTCTTCACCCGTTGGGCGGAGGCAGGACACATTCCGACCAGCAACATGTTTGAATTTATGACCTTCCTGGGCATGATGATTGTCCTTGCATTTATTGTGGTGTTTTTGATTTACCGGGCACCGGCGCTCGGCGCTTTCTCACTGCCCGTAGCCATCATTATGATAGGCTATGCCTCGGTATTTCCGCAGGAAATTCAACCTTTGATTCCCGCTCTGCAGAGCTACTGGTTGAAAATTCACGTAACGACCGCCGCCTTGGGAGAAGCTTTCTTTGCCGTAGGCTTTGCAGCCGGCATCATGTACCTGCTGCAAAGCGTCAACTTCGAAGGAACGAGCCGCAGTGAGCGAAGGGAGAAGCGCGGTGTAGAGTTTACGCTGTTTACCGTGATTATGATTGTGGCCTTCGTCGCCTCTATATTCAGCTTTAAAGCTGCCGGATACGAAGCGGTCTTTACGCAGCAGCAGAAGATTCTGGACGATAACAACGTGGAGCAGGTTGTGACCAATCAGGTCGAATATGTACTGCCTCCGATCGTCAAGCCTTATCAGAGCGAGCAGGTGGAGATGAAGCCGTTTCTCGGGATGACGCAGCCGTTGTTCGAGGCTCCTTCATGGATGGAAGGAGCGAATGCCGGCAGGAAGCTGAATACGGTGATCTGGTCGGTTTTGCTTGGCGCCATTGCGTATGCTGTGCTCCGGCTGATTGCACGAAAGCCTCTTGGTCAAGCGCTTCAGCCGTTGATGAAAGGGGTTGATCCGGACGATATCGACGAAATCGGCTACCGCGCTATTGCCATCGGCTACCCGATCTTTACACTGGGAGCATTGATTTTCGCCATGATTTGGGCGGAGAAGGCATGGGGGCGCTTCTGGGGCTGGGATCCTAAAGAAGTATGGGCATTGATCGTATGGCTATTTTATGCCGCTTACCTGCATTTTCGGCTGTCCCGCGGCTGGCAGGGCAAGAAGTCGGCATGGCTATCTGTCATCGGCTTTCTCGTTGTAATGTTTACGCTAATCGGCGTCAATCTGGTTATTGCCGGACTGCACTCCTACTCCGGTACATAATCGAATTCATATCTTTTAGATCTGAAGAAAAGAGGGATATCCATGACGGACACAAATATGAGTATTTTGGTTGTGGATGATGAAGAACGGATCCGCCGGCTCTTGCGGATGTATCTGGAGAAAGAGAATTACCGCATCGAAGAGGCGGAGGACGGGGAGTCGGCGCTTCGGAAAGCTCTTGAAACGGACTACGACCTGATATTGCTTGATGTCATGCTGCCGGGCATTGACGGCAACGAGGTATGCGCAAGGCTGCGTCAAGTCAAATCGACACCGATTATCATGCTTACGGCCAAAGGGGAAGAGACGAATCGCGTACAGGGCTTTGAATCCGGTGCCGACGATTATGTTGTAAAACCCTTCAGCCCGCGCGAGGTCATCTATCGCGTGAAGGCTATATTAAGGCGTTCATCGGTTACCGCATATTTATCCAAGGAAGTAAACTCCAGCAATAATATCGTATTCCCTAATCTGGTGATTGAGCATGATGCGCACCGGGTAACGGCAGGAGGGCAGGAGGTTGCTTTGACGCCGAAGGAATATGAGCTGCTTCATTACCTGGCTGTATCTCCGGACAAAGTGTTTTCTAGGGAAGAGCTTCTCAAGGATGTTTGGAATTACGAATTTTTCGGTGATCTGCGGACCGTCGATACGCATGTCAAACGTCTGCGCGAGAAGCTGAATAAAGTGTCGCCTGAAGCGGCCTCTATGATTACAACCGTATGGGGCGTAGGCTATAAGCTAGAGGTGCCAAAATAACGTGTTTATTTTAAGAACCGTTGTAGGTAAGCTATGGATCACAATTATCGGGCTGGTCGTTGTCGTGCTGCTTACGCTCAGCCTTTTTTTATTCCGTTTTATTGAAACCTCCTTCCCTAAATCTCAGGACCAGGCGGAGACGCTGAGCAAATTGGCGTTAAAGGTTGCCAGTGAAATTTCCCTGCATCAAGAGGAACAGCGTTACTTACAGGTCGTAAATGAGCTCTTAAGCGCTCAGGATACGAGCGTCATCATCGTGACTTCGGATTTTAGACAGATCCAGGCTCCGGTTGGTCAACCGAGTGACCGAGAGATACGGTATGATGACTTTTTCCTGAAATCGGATTTGCAAAAAGTATTTGCGGGCGAGATTAAGGACAATCGTTTTAGAAATAACGGTATGCCGAATACTTTATTAGAGAACCAATATACGGCGGTTGCCGTGCCGTTCATGGATAGTACTCAGTCGCAGGTGGCCGGGGCACTGATTTTGTATCAGATCACCCAATCCTCGGAAGAGACGCAGGCGTATGTGAAAAAGCTGTTTGTGGTCGTTGGCGTTGCCGGGTTTTTAATGACTACGTTTTTCGCCTTTTTCCTTCTTACCCGAATTACGCAGCCGATTCAGCAGCTGAAGAAGGCGGCGCATTTGATCTCCATGGGCGAATACGGTACTCGAGTACCGATTACCTCTACGGACGAGATTGGAGAGCTGGCCCAGACATTCAACCACATGGGAGCGCAGCTTTCCGATACGATTAAAGCGCTCAATCATGAGAAGGAGCATTTGGCCAGTGTCCTGCGAAGCATGGCCGACGCCGTGATCACGTTTGATGCGGATGGGCGCGTCATTCTAACGAATCCCCAAGGGGAGAGAATTATTCAGGATTGGAATCAAATACAGTGGACCGATGATGAGCCTGTCTTGGACGGAGGTCCATCGCGAAATGCTTCGATGAGCACCATTCCGGAGCCGCTCAAGCCGCTGTTTACATCCGTCATATCAGAGTCGAAAGAATTGACCTCCAAGCTTCATGTCCAAAGTGAAGTATGGTCTGTTGTCATGGCACCCCTGTATTCCTACGATATCGTGCGCGGTGTCGTTGCCGTGGTGCGTGACGTAACGGAAGAATTTCGTCTGGATAAGCTGCGAAAGGATTTCGTGGCGAACGTATCGCATGAGCTTCGGACACCGCTTTCCATGATGCAGGGATACAGCGAGGCGCTCATCGACGATATCGCAGGCACGCCGGAGGAACGGAAAGAATTGGCGCAGGTCATTCATGACGAATCCCTCCGAATGGGCAGACTTGTCCGGGATTTACTCGATCTGGCCAAGATGGAAACGGGAAATATAGAGCTGCATTTCCGTGAGCTGGACGTCTCGGCTTTCCTTAAGCGGATCCACCGCAAATTTGCGGGCCTATCCAAAGAGCGGGGCATCGCGATGAGCTGTACGCTGCCGGACAAACCGCTGATGCTTTGTCAAGCGGACGAGGATCGCCTGGAGCAGGTTCTGACCAATTTGCTGGATAATGCCCTTAGGCATACGCCTTCAGGCGCTCAAATCGATATCAGGGCATCAGAAGAGCGCTATAAAGCAGAGCATGCCATTCTGATCGAGGTCTCGGATCAAGGCTATGGCATACCGGCGGAGGATATCCCTTATATCTTCGAGCGTTTCTATAAAGCGGATAAAGCCCGTACAAGGGGAGCAAACGGAGGAACAGGACTTGGTCTTGCGATTGTCAAAAATATCGTCGAAGCTCATCAAGGAACCGTTCAAGTGAAAAGTCAAGCAGGTCAGGGAACGACATTTTCTATCATACTTCCCTGCAAAGCTACGTGAAACCAAACAAAAGCCTCCGATTCGTCATCGGAGGCTTTATTGTTTTTGTTGAAAGTTCCAACTTTTTCTTGTTGTTCGTGAAACAATACGATTACAGGGACAGCTCGATCACGTCAGTAAGTTCAGGAAGCTGAGACAGCTCTACAATCACGTCTTTAGGCGTCTGCTTGTCGGTTGTCAGCACCATGATCGCCTGACCGCCAATGACTTTACGGCCTACCTGCATGGTTGCGATATTGACATCGTTGCTGCCCAGAAGGGTACCTACCTTACCGATAATCCCCGGACGGTCATTATGGGAGATCAACAGAAGGTTGCCCGATGGCGCGATATCAACAGGGTATTGATCGATTTGAACGATACGTTCACCGTAGCCTGCAAGCAATGTGCCGGAAAGCACGTGCTGCTGCTGCTTGGTCTTGAGCGTCACGGAGACCAGGTTTGTAAATGTCGGAGAAGCCGAGGATTGCTGTACGACCACGTTGACATCCCGCGTTTTGGCCAAGTGCATGGCATTAACGATATTGACCCCTTCAAGCTGATTCGTCAATATGCCTTTGACGATGTGACGCGTGAGCGGGGACGTGTCGACGTCAACCAGATCGCCGGAGTAGTTCACGACAATCTCGCTGACCGGACCATCGACGGTTTGACCGAGGAATAAGCCCAGTTTTTCTCCCAAGTTAAAGTAAGGCTGCAGTGCGTTCAGAACGTTAGCCGGTACCGGCGGCATGTTGACTGCATTCTTGAACGGCTGCTCGCGAAGAATATGCAGCACTTCTTCAGATACGTCGATCGCTACGTTCTCTTGAGCCTCAACGGTTGAAGCGCCAAGATGCGGAGTAACGATGACTTTTGGGTGGTTTAAGAACGGATGATCCGCAGCAGGCGGCTCCTGTTCGAACACGTCAAAGGCGGCGCCGGCCACGATACCGGAATCAATCGCCTCGACAAGTGCCATCTCGTCAATGATACCGCCGCGTGCGCAGTTGATAATGCGAACGCCTTTTTTCATCAGTTCGAACTGAGGGCGGCTGATCATATGGCGGGTTTCATTGGTAAGCGGAGTATGTACCGTAATGAAATCCGCTTGGGAGCAAATGTCGTTGACTGTTCCGAGCTTCACTCCGATTTTCTCCGCACGTTCCTCTGTCAGGAACGGGTCATAGCCGAGGACCTGCATACCGAAAGCCTTCGCACGCTTGGCTACCTCACTGCCGATACGACCCATTCCGAGAACGCCGAGGACCTTGTTGCGAAGCTCAACACCAACAAACGTTTTGCGGTCCCATTCTCCGCCAACCGTTTTCTTGTAGGCTTGAGGAATGGAACGTGCAATGGACATCATCATAGCAAACGTCAATTCACAAGTGGCGATGGTGTTGCCGTCCGGGGCATTGATGACTACGATCCCGCGCTTGGTGGCTCCTTCAAGATCAATGTTATCCACGCCTACACCTGCGCGGCCGACGACCTTAAGCTTGGTTCCGGCAGCCATGATGCGCTCGGTCACCTTAGTGGCACTGCGAACCATCAGAGCATCGTAATTCCCGATGATCGCTGCGAGTTCATCCTCGGACAGGCCGTTCTTTTTCTCTACCTCGACATCCGGTGCATCGTACAGCATTTGAATCCCCATGTCGCTGATTCCGTCCATAACTAACACTTTAAACATTTCATAACCCTCCATTGGTTTAAAAATAACGTTGGAGCATCAAAAAAAGCCCCCCACCCCGACACGCCTAGCGTATACAAGGGACGAGGAGCTGGCTCTCGTGGTACCACCCTAATTCACTGCGCGCTCGCGCGAACAGCCTCTTGCGGTCTGTTGATTCAACAGACCCGGAAGGGTAACGGCTTCCGGCCGGCTGCAGCTACTTAAAGTTCGATGCAGCAACTCAGGAGTGCTCCGCATATTGAAATTCGTCCGGTTCGCACCGACCACCGGCTCTCTGAACGTTTCGTGATATGCTTGGCTCCGTCATGGTTTTATTGCAAGTGAAATTTTTCATTAATGTAACACGACCGTTTAAACCTTGTCAATAGGTGTCGAACTGAAATTAAAATACGAAATCTTTGTGAATGTTTCTAACCTTAAATTTCAATTCGGATGGTTTGGATCAAACGTCCAAACATGCTAAGATATAGGTTGAAATATGCAAAGCGTAAGGAGGGACTCATGGATTATCCATTTGAGCGGGTGGAGCCCGATGATTTTAAGCGAATGCTGGAGAATGGAGAATTAGCTGATTCTCTTGTTATTGACGTAAGGGAGACGTACGAATGGGAGTATTATCACTGGGAGCAGCCGGTTCTTATGCCGATGAATACGATTCCGCAGAATCTTGGGGAGCTTCCCAGGGACAAGGCTATCTATGTCGTGTGCGCGCATGGGATACGCAGCGCCAATGTCAGCTATTATTTGAAGCAGCAGGGATTTGAACGGGTGGTCAATGTAGATGGAGGAATGGCTGCATTGGCTGAGCTGTGCGGCTTTCAGTATGATTAAACCAAGCGCTTCTTTTCTCTGAAAATGAGCAAAATAAGTACCCTCGCGGGTACTTATTTTGTGTATGACCTATCAAGGATGATGGCTAATTCGTAAAAAAAGGAAGCTGGGGCAGCGTTTCATTGGTATACCTGCTTTTGCCTCGAAGAAAATCGCCTGGTCTGACGGCGTTGGTTGCGATCAGAACATCAACGATGCTTTGAATTTCATGCAAGTTCAGAGTATTGGCTTGTCCTGATGCGATCATTTCATCAATTCTGACTGTCAAATCCTGCGGTGTAAAGGGTTTGAACCACTTGGAGGTCATCATCATTTGGGCTATGTATTCGTTCTTCATATTCAAGCCAAGCGTTTTCCAATCGTTTAGGGAGATCGGTTTGGTCACGTCAATCGGTTTAAATTTCTCATTTACCGTTTGATTCCATTTGACGATCGATTCGTAGTATTCTTTTTCGGCCCGCAGCGCATAATTTTTTGCTTCCTCAAGGTAATTGTCTTGAGCCAGCTGGGAAATCAACTCGGAACCGGATACCGCATTGGCTTTGGATTGATAACCGGCCAGCGCTTCATTAAACAGCTTTAAGCTTCTCATGTAGTTCATATGCGACTCTTTGAGAAGAGGTGACGAATCGGGCATCGACTTTGTTCCCAGCCCGTCGTAGGTTTCCTTCGCAAGCTTGGCGAGATCCTTCATGATCAGCGAAGCGTCTGCCGAACCGTTGGTTTGCAGCTCTTCCATTTTATCGAACCACTTTTTATGAAATTCCCTGTATGGTTGATAAATGGTATGATAGAAAGACACCAGATACTGTTGATGATAAGCGGCAAAGCCATTTTCCGCTTCGGTTTTCTCGGCCAGCATCTTTTCGTACTTTTCAGCGGATCGTTCTTGTCCCATCTTCAGGCCGAAGAAAAAGGCTCCTAGCGCTACAACAAGCATAAAGATGAAAGTGACTGCGAATAGGTAGTCCGTTCGGGTCAGCCGTTTGTCCATGTGCGAGCACCTCTAGTTCTGTTGTATTCTGATAGTATAGGTTAAAATGTCAAAAAAGGGAATCATGATGAAAAAATTCATAAAGCATTTTAAATTTCAAAAAGTCAATCTGAATGAAGTGGATGACCGTTTTCTGCTGATTAACCTCTATGTGACGCAATTGATTGTGCTGATTGCGGCCGTAGTGATCATGCTGTTTCAAAAACCGCAGCTAAGCGAAATGTTTTCCTTTGCTCCGGGTTACCGCATTCTCGTATGGAGCATTTGCTTTGCTGCGGCCGTCCTTGTGATTGATCTCTTGATTTCAAGCAGGGTCTCGCCTGAAGTAACGGATGACGGTGGCATCAATGAAAAGATATTCAAAAACAGGCCGCTATGGCACATCGCTCTTCTTTCTCTGGTTGTCGCCATCTGCGAGGAAATGCTGTTCCGCGGCGCAATCCAGGCTTCCTGGGGTCCATATTGGACAAGCATACTGTTTGCAGCCATTCATGTCCGATATTTGCAGCACTGGCTGATGACGGGACTTGTTTTTTGCATCAGCTACGGTCTGGGCTGGATTTATATCCAAACAGGCTCGCTGTGGACGCCGATTGCAGCTCATTTTCTCATTGATTTCATCATGGGCTGTATACTTCGATTCAGGAGTGAGGAATCTTGAGCAGGAAACGACAACCTACGACACAGCAAGAACATAATAAACCGGATAACACGGCGGTGGCAGAGCTGGACGATCACTACCTGCCGCCGCGTAATACGGTTCACCCGACCGAAAAAGAAAAGTGGGTTTTTATCTTTTATCGGACGCTGCTATGGATTTTTGTACTCCTGGTTGTAGGTCTTTTGATCTGGGGCTGGTCTACACTGTTTAATGCTTGATTTCGATCGTTGCGGGATCTACGAAACCGTAGCCCTGTTCTTCCAGCCGTGTCAGCAGCGTATCCAACGCTTTCGCGGTCCAGGGCAGCTCGTGCATTAGGATATTGCTTCCTGGACGAAGCTGCTCGAGAACATTGGCAATCACCTGGTCCGGATTATTTTTTTTGACGGTCATCTCCCAATCCTTGGATCCGTTGGACCATGTCATATAAAGCATATGCTCCTCTTTTACTTTGGCACGGACATCATCGCTTCCCGAACCGAAGGGCGGGCGGAAGAAGGCAGGGGCTTTGCCTGTCAGCTCCTGCACAGCCTTTTGAACTCCGGCGATTTGTTCCTCCACTTTCTCTTTGCTTTCTTTCTTCAAATCGATATGGTCCCACGAATGATTCCCGATGGTTTGCCCGCGGTCGGCAAGAAGCTTGACAATATCCGGATTTTGTTTGATTCTATAGCCGTTTAAGAAAAAGATCGCTTTGGCTTTATGCTTATCCAGCGTATCGAGCAGCATCTTATTTGTCTCCAGATCCTTTGGGCCGTCATCAAAGGTCAAAAGCACAACCTTGTCCGGGGCAGACGTCTTGTCGATCGGCACGATATCATACGTTTTGGGATTCATCATATAGAGTTGGGGCGTTTTTTGCTCGCCGGAAGGCTCGGGCGCTTTTTTCTGTTCCATTGGAGGGGTTTTTTTTACATTCCCGGGATCTGCCGCAGGCTGAGCTGTGGGAGGTGACGTGGGTGTTGCTGCCGGAGGATTGGAGTTCGGATTGGCACAAGAGGTCAATACCAGCGCCGCTGCGGACAAGATAAGCCATTTGTTTTTCATAAAGCAGCTCCTGTTCTTTGGTTATCGTTGTTGGTTTGAAGCTTTCCTTATTTTATCATGCATGTCCGCAGGCTACATAGAGGAAAATACTCAGGAAAGACGAATCTAAGCGGAGGGATGGACCATGAGAATAAGTGCTTTTTTGCTCGGAGGACTTGTAGGAGCGGCGGCTGTCGTCTATTTGTCTAATCGAAATAAATCCATGTTCGGGGCCGCACTCAGCAGCAGCGATTCGGCAAACCAATGGATGAACATGGCGACAGAGCAGTCAAATAAACCCGCCAATTCCAAGTCGAACGCGTCAGCATCTCATGCCTTTCAATCAGGATCCAAAGAAACGGGGAACAAATCGCCAAATGTGCTGAATGACAATCTATTTAAAGAAGACGGATTGAACAAGGTTAGCGATATTGTGAACCGGGATCCGGGGCTAAAGGCCGCTGTGGACGATATCTTGGGCGGCAGCGGGGAAAAGGCACAGCAAACACATTAATTTTCAAACTTAACCATGAGGCACAGCGACGCTTCTCAAAGCGGCGTTTGTGTCTTTTTCTTTTATGTGTTATTTTTAGGGGAGCAGCCGTTCTTTTCTTTCAGAATTGTGATATAATAGTCATATCATGAAAATACAAGCTATTTATAACCCGAATCGCAGCACCATGGCTCACCTTTGTAAACCAAACTTCATAAGATATTATTACAGTCGGCAAGGGAGGAATCCAGTATGAAAATGGAGCGTTTAAGTCAGGACAAGATACGGATTTTCCTCACATTCGATGACTTAACGGAGCGCGGCATTCATAAGGATGACATGTGGAGAGAAATACCTAAGGTGCACGAGCTGTTTAGTGAGATGATGGACCAAGCCTACATGGAGCTTGGCTTCGATGCAACGGGTCCGCTTGCCGTTGAGGTATTGGCTATGCCGGCACAAGGCATGATGGTGATCGTAACGCGGGGCAAGATGAATTTTAGCCACGGTGAAGATGCGATTGACGAAGACCTGGAGGAAGTGTACGAGCTGGAAGTGACGATGGATGAAACGGACCAGGTCACCTATGCTTTTCATGATTTTGAAGACCTGCTACGTATGGCCAAAGTCATTAACCCGTTATTAACGGATGGTGGATCACTATATTCATACAAAAACAAGTGGGTATTATTAATTGACGCAGACGATATGGAAGATAAGCAGCTGCAGTTAATTATTGCGATTTTATCGGAGTATGGAGAGGCGACTTCCGTAACGCAGGCGATGCTTGAGGAATATGGCAAAACGGTGATTGAATCGGATGCCGTAAAAGTGCTCTGCGCTAAATTCTAACTTATACTAGTCGATCAGACTAAGAACATAAAGCATTCACAAAAACGTTCGTTTTTGCTGAATGCTTTTTTTGCGGGGGGAATAGATACGATGTCGGGGACCAATAGAAGCGCAGCCAAGACCTCCTTCGAGCTGGAGGAGCTGGTTGTACATTATCAGAAGCAGCTGCGCGAGGATGCGCTTTTATATTTGCAGCGGCGGGGAATCGATCAGGAGACGGTGGAAAATTTCCGCATCGGCTTCGAACCGGGCAAAATCGGGTTTTATGTGAATTCGAACAAATTAGGAGATTATTTTGAAAACAGAGTGATTATTCCCATTGCAAGTGCGCAGGGTGTTACCGTGGATTTAATCGGTCGTTCGATTGATCAGCGCGAACCCAAGTACAAATCGCTGCTCGGCGTTGATGATTTTTTGTTTAATGAAGAGATTTTGGAAGATACCGAAGATGTGATTCTTGCAAGCGGTGTCTTTGACGTGCTCAGCTTGGCACAGGCCCGGCTTCCGGCCGTATGCGTACCCGTCTGGATGACCTTCAAAGAAAGCCACGCGGAGAAGCTCAAGGAGAAGAGAGTGTTTATATGCCTTGGTAATGATGAACTGGGCAGGCGCGAAAGCGTCAGAATTAAAAGCATGCTGCAAACGACAGCGAAGCAGGCGTTAATTGTTCAAATGCCGGAAACGATAAGAGATGTGAACGATTTTTTCGTACGCGTACAAAACCCTCTGGAAACCTTCATAAAATTGCTAAATGAAACCATGGAAGAAACCTTGATGCTTCCCATCGCTCCGGATATAAAAAATATAACGATTTATACGGAAGAATATATGAAAAGGCATCGCGGCCAATCATCGGGTGTTCCTACGGGATTTGCAGAGCTCGACGAAACGTTATTCGGCGGGCTGCGCAGCGGGCTTTATCTGCTTGCCGGGGGAGCCTCTTGCGGCAAAACGATGCTTATGAAGCAAATGGCCGACCATATCGCCTTCGAGCAAACACCTGTCGTCTATGTTTCATGGGATATGACGGCGTTTGAGCTTTGGGCTCGAAGCATTGCCCGCATCATCGGTACGGAGCCGCAAAAGGTGCTGAGCGGTAAAATTCACCCCGAGGAAGTCATTGAAGCGAACAAACAGTATACTCAAATCAGTAAAATGCTGTGGACGATCGAGTGCTCCATAGACACGCCCATGGACCGGGTGATCGCTTCGATTGAGCGTATCGGTGCTATCGCAGGAAAAACTCCTGTCGTGTTCATTGATCATCTGAACCGGATTCCTATCGCCGGCCAGCAGGTTCCTAAATCGGCAAGCGAGCATCAAACGATGCTGGCGTATGCGCTCAAACAGTGGTCCCGGGAGTGGGGCGGTCCTGTTGTGGCGGCGATTCCGTCGGATATCGGGGAAGAAGCGCTGCCGCAAGGCGTAGAGGCCTCTGCGGACGTTATCATGCTGATGAAGCCTCAGCCGGTCGTTGAACAAGGCCATGGGCATAACGTAGCGCTCCATCTGCTGAAGCATCGAAACGGATCTCTGACGACAATGCAGCTGCAATTTCATGACCAGAAAGCAGTGTTTGTCGCAGCCGTAAAATCATAGAATACCAGGAAGGGCTATATGCCCTATAACGATCGATTGGGAACAGGAAGTGCACACCAGTCTCCAAGTAATGATGGAAAAAGGGGTTGAAAATGTCTATAATATTCTTATGACGAGAAATGTCGATATTCGTCCGGCTGTATATATGCTCGTTGTCCAATAAAAAATCCGGGGGCCGCGCGATTTACGCGGCTGGGTATAGAGATGGGAGGGGACACTTTGAGCGTCTTATCTATCCTTACGATGGCTATTGCGCCCGGTGTCGCTTTGCTGTCGTATTTTTATTTAAAGGATCGTTACGATCCTGAACCGATTTCTCAGGTGTTAAAGCTTTTTTTGTTCGGCACGCTTCTTGTTTTTCCTGTCATGGTGCTGCAGCATGCACTGCTTCAGGGGCTTGGGGAAGGTCCGTTTGTCTTTTCATTTATCGCCTCCTCGTTTCCTGAAGAATTTTTTAAGTGGTTTATCATTTATTTTGTCATTTTCAAGCATACCTCCTTTGACGAACCGTACGACGGCATCGTTTATTCTGTGGCCGTTTCTCTCGGCTTTGCTACGCTGGAGAATGTCATGTATGCTTTCTTGAGCAACCTCAATTTTGGCGATCTGATGATGAGGGCCTTCTTGCCAGTATCGGGTCATGCGATGTTCGGCGTCATGATGGGGTTTCATTTTGGCAAAGCCAAATTTACTCCTGAACGGATGCATAGGCATTTGTTTTATGCTTTTGCACTGCCGTTTTTTTGGCACGGAGTGTTCGACTATACTTTATTGGTCACCAAATCGTACTGGTTTTGGTTTATGGCGCCGCTGATGTGCTTCCTGTGGGGTCGAAGCCTGTGGAAAGTGAATCGGGCGAATGCGAAGTCGCCTCTTAGAATGATTACGCGTGAGGAACGGATTAAAATATAGCAGGTTTGCCCATAATGGGAGTACAATCATGTTTGTGCTAACGGGAGGGAAGCCATGGCTGCAGCAAGCCCGCGCGTGAAAGTAACGATCCGCTGCAAGAAGTGCGGCGAGAAATTCGTCCTGAAGGGCCGGAAGGAAAAAGGGAAGATTGATACCGGCTTTAAGCAGTGCGTCTGCAATAATGAAATGGATTTTGATATCGAAACTACGGATTTTTGAAGCGTTAGGGTCGGCGGAAGCCGACTCTTTTTCGTATGTTTGCATAAAGGATCCGCCCTCAAGCACAAACTAAGCCCAAGTTTTGCTGATGAAGGGAGAATTCTCGAATATGTACAAAAGATTGAGCATGGTCATGTTTCCGTTTCTATTGGTGGCACTCATCGGAACCGGGGTGTGGGGGTACCTGGAGCATCAGGAAAAAAACACGGTTTTGATGAAGGCGGA
Source organism: Paenibacillus sp. F024 (assembly GCF_057814255.1). Lineage (NCBI taxonomy): Bacteria > Bacillati > Bacillota > Bacilli > Caryophanales > Paenibacillaceae > Paenibacillus > Paenibacillus sp. F024. The sequence goes on from NZ_JBVASZ010000006.1 coordinate 61,725, forward strand.
AAATCAGTATCAACGGTCGTTTCACGACTTGTCGTACCATATGGACAAGCTGCATACGGAGCTTGGCAACACACTTGCAGTAAATTCCACCTCTCAGGATGCTTACAAGAAGGGTTTGATTAACGTTTGGCGCATTACCAGCCAGGCGCAGAGTGAAATCAGTCAGCTGCCGCTGACCATGCTTCCATTTAGCAAGACCGAAGACTTTTTGTCCAAAATCTCTAGTTTCGCTTATCGCGCTGCCGTCCGAGACCTGAGCAAGCACCCGCTGGACGAGCAGGAACTCAAAACGATGAATGCTTTGTATCAGCATTCGACGGAAATTTCCAAAGATCTTCGTGACGTACAGTCGAAGGTTCTTCAAAATAATTTGCGCTGGATGGATGTGGAGCTTGCTCTGGCTTCAAGTAAAGATAAGCATGATAACGCCATTATCGACGGATTCTCCACAATGGACAAAAAGGTGGGTGAATATCCGGAAATTAATTGGAGTCCTGCCGTCATGAGCATGTACCAGAAACGGGATATTAATATGCTCTCCGGTCCGGAGGTAACGGCAGAGGATGTGAAGCAAAAGGCGGCGCAATTCCTTGGTCTTCAGGATGCATCCGGACTGCAGGTGGTCGAAAACGGGGTGGGAACCGAGTACCATTCCTTTAGCGTAAGCGCGCCCAGAGACGGCTCGCCGGACGGAGTTCAAATGGATTACTCCACCAAGGGAGGACAGCTCCTATGGTTTTCGGCTCAGCGCGATGTTCCTGAAAAAAAGCTTGATTTGCGCCAAGCCAGAGATATTGCGGCGCAATTTTTGGATGAACACGACTATAAGGATATGACTGCTGTAAGCTATGACGAGTATAATAACACGGCCAACCTTACCTTCGCCGCCCGTAACAAGGATGTGATTAATTATTTGGAAAAGGTGGCTGTCAGAGTGGCCTTGGACAATGGGGAAGTCACCGGGATGGAGGCTACCGATTATGTGTTCGATAAAAAAGACCGGCAGCTCCCGGCGCCTAAGCTAACGAATGAAGAAGCGCTCAAAACGTTAAGTCCAAGCTTTAAAGTGACCAGTACAGATAAAGCGCTGATCCGAAACGATATTGATGAGGAAGTATTGTGCTATCAATATGTGGGCAATGTCAATGGGGGTGTCTATCGAGTTTATGTCAATGCGGATTCAGGCGCTGAAGAAAAAATCGACCAATTGGGAACCCAAGAGGCAGCCGCTGTAAATCCATAATCCAAGTGAAAAAGCCGAAGCAGCCGAAAAAGACGAAAAAGCCCTAAGCCTATGGGGGCTTTTTTGCTTTGCCCCTTCCCATCTGAATAGGGAATGCTATAATAATCCAATAAGCTGCATAGTACAATGGGACTGGGCGGCAAGCAGTTGGGGAGGGGTCGGATTTTGCTTCCAAAAATCAACCAAGCTTTGTATATACAAATTCAATCCATTGATGAGGAAGAAGCAAAGCAGGAGTATAAATCAAGGATTGCCAATATCACTGGATCCTATATCAGTATGGAGATCCCGTTATCGGAAAAAACAGGCCGCTTCAAAAGGCTGTATCAAGGGGACGAGCTATCTGTACATTTCATCACTGAAGATGGAGTAAAGAATTATTTTATTACAACCGTTATTGGTCATTCAAATGATGTCATCCAATTAGTACATATCAAAAAACCGGAGCCCGAGTCCATAACCAAGGAACAGAGAAGAACTTTTTTGCGAGTTCTAGCCGATCTGGAAATTGCCGTAAAAATGTCAGAGCAGCTGCAGTTCGTTACGCTTACCGAGGATGTCAGCGGCGGCGGCATTTCCTTTTTGTGTGACGGCTACATACCGGCTGCCGCCGGTCAAACGGCAAGCTGCTGGCTGCTGATTCAATACAAGAACGGGCAAATCGAGCACGTGCCGTTTAAATCCGAAGTCGTGCGAGTTAAGCCTCTGGAAACGGGCAAGCAGCAGGTGATGCTGCGTTACTCGGAAATCAGCGACCGCGAACGGCAAAAAATTATCCGCTTCTGCTTCGAACGCCAGCTCGAAATTCGTAAAAATTAAAAAGCATATACTTCCTTTCTCCAGGGCATACTACCATCCAAAAAGCAGAGGGTGGCGCGTAAATGGAGCATAAGGATCATAGGGAAACGGAGAGCCCATACGAGGACCTGTTTTTGCGTTTTACGCGACAGGCTGAAAAAGCCCTGACCGTATTGCTCTTTATACTTTTGATTGCTTTAGTCGTTTCTCAATTGCTGTTACAGCATCCCCAAATCAGGTATCTCCTGGTGAGAGTGGAACGGCTTGAGGGTAACCGATATTCGCAAGACGCCGTTTCGGCAGGGTTTTCATATGGGGACTAGAGTTTTGCTTCATAGGGAAATCTATGGTATAATTTTGATTGATTAAGGCTTCGGCCTGTTTTTTTTTCATCATGCTCGTCCGCTTATTGTATTAAGGAGGCCGCATCTTGGATAAGTTTAACATCGCCATCGACGGTCCGGCTGGAGCAGGCAAAAGCACCATAGCTCGTCTCGTAGCAAATGCCCTTGGTTTTGTGTATGTTGATACGGGTGCCATGTACAGGGCCGTTACTTGGAGTATTTTGCAGCAAGGCCTTCCACTGGAACAAACGGCGGAAATGATTGCGCTGACGGAACGCTTGGAAATTCGTTTGATCCCCGGAGATCAGGGACAGCTGGTTTACGTGGACGGTAAAGACGTTACAGGTATGATCCGTTCCGCGGATGTAACGGGAAATGTGTCACGAATTGCATCCATCGCCGGGATTAGAAGTATTTTAACTGCCAAGCAGAAGGAACTGGCTAGACGCAAAGGCATTGTCATGGATGGCAGGGATATCGGCAGCCATGTATTGCCGGATGCCGAATTGAAAATTTTCCTAACCGCAAGCGTCAGGGTTCGGGCGCAGCGGCGGTTCAAGGAAGTCAGCGGCGACAGGCCGGATGTTACGCTTGAGCTTCTGGAACGTGAAATTGCAGAAAGAGACCGGATGGATGAACAGCGAGAAGCTTCACCGCTAGTGAAAGCGCCGGATGCAATATGGATGGATACCACCGAAATGACGATACCTGAAGTGGTGGAACGCATATTGGAGCTCTGCAAGACCCGTGTAAGTGGGGTGAATTAAGATTGCTTTATACGTTTTTTCGCGGCATCTTCCGTCTTATGTTCCAAATTTTATTCCGATTGCAGGCTGAAGGAAAAGAAAACATTCCCAAGGAAGGTGCGGTGGTGCTCTGCGCCAATCACACAAGCAATTGGGATCCGCCGGTTCTGGGTTCACCACTCGATCGCAAGGTGCATTATATGGCTAAAGCCGAACTGTTTCAAGTTCCTGTCTTAGGCTATGTTCTTCCGCGAATCGGAGCGTTTCCAGTCAAGCGCGGCGGTGTCAGTAAAGAATCGATCCGTCTTTCATTGCAGCTGCTAAAAGACGGCAATATGCTGGGCATATTCCCGGAAGGCACACGAAGCAATGCAGGAGGCATGGGAAAAAAAGGTGCGGCCAGCCTGGCGATCAGGTCGGGAGCGACCGTCATACCTGCTGCTATCATCGGCAGCTATACACCTTTTAGCCGGATGAAGGTTGTCTACGGACCGCCGGTTGACCTTAGTGAATTTGCGGACAGCGGACCGGAAGGGTTAGAACAGGCTACCGACAAAATTATGACCACTATTCGCGCAATGGTAAAGCAGCACGAATCGAATTGAGAAACAGTGGCATACTTAAAAAATGATGATGTAATTTTTTCTAAAATACATTACTGTGGTTAGGTTGTTAAGGAGGTATATTGATATGTCAGAAGAAACAAATGTACAGCAAGAGGTATCTCAAGAAGAATCCATGGCGAATGTCGTCGTTCTTAAGAAAGGCGATATTGTTAAAGGAAAAGTCATCAAAGTCGATTCCGATCAAGCATTCGTCGACGTAGGCTACAAATATGACGGCGTGATTCCTGTACGTGAATTGTCATCCGTTTCATTAGATAATGCCGCTGAAGGTGTTGAAGTTGGTCAAGAAGTGGAATTAAAGGTCCTCACTATTGACGATAACAAAGAAAAGCTGGTGCTTTCCAAGCGTGCAATCGATAATGAAAAAGCATGGGATAAGCTCGCGGCCGACATGGATAATAAAACGATCCTTGAGGCAAAAGTAGCCGAAGTGGTAAAAGGCGGCTTGGTCGTTGACGTAGGTCTTCGCGGTTTCGTACCGGCTTCCATGGTAGAACGCACATTTGTTGAGGATTTTAGCGACTATAAAGGACGCACATTGCGTTTGCGCGTCAAAGAAATGGACCGCGAGAAAAACAAAGTCATTCTTTCTCAAAAAGACGTATTGGATGAAGAATTTGAAGCTAAGAAGAAGGATATTCTTTCTAACATTTCCGTCGGTCAAGAATTGACCGGTACGGTGCAGCGTTTGACGCAATTCGGCGCATTTATCGATATCGGCGGAGTAGACGGTCTTGTTCATATTTCCGAAATGGCATGGCATCATGTGGAGACACCTTCTGAAGTGGTGAAAGAAGGAGATCAGGTTCAAGTTCAAGTGCTGAAGGTTGATCCGGAGAATGAGCGCATTTCCCTGAGCATCAAAGCTACTCAACCGGGACCTTGGCAGCAAGTACAAAATAAATTTAAAGTCGGCGATATCGTTACGGGCATAGTCAAGCGTCTTGTACAGTTCGGCGCATTCATCGAAGTGGCTCCAGGCGTTGAAGGGTTGGTTCATATTTCCCAGATCGCTCATAAGCACATCGCTACTCCGTTTGAAGTGCTGAAGGAAGGCCAAGAGGTTCAGGCGAAAGTGCTTGATATCAATGCCGATGAGAAACGCATTTCCTTAAGCATCAAAGAAACCGAAGAAGCTCCTGCACGCGAGCCTAGAGCGGAGAGAGAAAGAGCTCCAAAAAGAGAGTCGGTATCTCATGAAGAGCTTCAAAGCTTGAATTTAACGCTGGGCGAGCGATTTGGCGATAAATTAAGCAAATTCAAATAAGCCATTTATTTCAAGAAATGAGGAAGACGGGTGCGGGTATCGAGGAAAATGGAGCATGTACATCATGCTCTGCAGCTTGGTCAAAACGGTGAGCATGGCTTCCGTGACATCAAGCTGATCCATAACTGTCTCCCGGGCATTTCTTCGGATCAAATATCGTTGCAAACCTCAATCGGCGAACTCAATTTGAGCTCGCCGATTGTTATTAATGCGATGACCGGAGGAGCTCATGAGACGGAAGAAATAAACAGGGAGCTGGCGGTAGCAGCGAGAGAGACAGGACTTGCTATGGCCGTAGGCTCTCAGATGTCGGCGATCAAAAATCCGGAAGTGGAAGCCAGCTACCGGGTTGTCCGCAAGATGAATCCAAAAGGAATCGTATTCGGCAATTTAGGGAGCGAAGCAACGCTGGATCAAGCTTTACGCGCCGTGGATATGCTTCAGGCCGATGCGCTGCAGATTCATTTGAACGTGATGCAGGAACTGATCATGCCCGAAGGCGATCGTGAATTCAGTGGAATGCTCGAAAGAATCCGTACGATTGTCGAGCAGGTTGGTGTGCCTGTTATGGTAAAGGAAGTCGGCTTCGGCATGGTTAAGGAAAGCGCGGAGGCATTGTTTCACTGTGGAGTTCGAATGATCGATGTAGGGGGCGCAGGCGGAACCAATTTTGCCGCGATTGAGAATGCGCGCCGTAGTGTTCCTATGGATTGGCTGAACGATTGGGGCTGCAAAACGACGATCGCTCTTCTTGAAGTGTTAGAAGCGAAGAACCGGTATCGAGAGGATGCTTCCATTATTGCTGCAGGGGGAATTTCCCGGTCGCTGGACCTTTGTAAAGCATTGACCCTTGGCGCATCTGCAGCTGGTATGGCAGGCTCTCTCCTAAAGGTACTTCGGGAGCAAGGGACTGAAGCGTTGATCACCCATATCCTTTCGCTCCACGAGGAGCTTCGGCTCTTAATGACGGCTATGGGGGCGGACCGCATAGAACGTTTGCGTCAGATGCCGGTGGTGATCACGGGCGAAACAGCCGAGTGGTGCGCTGCACGCGGAATCAATACAGGCTCTTATGCAGCACGGACGGGATACCGAAAAGTTTGACTAAAATTACATATGGGAAGCCATACTAAGGTAAAGAGCTGGGTCTTTACTCTTGGGGTGATGCGAATGAACGCGGGTTATGTGTCCTTATTGCTAATTGTTGTTTCGCTGATTTTATTCGCCAGTGGCTGGAAGGACATTATATTAAGAGGTATTACTCATCTGAGTCTACTTCTTTTTTTTATTGCCTGGCTGATTTTGCTGCGCTTTAGCTTTACCTTGGATCAATGGAGGCTGTTTGGCTGTGTTCCGCTGCTTTTGGCGGTTTCGTTCACCGTGATTTTGCAAACCAAGGGGGTACTGCTGAGGCTTCATCTCATCTCCGTGGGACTATTGATTGGTTCTGTTTTCTTCTTTCTGAAGGAAACCGTCCATCTTATGCCGGCGTTTATTGTTCTTAGCCCCGAATGGACGATGGCTGTATTCAATGGCCTGCTTGTTGCTGCGCTTTTACGTTGGCCCGCTTTTCAAGTCACCGCATTGTCTTTGGGTCTAATTGTCGGTGAGGGGATGTTCTCCTATACCCATCGGGAACAAACGGATATGGTGATAGGACATGCCGGGTTTCAGGATATGTGGTGGCTGACCTTATATGCGGCAAGAGGGAGCTCGCTTGCTTTGGAGTCAGCGGCGGCAGGATGCAAAAAAGCATGTCTTTATGTTTGGAATACGATCCGGGAGCGTAAGCAATAAAAAGAATTTTGCACTTTTAAAACCGGACCGGTCGAAAATGGGGAAGGAGCGGTTGACATGTGGGCTTGGATCGTAGAACAAAAGTATACCGTAGGGATTATCTTGGGCGTATGCTTTGGGATTCTTGCCCGGCTTTCGATGTTAAGGACGGATTATCGGCAGTACCCCACCTATCCTCATGGAAAAATCATACACCTTTCTCTGGGGGTCATTGCGGCGGGGCTGGGAGCCGTGGCCGTGCCGTCGCTTTTGGAGAAAAACTATACGGCCATTACTTTTCTGGCTATGGCAGCGCAGCAGTTTAGGGATGTAAGGAACATGGAACGGCAGACCTTGAGCAAGATCGACAGCTTGGAGCTGGTACCTCGAGGCGCTACCTATATCGAAGGGATTGCCATGGTGTTTGAGGGGCGCAACTACTTGGTCATTTTTACAGCATTCGTTTCGGCATTTTTCAGTGTGGTGCTGGCGTGGTATTGGGGGATCGCTGCGGGGATCAGCTCCATTCTAATGACGAATTATTTTAAAACCGGAAAGAACATTAACCATATTGCCCATGTGAATATCGGGCAGGTCCGCCTGGACGGTCCGAACCTGTTCGTTGACGATATATATATTATGAATGTGGGACTAAATGAAACACAAACCGTTATCCGCCAAAGAGCACTCGGACTCGTTCTTATGCCCAAAGACAAAAATGCGCGGGTTACGCTGGCTAACCCGGGACAAAGGCAGGCGCTGCTCCATGATGTATCAACCATTATGGGTGTATATCGGGATGAAGGAGAGCCGTCTCTAGTTCCTATGGCGAAGCTCGATATGAACGACGGCCGGCTCGCAGTGCTTCTCCTTCCTCAAGAACGGAATCCCGAGAAAGCGCGGCAGGTAGCCATGCGTTCCCCGATTCTCGAAAGTGCTGTTCGCATGCCAAGTGAGGCATGATGAGAAAGACGACTGGAAAGGACGGAAATTTGGACGATGGGTAAAATTGTAGGCGTTGTAACGCTGGACAAAACTAAGGTGGGGGGAGGAGCTCCGATCTTTATTGCAGATCATCCGGATGAACAACAAAAAATAGCGTTTAAGCTGGAGAAAATTTTGGATGCCTCCGCTCACGATTTGCAGAACGGGACATTCATCATCGTCGATCATAAAGACCGAAAAGATTGATGCATCATCACATTACATTTACTTGCCAACTTTATTTTGATATAATATCATAGCTTGCGGGATCGGCTCGGAAGCTATGATATTGCGCCAAAACATGCGCTAAAGCGCGTGATATTGAATAAATGATATTGAATATTATGGGCTTCATAGCTATACACGAACAAATACATAAATTGCTAAGTATAGTAAACAGCTGCTGTTATTTAAGAAGGGAATGAAGTGCATGGCAAGACCAATCGTGGCCATCGTCGGGCGGCCTAATGTAGGGAAATCGACGATTTTCAATCGGATCATCGGCGATAAGCTGGCGATCGTTGAGGATAAACCGGGAGTTACCCGCGACCGTCTGTACGGTACGGGGGAATGGCTGGACAAAGAGTTTAGTGTTATCGATACCGGCGGGATTGAAATTGATGGAGAAGACCATATCATGCGTTCTGTTCGCGTACAAGCGGAACTCGCGATTGAAGAAGCAGACGTCATTATTTTTATGGTCGATGCAAAAGCCGGGATCACCCCGGCCGACAGCGAAGTTGCAGAACTGTTGTTTCGGGCGAAAAAGCCTGTCGTTGTAGCCGTTAATAAAGTAGACAACTTACAGCGCATGGACGATATTTATGAGTTTTATAGTCTTGGATTCGGTGAAATCGTAGGCATTTCCGGTTCCCATGGAACGGGTATCGGGGATTTATTGGAAGAAGTATCCAAACATTTCCCGGAAGTCTCGGAAGAGGAGTATGGAGAGGACGTCATCCGTGTAGCGCTGATTGGGCGTCCGAATGTCGGCAAGTCTTCTCTGGTCAATGCGATTCTTGGAGAAGAACGGGTTATTGTCAGCGATGTGGCCGGCACAACGCGGGATGCGATCGATACGCCATTTGAGAAGGACGGGCAAAAGTATGTCATCATCGATACGGCGGGCATGCGCAAGCGGGGCAAGGTATACGAAACAACCGAGAAATACAGCGTGATGCGGGCTATGAAAGCCATCGAACGCGCCGATGTTGTTCTGGTAGTGATCGATGGTGAAGAGGGCATCATCGAGCAGGATAAGCATATCGCAGGCTATGCGCACGAAGCGGGGAAAGCGTCGATTTTCGTGGTGAATAAATGGGATATCGTCGACAAGGATGACAAAACGATGCACCAGTTTACCCAGAAAATCCGCGATCACTTCTTGTTCATGACCTATGCTCCCGTCGTATTCCTTTCGGCCAAAACAAAGCAAAGGCTGCATAAGCTGTTTCCGGTGATTACTCATGTTGCGGAGCAGCACACCCTTCGGATTCAAACCCATGTCCTCAATGATGTGGTGTCGGATGCCGTTGCCATCAACCCGCCTCCGACGGATAAAGGAAAGCGTCTGAAGATCAATTACGCTACCCAGGTGGCGGTTAAGCCTCCGACGATCGTCTTTTTTGTCAATGATCCGGAGCTTATGCATTTCTCTTATCAGCGGTATTTGGAAAATAAGATTCGCGGCGCTTTCGGCTTTGAAGGAACGCCTGTACGTATGTTTACGCGGCGCAAGTCTGATGAAGGTTAGGAGAGCGGGTCGATATGAGTTTAATGTCACTTGTGATCGGGTATTTGCTCGGCTCAGTGAGCTTCAGCTATTTAGCCGGAAAGCTGTTGAAAGGCATTGATATCCGGCAGCATGGGAGCGGGAATGCCGGAGCGACCAATACGATGCGAGTTCTCGGGAAGGGCCCGGGAATTACCGTTCTGCTGCTGGATGTAATCAAAGGAACCGCCGCCGTGTGGATCGGCAGCCTTCTTAGCGGCGGCAGCTCCCTAATCGAGGTGCTGGCGGGTATTAGTGTTATCGTCGGACATAACTGGCCGATCTTTTTCGGCTTCCGCGGGGGAAAAGGAATAGCGACAACGATTGGCGTAATGGCGACGCTGGCCTTTTTTCCTGCGCTATTTGCGGGGATCATCGCTATTCTTTCCATCGTATTAACCAGATATGTTTCATTGGGCTCGCTCTTGTTTACTGCTCTTTTACCGATTTTTATTTGGTTTATGGGCTTGTCTAATGAAATTTTAATGCTGAGTCTTCTGCTCTTTGTTTTCGCGTGGTTCAAACACCGGAGCAATATTGTAAAGCTGTTGAATGGGAATGAAAATAAGCTCGGAACCAAAAAGCAAGCTTAATCCTATGCTAAAGAAGGTGGTTGAGTATGCCTGATTCCGGTAAAGTCGCGGTGTTGGTGGCAGGAAGCTGGGGAACCGCGATTGCCTCTGTACTTGCGGAGAACGGCCGGGAAGTCTTTCTTTGGTCCCGGAATGCGGACCAGGTGGAGGAGATCAACAAAGAGCATCGCAACCGCCGGTTTTTAAAAGAGGTGCCGTTATCCCCCCTTATAAAGGCAACGACCTCGATGGAAGAAGCGGTAAGCGGCACGGAGGCGGTGATCGTCGTGGCCCCATCGTCGGCCATGAGGGAGATAGCCTCCTCTTTGCGATCCCATTTACATGAAGAATCATTGCTGATTCACGCAACCAAAGGCTTTGAATCGGGCACCTTGAAACGGATGAGCGAGGTCCTGAAGGATGAACTGCCATCGTATGATCCTGACCGGATCGTCGTATTGTCAGGGCCGAGCCATGCGGAGGAAGTGATAGAGAGGTGTCCGACCACGGTTGTTGTTGCGTCCCATGAGAAAGCTGCGGCCGAAAAAGCCCAGGATATTCTCATTAATACCTATTTTCGAGTGTATACGAATCCGGATGTCGTTGGAGTTGAAGTCGGCGGCGCGCTCAAAAATATTATCGCGTTGGGTGCCGGTCTTTCCGACGGTCTCGGCTTTGGCGATAATGCGAAGGCTGCGCTTCTTACCCGGGGACTGGCCGAGATTTCAAGACTCGGTACGGCCATGGGCGGGAGTCCGTTGACGTTCGCGGGTTTAGCCGGGATCGGAGATTTGGTCGTGACATGCACCAGTCGGCACAGCCGCAACTGGCGGGCCGGTTCGATGCTGTCCAAGGGATTGTCCCTCGAGGAGGTCCTTGTGCAGATGGGCATGGTGGTTGAAGGAGTAAAAACGACTCAGGCCGCTTATTTGTTAGCCCGTAAGCACGGGATTACCATGCCGATTACAGAGGAGCTGCATCAGGTTTTATTTGACGGAAAAGATCCTAGAACCGCGGTTGAGGATCTGATGGGCCGCGGACCTACGCATGAAATCGAAGAGGTGGCGAGGCAGTCGCAAACCGGATGGCTGCGTTAGGGCTGCCGCCCGCACGGGCCTTATCAGAGATACATACAATACCTCAGACTGAAAACTTTAGTCCGTCAATGCGGACTAGGGTGATCATTCACTGTCTGAGGAGGTCGAAATCATTGGCTGACAAGAACACACCCAAAGAAGTGCTTAATATCGTTAAAAAGAAAACCGGTAAAACTGTTTCGGAAAAGGATATATATAAGCTCGCTAGCGGCGTTAAGCCGTCAACCATGCAAAGTGAAGCCCAACTGAGGCAGTTGATCAAACAGGTAGCCGGCTTGGTGAATGTCCCCGTATCGGAGCAAACGATAAAAGATATCATTCAAGCGATCAAAAGCAGCAAAATGGATGCCAACAATATGGAGCAGCTCATGAAAACCATCATGAAAAAGTAACAGTTTTATGGCATAAGCCGCCGCATAAGGGCGCTTATGCTTTTTTTGTGTTATGATGTAATTATCTACGCAGCATTTTTGGGGGTTGAGGAATTGATATGTCACCATTGGACAAGATGTGGGCTTCTTTTGTTGCCATCGGCTTGATGATCGGCGCTTCACTGCTGATCACGTATGCAAGAAACAAAACGACGGGTGTGATCCGATTTATTTTATCGCTGATCGCCTTTTTGATGTTTATCCCGATCCTGCTCTACATGTTTGTATCCATAATGTAGGGGAGAGACCGAAGCTGTGATAAACGACCGGAACATCATGTCAGCACCGGAGCCGCTTCATCGAGCCCTCAAAGAGCTTGCCGCATCTACTAGTCACAACCAAGTGACATGGCTTGTCGGGGGCAGCACCGGGTTGATGCTGCAGGGTGCCGCCTTGTCCGCCGCTCCTCGTGATCTGGATTTGTATATTGATCGCGAGCAGGCGCCCATCATGCATAAAGCATTGGCGCGATACTCCACCGATGAGCAGATCGAGAGCGAGACGGCGATCTATCGTTCAATCCTGAGCCATTACGAGATCGCAGGTATTCATGTGGAGTTGGTAGGAGCATTTGAAGTGCGGGCCATGGACAGTATCTATCGGGTGGAAGCCGGATATTTAGCTGAAGAGCATGCGGTGAAAGGCTCATTAAACGATGGAACTCATATTCCATTCATGCCGCTTATGCATGAAATGGTTTTTAATGTGCTTCGAAATCGACCGGACCGTTACCTTGCGATAGCGGACATTTGCCGTAAATCAGGAAAGGAAATCCATAGAACGGTTTTGAAAAAACTTACGGAACGAAATCAGTTTAGTTCGGAGCTGGTCTCGTGTTTAAATCAACTGTTGGATGATCCCGGAAAAAAAGAATGACAGGTATTGTTCCATAAGGGAGGCCGTGATATGGCATCGGAAATCACTTTCATGCCTGACAACAAGTCCGTTCAAGCGAGGCCCGGCACCACGGTTCTCGATGCGGCACGGAAAGCGCGTGTTCAGATTCGCACCCGATGCAGCGGCAAAGCCGCATGCCTCATGTGCAAGGTTAAAGTCATCAATGGCGGCGAGTCCGGGCTGCATATGATGAACGTCAACGAGCGTTTGAAACTAGGCAGTCTATATGAAGAAGGATATCGGTTGGCCTGCCAGGCTAAAATAAGCGGTCAGGGACCTGTAACCGTCTCGGTACCCGAGGATCCGCTGAAAAGCGCAATACGCCGTCAACTGGAAAAACAGCAGGAGGAGGAATGGTAATGAATTTTTGGCGTCTTTCAGGGACGCTGCTGCTGCTTCTCGTTTTGCTAAGCGGCTGTATGTACCCGAAGGAAATGCGGAAGGAGAACCAAATGGCCAGCGGTGAATACGTCATGGTTGTCCAGAACGCGATTGATCAATACAAGGCGAAGACGGGAGTTCTGCCAATTAAGAACAGCACCGAAACCACTCCGATCTATGAGAAGTATCCGGTTGATTTTAGAAAGCTGCAGGGTGCCTATCTCAGCTCGATCCCGGTTAATGCATTCGAAAACGGCGGTACAGCGACATATGTGCTCATCGATGTGGAAACCAAGCCTACGGTCAAAATGATGGATATCCCTTCATTTCAAAAAACATTGGATCTTCAAAAGGCCGTTGATGAATATAAGATCAAATCCGGCGGCAAGCTGCCGCTGGGAGAAGCGATCTCCGAGGGCTTTTATGCCATTGATTACAAAATGTTAAACCGCAAGCCGGAAGAAATCCCGAGTATCTACTCTCCAGCGATCAAGCTGCCGTTTATGATTCAGGATTCCGGGCAGGTGTGGATTGACTACTCTGCCGAAATTATGCGTCTGATTGACAAGAAACAGCTGCAGAACCAAGTCGACGGTGAACAGGATCTCCGGGCGCTGCTGGTACAGGATTCCTATTTCGTACCCGCCCGTTCCGCACCTTATCAATGGAAAGACGGTCGTCCGGTTCCCACAGCTAACCATTTTTGACTTTCACCTCTATGAACCTTTTTTGAAAGGGTAATAGAGGTTTTTTCTTTTTCCAAAAAGATAGAATAAAGACTTACCTGCACACATATATTTTTCAAGGATGAAAGCTGTGGCGTCTTGCGTAGAAACAAGGCGGGTCAAGGAGTGATGAAAATATTTTGTACTCTTGCCATCATATTTTGCTCTTTCATACATATATTTGTACTAGTCCGTAGCATGTACGAGTTTCGTCTTAAACAACCTGTAGGAGGGATTCTCATTGGAAAAAGTGGATATCTTTAAGGACATTGCAGAGCGTACTGGCGGGGATATTTACCTGGGGGTCGTTGGAGCGGTCCGTACGGGAAAATCAACGTTCATCAAGCGCTTTATGGAGTCGATCGTGCTGCCGAACATTCAAAACGAGGCCGACCGTGCCCGGGCAACCGACGAGCTGCCGCAAAGCGCAGCGGGCCGTACCATCATGACGACGGAGCCGAAATTCGTACCAAACAATGCTGTGCAGCTGCATGTTGCTGAAGGGCTGAATGTCAATGTTCGTCTGGTTGATTGTGTCGGGTATGTAGTCGAGGGGGCAAAAGGCTATGAGGACGAGAATGGACCTCGTATGATCAACACGCCTTGGTTTGATGAAGCGATCCCGTTCCAGGAAGCCGCGGAAATCGGGACGCGCAAGGTGATCCAAGAGCATGCAACGCTTGGAGTTGTGATTACCACTGACGGTTCCATCGCCGAAATTCCCCGGGCTTCGTATATGGAAGCGGAAGAGCGTATCATCAATGAATTGAAGGAAGTCGGAAAGCCGTTCATTGTCATTGTCAATTCCACCAAGCCGCAGAGCGATGCGGTGCTCGAGCTGCGCAGCGAGCTGCAGGCAAAGCATGACGTGCCCGTTGTGGCCATGAGCGTAGCCAATATGAATGAAGACGATATGATGTCCGTACTTCGTGAAGTGCTGTATGAGTTCCCGGTACACGAAGTGAATGTCAATTTACCGAGCTGGGTCATGGTTTTGGGTGAAAATCACTGGCTTCGCTCTAGCTTCGAGAGCTCTGTTCGCGAAACGGTACAGGACATTCGCAGGCTGCGTGACGTAGATCGTGTCGTAGCAGGCTTTGAGGAATACGAATTTATTGATAGAGCCGCTTTGGCTGGAATGAATATGGGGCAAGGCGTGGCGGAAATCGATTTGTACGCTCCTGATGAACTGTACGATCGTATCCTGATGGAAATCGTCGGTGTGGAAATCCGCGGTAAGGACCATCTTCTTCAGCTGATGCAGGAATTTACTCATGCCAAGCGGGAGTATGATCATTTTGCCGAAGCGCTGGAAATGGTGAAAACGACCGGCTATGGCATTGCTCCACCGACGCTTCAGGAGATGGCGCTTGACGAGCCCGAGCTGATTCGACAAGGCGCACGCTTCGGAGTAAGACTGAAGGCGACCGCTCCGTCGATTCATATGATCCGTGTAGATGTGGAGTCGGAATTTTCCCCGATCATAGGGACAGAAAAGCAGAGTGAGGAGCTTGTACGATATTTGATGCAGGATTTCGAAGACAACCCGCTGAAAATTTGGGAGTCCGACATCTTCGGTCGTTCTCTGCATTCCATCGTTCGTGAAGGCATCCAGGGCAAGCTTGCCATGATGCCGGATAATGCCCGATACAAGCTTCAAGAAACGCTTGGACGTATTATCAATGAGGGCTCGGGCGGACTTATCGCCATCATTTTGTAACGAATTCGACGATTTTCACTCAAAATGCACTCCAAAGGGTGCATTTTTTGTCTTTTTACTTGAAAATACTTTAGTACTGTATTAATATAATCTTGATTTCCTTGCTGTAAACGTATATTTTTCAATGAAACGGTTAACAAAGAGAATAACAGGATAACCGATGATTTCGGGGGGAGGTGAATCGCATGAATAAATCCGATTTGATCAATAAGGTAGCTGAAACCAGCGAGTTGTCCAAGAAAGACGCAACGAAGGCTGTTGAAGCTGTATTTGAAGCCATTTCTGAAGCGCTTCAGAACGGGGATAAAGTACAATTGGTCGGATTCGGTAACTTCGAAGTTCGTGAACGTTCCGCCCGCAAAGGACGCAACCCGCAGACTGGTGAAGAAATCGAAATTCCTTCCAGCAAAATCCCGGCCTTCAAGCCTGGTAAAGCTTTGAAAGACTTGTGCACAAACAGCTAATATCTTAGTAATGTCAAGTGCAGTACATACGGCGAAGTTTATATGATTACAGTGAGTTTTCTTATAATAAAAGAGTAACGGGCTTTATGCCTTGGTTGCTCTTTTTTATTTTTTATATACGTTTTTTAGAAGGTCAGTGTCTATGTGATCAACAGCAGCATATGATTTTTAATATCGTCACTATAAAAGCTTCTGATATCTGTGGTATGAACAACCCACGGTCATCGGGAGTTTTTTGTGATTCTATAGCCTGAAGTTGTTTTCCTCATGTGGACATTTTAGGACAAAATGGGACGGATGAGACTTTTTTGTCTCAACAAGCCACTAAGCTCACCCTCTGGTTGGTGATTTAACCGAAGGATTTCGGGCTGAAAACATTGGCATGAATTTTGCTTATTAAATAAAGTGAGCGGGAATCAAACAGCATCGAACCGATTTTCCTTCCCGTACCGCAACCATCCCAAGCCCTTAAGGAGGAATTTTGTATGAATTTCGGATTGTTTCTAATGCCTTCCCATCCACCGGAAAGAAACCGGTACGATGCAACCCAATGGGATTTAGAGGTTATTCGGTGGGCGGATCAATTTGGATTTTCTGAAGTATGGATAGGGGAGCATTTCTCGTCGCCGTGGGAACCCGTGCCTTCTCCCGATCTCATTATAGCTCAGGCATTGCAGTGTACGGAGCGGATTAAGCTGGCTCCGGGGGCCCACTTGCTGCCATACCATCATCCGGTAGAACTGGCGCACCGTCTTGCCTACCTCGACCATTTAGCGCAAGGAAGACTCATGTTAGGAGTAGGTGCAGGCGGATTGCTCGGTGACGGGACGCTGTTCGATGTCGACATACCGTCTGGAGAAAACCGGAAAATGATGTATGAAGCTTTTGATATCATGCTGAAGCTCTGGACCGAACAAGAGCCGTTTAAATTTGAAGGTCAATATTGGAACGTGAACACACACATCGGAGGAGATTTGCTGAAATTTCACATGTATCCTTATCAGCAGCCGCATATGCCGATCGGCATTACGGGACTAAGCCCAAGCTCACCAACATTGAAGCTTTGCGGCGAGCGGGGATACATTCCGATGAGTCTTGGTTTTAAAAATGAATATATAGCAAGTCACTGGGATGCGGTAGTCGAGGGCGCCGCCCGTACAGGACGTACGCCAAACCGCGGGGAATGGCGGATTACAAGGGATGTATTTGTTGCCAGGACGGATGAAGAAGCATTGGAATGGTCGCTTGGCGGAATGATGGGACGTCAGCATAAAGAATATTGGCTGCCGACGTTCAAGGAACTGGGTGCTTTAGATATTCTTAAGCAGGATTCCTCCGTAGCAGATGAAGAGGTGACTCCTGAATACATGGCGAAAACCAGCTGGCTTGTAGGTTCGCCGGAGACGGTAGCCAAGAAATTGCAAGCGCTTTACGACACTGTCGGAGGCTTTGGGACGCTCCTGGTTACCACCTATGATTACTTAGATGCGCCGGAACAATGGAAGCAATCCATGCAGCTGTTGATGGAAGAAGTGTTACCGCGCATCCAAAAATGAATATTTGAATAAATCGTGCTCTTGGGTGTCTAAAAGACCCATAACCGCCTCCGGTATGTCTTTTAGACACCACGATTTGTAAGTTTTTATAAATGAAAACTAAGGAGGCATACCATGAATACACAATTTGACAGTAAAGAATTTCGGAAGGCATTGGGGATGTTTTCTACAGGGGTCACTGTTGTAACAACATCGGACGGATGTACGGTTAAAGGAATGACAGCTAATGCGTTTACGTCTGTATCGTTGGAGCCGGCATTAGTATTGGTGAGTGTCGGTAAGAAGGCGCAAACGCATGCTTATCTAGAAAAGAATAAAAAGTTTGGTATCAACATACTGAGAGAAAGTCAGCAGGAGCTCTCCGGTCATTTTGCCGGAAAATATAATGACTCCGTAGAAAAGCAAATCCAATATGATTTTTATGAAGATATTCCTATGATTAGAAACTGCTTAGCTTCCTTAGCCTGCACGTTATGGAGATCATACGACGGGGGTGACCATACTTTGTTTGTCGGTGAGGTGAAAGCCATACAAATCGATGACGGGGATCCGTTGTTGTTTTATAAGGGTGCCTACAAAAAGTTAATATAGATAGGTTTGCTGAGGAACTCAGAACCAACAAAGTTCGGCGATTCCAGCTCAAATGTCTCCGCGGCGATCGGGTAATTGATATATGGTATCAGGGAGGGAATCTATATGTCTGCTATTACTGTGGAGCAGGGAGTTTGTGCATTAAGAAACGGGGAATTAGTTACTGTATTTGATGATGTGAAAACACAAATGGCCAGTTTAGTGGGAATAGCGGAAAGAGTTAGTCCTCAAAATGTGAACTTAATGACAAAAATTGCCAAAGGATTAGTTTATGTTTGTATCCCGGAGAAAATGGCTGCTAAGCTAAATCTCCCTTTGATGATTACAGCCAATACAGATAAAGACATGAAGCCCTTCACCGTTTCTGTAGATTATATGACTACAACAACAGGGATTTCCGCGTTTGAACGTTCGGATACCATTCATGCATTTACCAATGAAAATCTGCAGTTAGAGCATTTTAGGACACCGGGGCATATTTTTCCGCTTGTAAGTAAAGAAAAGGGATTGTTAGAACGTGTAAATATTGTGGAAGCTGCGGGTGATCTGGCCAAAATGGGGTCAGATAAACCCGTTGCTTACATGTGTGAAATATTAAACGACTCCGGAGAGGTTGCCAACAAACTGGAAGTTCAAAACATTTCCGAAAAAAACGGAATCTCTGTCTTAAACTTAAGTGATCTTATCGAGCATACAAGAACGAATTCCATCTCCTCCTTTTCCGGACGTGTCGTCAAAGGCAAACAATCCGGGAAAAAAATTGGATTTCCAACGGCAAATATAAAAGCGGATTCCACGGAAGTAGATTTGGAGAAGGGCGTTTACGGTGTACATGTATTGATAAATAATGTAAAATATGTTGGTGTTATGAATGTAGGCACAAATTATAATATTTATATCCTTGATTTTAATAAAACCATTTATGATCAATTTGTACTAGTCGATGTTAAGTTTTTTGTTAGAGCCGAGAGTTCGTTTTACACGCTCGATGATTTAGTAAATCAAATAACCAAAGATGTGATATTTGTAGAGGAACGATTTGGACTGCAAAAATGTTAATAGCATGACCTAAAACCGAACAATCCTGCTTTTGTATGTCCACGGGCGACAGAGGAGCTTCCGTTGGCGCTGAAAATTGCGACTAAGGTATGAAGGGGAGTAAGTCTATGAAAGAACATTATTGGATCTCAAGTCGTAACAGGCGATTGTCTGCGATCGTTCATACACCCGAGCATACCGCAGGTGACCTGTTGGTTATAGTATGCCATGGTTTTACAGGAGACAAAATCGGCTCGAACCAGCTTCTCCTTCGGCTTGCACTTGCAATGGAATCTGCAGGAATTCATGTGGTGCGCTTTGATTTTGCCGGCTCTGGAGAAAGTGAGGGCCAGTTTGCTTCCGATACAACGGTCTCCGGGTGGAAGGAGGATTTGCGCAGTGTTATCGCATGGGTTAAACAACAGTCGAAATTAGCAGGACTGAAGTTATATCTCCTAGGCCACAGCTTAGGCGGCTATTTAGCGTGTTCCTATGACGATTCAGAAGGGCCGGTGGCCGGGAGAATTGCTTTGGCACCTGTTGTCCAGCCGGTTGAAAATTTCCAACGAACCATCCTTGGACCGCAGTTGTGGGAACAAGCCTTACGTGGAGATACTATCGCTAATTTTTACGGAAAAGGCTTTACATTGGATGGAGGCTTCGTACTGGACTTGCTTAAGCAGCCTGATCTCACAACAGAGCCTGGTCTGCAGGGGCGGTGTTTGATTGCACATGGTGCAGCAGATGCTGCTGTTCCTGTTGCAGGCTCGGAGACGCTGTTACGCTTATCCGGGAGCGGCATTGAACTGCATGTGTTGCCGGACGCCGATCATGTGTTTACAGGCCAAATCCAACAACTACAATCCGTAATTCTAAATTGGCTGAACAACTTTGACACCCCGTGAAAAGCTTTATTACCGGATACTTGGCGGTAGGATTACAAGGAATACGATGGTTGGTCCATTAGCTGTCTCTTGATTCAACAAGGGACAGCTTGTTTATTCAAGCTGGGATAAAATAATGGATGGTAAGGGGGAAGCCATGCCTACCCATGTGGCCACGATCGGCTTTTCAAAAAAGTCACTAAGACAATTTGTGCAGCTTCTAAAACAGGCAGAGGTCACTCATCTGATCGACACAAGGATTAATAATACTTCCCAGTTATCCGGATTTGCAAAAAAGGAAGATTTAAAGTACATTATGGAGTTAGTGGGAATTGATTATTCTCATGATCTTTCTCTGGCTCCGACAGTACAGCTGCTCGATGATTACAAGAAAAAAAGAATGAGCTGGGGAAACTATGAAATTGCCTACATTCGTTTGTTGGCCGAGCGGCAGATCGAAAAGCGCGCTGCGGTGTATACGAGACAGGGCGTTTGTTGTTTTTTATGCAGTGAGGATAAGCCGCATTATTGTCATAGACGGTTACTTGTCGAGTATCTTGAACAGTTTGATCCGGGAATAAAAGTGCTTCATCTGCATTAAATGGAGAGCTGCTTTTGTTTAAGTGGCCACCTTCGGTTTTTACTGTATATATCGTTCTGAGAAGCTCCTCATGTCCAGGATGTACCTACGTCCGGAAATGGGGGTTTTTGCTTTTTTTAAAGATTTTATCATTTGATTCGTAGAACAGCCGGATAGTCCCTATAAAAAACAGTCATCTCCAATGGTACAAATTCCAAAACGAGTACAATTTGAGACAAAATGGGACGGATGAGACTTTTTTGTCTCAACAAGCCACTAAGCTCACCCTCTGGTTGGTGATTTAACCGAAGGATTTCGGGCTGAAAACATTGGCATGAATTTTGCTTATTAAATAAAGTGAGCGGGAATCAAACAGCATCGAACCGATTTTCCTTCCCGTACCGCAACCATCCCAAGCCCTTAAGGAGGAATTTTGTATGAATTTCGGATTGTTTCTAATGCCTTCCCATCCACCGGAAAGAAACCGGTACGATGCAACCCAATGGGATTTAGAGGTTATTCGGTGGGCGGATCAATTTGGATTTTCTGAAGTATGGATAGGGGAGCATTTCTCGTCGCCGTGGGAACCCGTGCCTTCTCCCGATCTCATTATAGCTCAGGCATTGCAGTGTACGGAGCGGATTAAGCTGGCTCCGGGGGCCCACTTGCTGCCATACCATCATCCGGTAGAACTGGCGCACCGTCTTGCCTACCTCGACCATTTAGCGCAAGGAAGACTCATGTTAGGAGTAGGTGCAGGCGGATTGCTCGGTGACGGGACGCTGTTCGATGTCGACATACCGTCTGGAGAAAACCGGAAAATGATGTATGAAGCTTTTGATATCATGCTGAAGCTCTGGACCGAACAAGAGCCGTTTAAATTTGAAGGTCAATATTGGAACGTGAACACACACATCGGAGGAGATTTGCTGAAATTTCACATGTATCCTTATCAGCAGCCGCATATGCCGATCGGCATTACGGGACTAAGCCCAAGCTCACCAACATTGAAGCTTTGCGGCGAGCGGGGATACATTCCGATGAGTCTTGGTTTTAAAAATGAATATATAGCAAGTCACTGGGATGCGGTAGTCGAGGGCGCCGCCCGTACAGGACGTACGCCAAACCGCGGGGAATGGCGGATTACAAGGGATGTATTTGTTGCCAGGACGGATGAAGAAGCATTGGAATGGTCGCTTGGCGGAATGATGGGACGTCAGCATAAAGAATATTGGCTGCCGACGTTCAAGGAACTGGGTGCTTTAGATATTCTTAAGCAGGATTCCTCCGTAGCAGATGAAGAGGTGACTCCTGAATACATGGCGAAAACCAGCTGGCTTGTAGGTTCGCCGGAGACGGTAGCCAAGAAATTGCAAGCGCTTTACGACACTGTCGGAGGCTTTGGAACGCTCCTGGTTACCACCTATGATTACTTAGATGCGCCGGAACAATGGAAGCAATCCATGCAGCTGTTGATGGAAGAAGTGTTACCGCGCTTCAAAGTGAAGATACATTCTTGATGGAGATTAGAAACCGTTGTTAACCTGGTGTGAATGTGCGTCTAAAAGACCGATATCCCATTCAGTTCATCTTTAAGACGCACACGGTTACAAACGAGCAGCAAATGAAAGGGCGGATATTCATTAGGTAAGCGGGTTTGAATTTAGGAATTTTTAATGTATAAGGGAATATCTTTGGAATAAGTAGTTGTCCGAAAAATGAATAGTACTCGGAATTGTGTTTTAAAATAACGCAATTGGAGGTCATTGGGTATGAAACGCAGCAGGACTATGGTGAAAAAGTGGGTTGTATCGGCAACGATTTCCTTTCTTTTGGTATCTTTACTCGGATGTGGAGTCCAGTCTTCAAACACGAGCAGCGGTAAACAGGACGGCGCTGCTTCGGGTCCTGCTCATCCTCTATGGTATAAAGAGCCTACCACTGAACAATTA
Source organism: Paenibacillus sp. F024 (assembly GCF_057814255.1). NCBI lineage: Bacteria > Bacillati > Bacillota > Bacilli > Caryophanales > Paenibacillaceae > Paenibacillus > Paenibacillus sp. F024. Next base: position 84,168 of record NZ_JBVASZ010000006.1, read on the forward strand.
AAGGCAGCGCAGCAGGATAATATATCCGGTGTTCTTCTAACTCGTGGTGTCAATGGTGAGGAAGCTTTTCCAGCCAGCCAAATTCAAATGACCAGTGATGAAGTGGCAAAGATTCAAGCGGGAAATTATACTGCAGCCATTGCAATGCATTTTAATCAGGGGGATTGGCCCCAGCTGGCGCTTGCCGGACTAGAATCAGAATTCAAAAGGTTAGGAATAAAGGTCATTAGTACAACTAGCGCTAACTTTGTTGATTCCACACAAATTTCACAAATTGAGGCCATCATTGCAAAGAAGCCTGATATTTTAATAAGCGCTCCCGTGAACGCTAAAACCCAAACCAACATCTACAAGAAAGTCGCTGCCGCAGGAATTAAACTCGGGTTTATGAACCAGCCAGCCGATAATTTGGTTCCCGGCCAAGATTACGTATCCGTTATTGCGCCTGACGACTTTAGTAACGGGATGGCCGCCGCTGACGAGCTGGCTAAATCGATGAATGGTAAAGGAGAAGTCGCCGCTCTTTATTACGCTCCTGACTTTAATACGACAAACCTCCGTTATAATGGTTTTGTTGCACGTTTAAAGGCGAAATATCCTGACGTTAAACTCGTCGCCACGGCCGGATTTGACGATGAAAACAAAACACAGGGTATTGCCTCTGCGCTTCTGACTAAGCATCCGACACTTCAAGGCATGTGGGTGGCCTGGGATGGACCGGCATTGGGGGCTTTAGCCGCAGCGAAAGTCGTTGGTAAAACTCCAGACAACTTTAAGATCGTTACGCAGGACCTTGGTAGTGATGCAGCCCTTAGCATTGCGCAAAAATCATATATCGTTGGTCTAGGCGCACAGGTTCCCTACGATTTCGGTGTTGGAATCGCAAAAATGACAGCGCTATCATTGATCGGCAGCAAAACATATCCTTTCATATCCGAACCTTCCGTAGGGGTAAATCGTAAAAATCTGGAAGAAACCTTCCAAAAAGTACATCATAAGCCTTTGCCTTCAAATATCCTGAGCGAGCTGAAGAAATAACCGACAATGTACTCTTAGGTTATAAACGATGTCAAGGCGACCTGAACACCATTAAAGAGGGTGAGAGCATGAACGATATTGTTCTTCAAATGATCAATATTGAGAAATCATTTAATAAAATTCCTATCCTGAAAAAAGTTCATTTTTCTCTAAGAAAAGGGGAAATACATGCTCTCGTAGGTGGTAACGGTGCCGGTAAATCTACTTTGATGAAGATCTTGACGGGAGTGTACACCAAGGATGACGGCGATATTTTGTTGGACGGCAAATCCGTACGGTTTGATACTCCGTTGGATGCCGAGGAACATGGCATTGCCATGATCTTTCAGGAATTCAGTCTGATCCCTACGTTAACCGTTGCGGAAAACATTTATTTGAAGAGAGAAAGCCGGATAGGCAAGCTATTTATAAATGAACGTGAATGTGTACGAAAATCCGCTGAAATTCTTCGTGATTTGGAGGTGGATATCAATCCTAACGCAACGGTAGATTCTTTAGGCGTCGGCTATTGGCAAATGGTCGAAATCGCCAAGGCGATATCTAAAAATGCAAGAATTCTGATCATGGATGAGCCGACAGCTTCTCTATCCGAGGCGGAGACTACTTCTCTATTCAAGCTTGTGGGTCAACTCAAATCGAAAGGGATATCGATTATTTACATTTCACACCGTATGGATGAGATATCTGAAATTTGCGACCGCATCACGATTTTGAGAGATGGGCAGAATGTTTTAACGGAAGAATGTGAAAATGTCACGATGGAGCAAGTCATTGAAAACATGCTTGGTGCGGATACCGGCAAATCTTTTTCTTGGCACGAAAGACACTATGACGTTTCGGGAGCTCCAATTCTCGAGGTGCGGAATCTTTCCTACGGTGAGCGTCTTCATAATGTAAATTTCGAAATATATGCGGGAGAAATTGTCGGTCTGGCCGGGCTAATGGGCAGTGGGAGAACGGAAATTGTTGAATCGATTTTTGGAATCCGCCGCCCGAAATCCGGCGAAGTTTACGTACGCGGGAAAAAAATTAAGACGATACAGGACGCTATAGAGCAAGGAATCGCCTTAGTGCCTGAGGATCGACGTAAACAAGGGCTTATCCTTGATCATTCGGTTCGGGATAACATCATGTTGACCATTATTAAGCAGTTAACAAAAGGAATCTTTGTGAATCATGTTGATGGTACGAAAGTAGCCAAAGAGTACATCTCCAAATTAAACATAAAAACCGACGGACCGGAGAAAATGGCCAGATTGCTTTCCGGCGGCAACCAGCAAAAAATTGTACTGGCAAAATGGTTGGCAAGAAATCCAAGCGTACTTATTTTGGATGAGCCGACGATCGGAGTAGACATTGGTGCAAAATCAGAGCTCATTGAAATCATTCGTTTGTTGGCCGATCGTGGAATTTCGGTTTTGGTCATTTCCTCGGAGCTGCCGGAGCTGCTTGCCGTCAGTGATCGGATCTTGGCTTTATACAACGGAGAGATTATCAAACAAATACACAGACGCGATATTGACTCTGAGGAGGTACTCCATCATGTTATCCAAGGCTACTAATTCATTACCTTTGATTCGCCGCTTTAGTACATCGTTTGATTGGCGGAATTATGTTGTCTACATTGCTTTTGTGGTGATTTTGATATTTTTTGGGATTACCATTGGAGATCAAGGTTTCTTGACTTTCTCCAATTTATTTAACATCGTCCGGTCGACTACGATGATCACGATCATGGCTGCGGCAATGACGTTTGTTATTGCGTCAGGTGAAATCGATTTGTCCGTGGGATCGACAGCCGCTCTTTCGGCCTTAATGGCCGCTATGGCCATGCAGGCGAATATGGGATTTATAGGCGGTGTGAGTGCCGGGCTGCTGGCAGGGTTGATTATCGGATGTATCAACGGCGTGCTGACAACAAAAGTAGGCATACCTTCCTTTCTGGTTACACTCGGCATGATGCAATTGGTGGGCGGTGTAGGTATGTGGATCACGCAAACGAATCCTATATCGATTCTCAATAACACGTTTAATAATGTGTTCGGTTCTGGGAACATAGGTCCAATTCCTTCTTTGTTCATATGGTCCGTCATTATTTTAATTCTTGGTCACTTTACCCTTAAGAAAACGCCATTTGGACGCCAAGTTCTAGCAACCGGCGGTAACCGGATCGCTGCTGAATATTCCGGTGTAAATACGAGGAAAGTCAAGTTTTATGCTCTACTGCTTACCAGTATTGCAGCAGCTATCTCAGGGATGCTTTATGCAGGAGTCATGCAGACCGCTCGTTATAGTTTTGGGCAGGGTGATGAGCTGCTAGCTATTGCGGCAGTCATTCTTGGGGGAACCAGTCTATTTGGGGGCAAGGGCTCGATCGTCGGAACGATCATAGGCTCGCTTCTCATTGGAACGATCAACAACGGGCTTATTATAATGGGATTGGATGTAAGCCAACAAATGGTCGTTAGTGGTGCAATCATCATTTTGGCCGTAGCTTTTGGGAAAAAAGCCAAAGCGTCTTAAACGGGTCTTAACAGGAGGTTTTAAAAAAATCCATACTCTGGTACAAGGGGTGATATCTTCAGATTCCATCATATACAACTGGATATGTTAGCAAAGCTGGATAATTTGTGGTTTTTCCCGATCGATCTAAACACTATGTATGCCAAGGCATTGTAGGAAGTATCTAAAATCACAAGTTGATTTGCCTCGGGGGGTGGGGATGCAAATGTGATGTGTACGGGGCCCATCACTGCTGTAAATCCCAAGGGGCGCTCCCCAAAGCAATCGATGTTTATCACGGCTTCTGCCGGAAGTCTACTATTCCAGATAGGTGGATGGTATCAATGATTAATGAAAAGCTCTCAACAAGTTTATGGGATCGTTTTGTCCGGGAAGGAGTTATGGATACGTCTCGGATAAGCAAACGCATCTCTGAATCGTGGTTTCGCTGTCAAAAAGCAGGTGTTAACCCGTATACAGCCGAGTGTAAGACGATACTTGCCGGGGATTTACTGATCAAGCAGCAGGAAAAGAATGCGGCATTAATCGACATTGCGAAGCCGTATGTAAATAAATTATGCAGCATCATGGAAGGCTCAGGCTCCATGGTATTATTGAATGATTCCAGCGGATATGTTCTTGAGATCGAAGGCGATCCGGAAACCTTGCAAATGGCCAAAAAGTCCAACATCGTTAGAGGAGTGAGATGGACGGAGGATGTTGGCACGAATGCCGTTGCAACCGCATTATGTACAGGAGAGGCTTTATTGGTTAATGGTTCGGAGCATTATGCGCGTGCTTATCACCAATGGGGCTGTGCCGCTGCTCCCATTTATGATGGGGAGGGGACATTAATCGGCATTCTGAACGTTACAAGCCCCGCGCATCGATTTCACCACTATACTTTTGGACTCGTAGTATCGATGGTTTATAGCATTGAACAGCAGTGGAGAATATTGGAACAGAACAATTATATCGAGCTGCTTCAACATTCCATCAGCTGCACTCTAAGCGGCGGGTTAGTCGCCGTATGCACGAATAAGCAAGAAATTGTATTATCCAGCACTATGCTTCATCCATTCTCATCTCTACCTAACAGCAAGCTAAAAGTAGACGATATTCTTCAGGAAGGCTACAAGGAGCTGTGCAGGACTCCAATATACTCCTCGACCCATGGCAGAATGATTGGTTACTCCGTCTATTTTGAGCTATGTAATCAAAGGTTCATGGCCTATAACCAGCGTAGAACAGGCTTTACCTTACGGGGGGAGTCCGGAACAAGCAAAGCGTTTCAGCGTACGTTACGTGAAATCGAGTTGGTTGCGCCAACAGATACCACAGTATATCTGCATGGTGAAACGGGAACAGGAAAGGAAATTATTGCTCGTGCAATACACGAGAACAGCCTACGCAAGGATGCCCCGTTCATTGCTGTAAACTGCGGCGCTATTGCGCCGCAGCTGATGGAAGCGGAGCTTTTCGGTTACGTGGAAGGGGCGTTTACCGGGGCCAACCGAAAGGGACACAAAGGGAAATTTGAGCAAGCCAACGGTGGAACGTTATTTCTGGATGAGATTGGAGAGATTTCACCTGCCTTACAGGTTGCGCTATTACGTGTTTTGCAGGAAAGGGAAGTTACGCCGGTTGGCGGTGATAAAGTCATCCCGTTAAATTTCAGATTGATTACTGCGACGCACCAGGATCTCCGGGAATTAGTTAGAAAGAAAATATTTCGAGAAGATCTGTATTTTAGACTATTTGTTTATTCGATAACGGTACCTCCTTTACGTGACCGGAGGGAGGATATCCCTCATTTGATTAAATATGTTTGTCAGCAGAACAATTGGTTAATTCCGTTAGCGGCCGAACAGATAGAACTACTGATGCAATATCATTGGCCGGGTAACATCAGAGAACTCGTCAATTTTCTGGAGCGGCTGTCCATCTTGTCCAGGGGAGTGAGTCTTCGCGACCTTGATATTCGTTCTTTGTTAGGCAATGCGATAGAGAGCAGGGAAAATCAGCCGTTTGAAGAACCGTTGACAAGTGAAACAGTGACTTTAAACTATCAGAAGCGTATTCAAAAAGATCAGATGATATGGGCGTTGGAACAGACCGGAGGCAACGTATCCGAATCCGCGAAGCTATTGGACCTGCCGAGAAGCACGTTTTACCGCCGATTACGTACGTTTAAACTTGATCAACATTAAATTGGTGTTCACTATCTGATCCCACAGTTCTACCGTATACGGGTTGTAGCGGTAAAGGCTGATAGAGCCGGTTGAACGTCCGGCAGCTAATTATGAAGGGAGATGTCATATAGATGAATTATGCCCATAAGCCTGAACCAGTCGATGTTTGTATTATAGGAGCCGGGGCATCCGGCGCGACGGCCGCTAAGGTCTTGGCCGAAGCCGGATTAAAGGTCGTAGGTTTGGAGCGTGGTCCATGGTTGAAGCCTGAGCATTTCTCAGGAGATGAATTGAAGTTCATCAACCGAAATTATCTGTGGCCTGACCAGAAGCTAAAGCCGAGGACTTATCGGCCTGATGAGAACACGAAGGCTGAGCTTCGCCAGTTTTCATCGACACCCAACCTGGTTGGCGGCGGTACCGTACACATGGCCGGATGGTTTCCTCGTCCGTCGAAATCAGATTTCATGCTGCATACTCTTCATGGAGACGTTGAAGGGGCCAGCCTTGCCGATTGGCCTATCACCTACGAGGAACTCGAACCGTATTACACCAAGATTGAATGGGAATTCGGCGTCTCCGGAATCGGTGGAGCGAATAAGTACGAGGCCCCGCGAAGCCGTGACTATCCTTGCCCGCCGATGCCGCTTTCCCCTTACGGGAAAATTTTCCACGACGCTATGGCCAAGTTAGGCTACAATTCTTTCCCGATGCCCCAAGCTTTTATTACCAAGCCTCACAAGGGGAGAACTCCTACGGTACATTCCGGATTCGTGCAGCAGTTCGCCGATCCGACGACCAGTAAATCAACAGTTTTGACCACATTTATACCGGAAGCGATTCAGACTGGTCTCTACGATCTTCGGACCATATCGTACGTCCGTGAGATTACGCTGCACAAAGACGGACGCGCCAAGGGAGTACTCTACATTGACGAGAACGGGGACGAAGTGGAGCAGGAAGCCAGCATTGTCATCTCCTGCTGCGGAGGTATTGAATCGGCACGATTGCTGCTGATGTCCAAATCGAACTTATTCCCTGATGGGCTGGCAAATAGCAGCGGCCAAGTAGGCCGAAACGTCACCTTCCATGAATACATCTTTGCCATTGGGCTGTTTGACAAAGAAGTGCACGATCCGATAAGAGGATGGGCAGGATCTTACATCAATGGCTGTTCCTTCGAGTTTTATGAAACGGATCAAAGTCGGGGCCATATCTTAGGTTCAATTATTTCTCCCTCAGGCATAGGACATCCGGTGAATTGGAACTTCCCGGGAAGACCGACTTGGGGATTAGCCGCGAAGGATACTGACCGGGACTTTTTTAACCACAGCATGAAGATCGGAGTACTCGTAAACGATTTGCCACGGGAGACGAACAGAATCGACTTGGATCCTGAGGTCAAGGATGCTTGGGGGCTTCCCGTTGCCCGGGTGACGCATACCGCACATCCTAATGATTTCCGCCAGGCGGATTGGCAAATCGATAAATGCATTGAGATTCTGCAGGCGGGCGGTGCCAGCAAGACCATCCCTGTGTACATGGAAAGAGTTAACGGAAACACTTGTCACGAGCAAGGCACGGCACGGATGGGTAATGATCCTGCGAAGTCTGTATTGAATAAATGGTGTCGAGCGCATGACGTCGATAACCTGTACGTACTCGACGGAAGCTTCTTACCGAATTTAGGAGTAAATCCTACGCTTACAATTATGGCTAACGCTTGGCGATGTTCGGAATATATCGCTGAGGTGCACAGTAAGGGTGGAAACAGCCATTAAGGCACGATAAGAAAGGATGTGTTTTAACTTATGACGGACCAAAGCAAATGGAAAATCATACCGGTTTCTGCTGACAGCGACGGGCGTTTGTTCTTTGATGAGCATCAATGGGCTACCATCGAGGCAGCTACTGCACGCATTATTCCTACGGATAGAGATCCGGGCGCGCGTGAGGCGAAGGTGGTGCGTTTTATTGACCGCTACATTTCAGGTATCGACTATATTTACGCGAGTGCCGACGGTAGTGGTTTCCTAAAGATGGAGGGTAAAGATTCAGAGGCCTGGACCGAACGGATTCAGCTGATGCGAAATAAGTACACCGATGGAGTCAATCAATTGGATGAGGTTGGCCGTGAGAAGTTCGGCAAAGCGTTTATAGCGTTAACGGAAGAACAGCAAGACGAGGTGCTGCTCGCGTTATCTGGAGAGCCTATGCCGCAGCGCGTGCTTATCGGCGGGCAGACGCAAGACACCGGCCCGTCAGATGGTGCCCCTTCATCGAACCTGCCCGTCTCGGATGAGGGACATGATTTTTTCCGTACATTAATTTTTCACACCAGGATGGGCTTTTATTCCGATCCAGCTTATGGAGGCAACGCAGATCATGTCGGTTGGAAAGTCATCGGCTTCCCGGGTCCCAAGTCGCTTGCCGAGACTCGGGATGGACGGTACACGACGAAATCCTACCTATACATGGATACGCAGTGGCCGTATTCTAAAAATATACCAGACGGTACATCCAGTCCAGAGTAGCGGTCGTTTGAACAGGAGTAGTTCCATACACGTGTGAAACCGATACCTGGCATGCCTAGCCTCTGTTCATCTCACCCGGACCGGCTAAAGAAACCTTTGCGCTATGATTTTTTAACACGGCCGCAGTATACTCCCTTTATCCTTTCTCATTTACGATATGCCCTACCTACCTTATCCCCATATCCAAACAACACACCTGCATACTGGGAAACCGAATAAGAACATCATCCTTATTCATTAAGGATGATGTTCCATTTCTATTTAAAAACATAAGGATATATCCAAATCAACAAATTACCGATAATTTAGCCAAAAGAGGATCGAACATAGCACGCAGAACTGAAATAAAAAACAGGGGGGTTTTATTAATAAATTAACGGTAAAGGTCGGATGGAATGTGCGGAGGATAGGAGGTTTGAATGAATTGGATATGCTGACTATGCTTGGAGTTGATTTTTCAAAAGCGGAACGGGGCAGTACGATGTATTACGAAATTTTTGTCCGTTCTTTTGCTGATTCCAACGGTGACGGCATAGGCGATTTGAACGGAGTAACTTCCAAGCTCGATTATTTATTGGATTTAGGTGTCGGCGGAATTTGGCTCACGCCCATCCATCCGTCTCCAAGTTATCACGGTTACGATGTGACCGATTATTATGACGTCAATCCGCAATATGGAACGATGGATGATTTGAAGAAGCTGCTGGATGAGGCCCATAAACGCCGCATTAAAGTCATTATGGATCTGGTTGTGAACCATACGAGTTGGAAGCATCCATGGTTTATTTCTTCGGCTGAAGGAACGAATAGCCCTTATCGGAACTGGTATATATGGGCAGAAGGGTCAATTGCCAAGCTGCCTGGAGATGGGGTGACGGGGTCAAAGCCCTGGCATCCGTTGAATGGAGCGAATTATCTTGGAATCTTCTGGAAAGGGATGCCCGATCTAAATTTTGATCATCCTGATGTACGTAAGGAAATCATTAATGTCGGACAGTTTTGGCTCAAAAAGGGAATGGACGGTTTCCGGATTGACGCTGCAAAGCACATATATGGTGATTTCAAATCAACGCAATACTCGCAGGAAATCATTAAGAAAAACCAAGATTGGTGGAAGGAATTTCGAGAAGGCATGAATGAAGTCAATAAGGATGCGTATATCGTAGGAGAGGTCTGGGATAATCCGGTTGTTATAGCTCCCTATTTGGATAAATTCGACTCCGCGTTTAATTTTGAATTGGCGAAGAAGCTGGTTTCTGCCGCCGATACGGAGAAGGCGGATAATATTGCGGTTTACTTAAGCAGGATTCATGCTTTGTACTCAAAGAGCTCCGACGGCAAATTTCTTGACGCACCGTTTCTAACGAATCACGACCAGAATCGGGTGATGTCGGAGCTAAAAGGAAATATGAATCACGCGAAGATGGCGGCTTCGCTTCTTCTTACCCTGCCCGGCAACCCGTTCATCTACTACGGAGAAGAAATCGGCATGAGAGGTGTAAAGCCGGATGAATATATACGAGAACCGATGATTTGGAACGAGGGAGGAATAACGGGAAATGGCCAAACCACTTGGGAGGATTTACGCTGCAATAAGAGTCAGCCGCCATCTGTAGAGGCGCAGCTCAAAGATAAAGACTCACTTCTTCATTTCTACAAAAAGCTAATTCAGTGGCGTAAGGTTGAGCCAGCGTTGAGGGATGGAATTATTGAGGATTACCGTATTAATGTAAGCGGCATTCTGGCATTTGTGCGCTGCACCGATAAGGTCAAAATGCTGGTACTGCATAATCTTACGGGAAAGGAACAGGTAATCGATCTCAAAGAAGGCCGGGCCGCAAAGGAATTCAATAACATTGCGGCAACCACCAGAGACGGTATATCCTTCAAGGGAGATAAACTCGCGCTGCCTCCATATACCACTGTGATACTGAAATAGGAGCTCCGGTTATTAGGAAAGAAGTGATTGCGACCACTTTACAATTTATTGAGAGCGCTATATAATTGACAATGCTGATGCAAAGTAAGTCTTTAAGCTAATGCTTGACGATGCCGCTTATTTTACAATTATCCCCTCGGTTATGGGCGCTGATATCGGGGTATGGCGCAGTCTGGTAGCGCGCACCCTTGGGGTGTATCGTTATTTTTTCACTCGCGAATCCCGTAATTACGCCGTTTTCACCACGTCGACGACACGTTCTGCGCACGCAAGGGTGAGCGCCTATTTTACACAGGTGTGCCCTCATAAAATACGCAAATAACCCGCCTTCATTCGGCTATATTTCGGATGGAGGCGTTTATTTTTGGACAAGCGAACAGGCAAACGTTACAGAAACAGTCGCAGCGGACGTACCAAACATGCGTCAATGGACGAGCTTTACGAGACGTTCTATAACGCAAAAATTGCGGAGGGCGTTTCGGCAAGAACGTTAGAATCATACGAAGAGAATTATCGATTCTTCTGCGAGTTCTTGGAAATGACGGACACGCCGCGAGAAATCAACAGTGTAACTCCGGAAGTGCTACGGAACTATACAACGTGGATGCTGCGTACAAAACGAAAATGGGAAGGACACGCCCATAAAGCGGAAAAGGACAAAACCGTCGGCCTTTCTGCAGTTACCGTGAATACCCGTATGTGGAGTGCTACGATAAAAATGCAGTCGAAAAACCCCCTCAAGTGAAATAAAATTAAAGCAGGCGAGGGGACGTGTTGACAATGAAACGGTACGACAAAGCATGTTGGTACAAACTATGTCGCCAAAGACGGATTAGCGATGATTCACGAAGGAGAAGCCGTCGTACCTAAACGGTATAATCCGGCTGCGGGTGGTTACGGTGGCGGGGGCAATAACGGCCCGCTCGTTGTAATCAATGCTCAGTACGTTGACCGAGACGCTGCTGAACGTTTTGCGTCCGAAATAAGCAGAATAATCGGCAGAAGGGTGGGGAGAGTTTAATGAGTGGTATCGTTGGAAAGTTACAGGAACTTGGCCGACGTGTGGGTGCGCTTGAAACCGATGATCTCGACGAGGCTGCGCAATTAACTCAGATTAAGAAACTATTCGCCGATTTTGAAATCGACGTTAAGTTTACGTATCATGTGCACCAATACCGTATAGCTGGCGATGAGCAACCGCTATATGGCGCTGTTTGCGGAACGGATACGTTCTTGTAACGGGAAGGAGCGGAGGGAGCTCGGGCGACTACGCCTGGGCTCTTATTTTTGTTTCAAAATGTGACCACATATGTTTTATTTGTTTTTTTTTCTTATCATCGAAATAACGGAGGAAGGTAACGTAGGGTAACGAAATGTCCGATTTCATCGGCTGGAACGCTCGGGAGACGAGGCCGCCGAAAACTCACGGGGTACGAAAAAAGACGGCTAATTCGCCGCCTCCCGTTCCTTTATCGCTCGATATAGCGTTGCTTTCGTTACTCCGGTTGCCTCCGTAATCTCCGATACTGACATTGTTTTGGAATCGTACAGTTTCAACGCCTTATCTACTTTCCGCTTATCCGTTTTCGGACGGCCTCCGTTACGACCTCTCGCTCTCGATGCGGCCAAGCCCGCTTTTGTACGTTCTACGATGACATTCCGCTCAAACTCCGCAAATACCGCCATAACGCCGAAGAAAGTTTTACCGGCTGCCGTCGATGTATCGATACTGTCGTTAAGACTGACGAATTCGGCGCCCCGTTGCTTAATCTCATCTAACGTTGATATCAGCTTTATCGTGGATCTCGCCAGCCGATCGAGCTTATAAACGATGAACACGTCACCAGGCCTTAGCGTATCCATAGCGCGCTGCAGCTCCGCCCGATCGTCCTTTGCTCCGCTAGCTTTCTCCGTAAAGATCCGCTCACAGCCGTCCGCCTTCAGTGCGTCGAGCTGCATATCCAACGACTGGTCTGCCGTGCTCACACGCGCATATCCGATCCTCATCGTTACCGCTCCTTTTAACGTTTCGTTATCGTCATTGTACCATAATCAAGTACGTTTATACGACTATGATTTTGGAACGATTTTTGACACTAAAAAGCCGCGGTAAACCTTGCTACGTCACATGTTATCATCATCGTACCGTAATCGATGGTTTGTGGAACGGACCGCGCAAGGCCCCCGGGGGGTGTCCGATTCCAAATGCTTTCGCCAGGGCCCCGCAATAAGCCGGCAAAATTTTGATCCCGGGGGGATAGCGAAAGATAAGTGCCTCGTTCCGGTCGCCAGAAATATTGGCGCAGTGTATTTTACTTTCAAAAATTATGTACTTAAACCAAATATTTGGTAGTATTTACCTTGCGCCTTGGCGAATATCTATACATCGATAACAATTCGTTAAAGGAGCGTGTAATATGAAAAAGAAAATCGCAATTACAACGGGTTTGGTCGCCATTATCGCGTCATCATTCGCGTTCGGCGTGAACGCAGCGTCCGATATCAAACTGTTCATTAACGGTAAGGCTGTCGCAACACCAATCGAAATTATCGACGGCAGCTCGTACGTGCCGCTGCGCATCGTATCGGAATCGCTCGGGGCCGACGTTAAGTGGGACGGCGATGCGCGGACAATTTCGATAACGGGCGGAGCACAGGCGCAGGACCCGAGCGCGGAAGGAACGTACACGGCCGGAGACTTCGTGATTACGGATGTAACCGCGGAAAACGGGCAATTCGGGTGGGACGTAATGGCCGAGGTCAGAGTGGGTAAGGACATAAAAGCCGCGTCTCTGACGGCTACGTTTTACGGGGCGGATGGCAAGCGCGTAGGCAAAGCGACCGGGACGCTGCTTGATACGAAGGCGGGCGAATCTAAAACGGTGACTTTCATAACGCTTGACGATTTGACCGGATACACTTCGATTAAATTCCAAGTCGATTATTCGTATTAAAAAGAACGCCAGCTTGCGCCGAATTCACGGGTGGGCTGGCGTTTTTATACGTACATATCATCGCCTTACACCCGAGCTCCGTTATCCCCTGAAAGAAAACGTTATGATCCGCATACCATTCGTAAGTCTTATAGCTCTCCCCGTCCATTACCGAAGAGTGACGATATAACAGCGGTATATAAGTAGAAGCGAAATTTTATATGCGCATGTGTGCGCGCATTATTATTGCAAGTGTGCGCGGCTGCGTGCTATAATAAATCTCGCCGAATGAAGCGCGGGTTAACGTGAAATTGCGGAACACCGCGTCCGACAAGCGTTTGCGAACGCATGATTTGGCGTTGATATCGGGGTATGGCGCAGTCTGGTAGCGCGCACCCTTGGGGTGGGTGAGGCCGTGGGTTCGAATCCCGCTACTCCGATTATGACCAGAAGATCGCTTCCTAAACGAAATGGGGGGCGATTTTTTTGTTTTCCAGGAAATAGACGTTTCTAATAGCTGTGACTCGAGAGTAAATGTAGAAAATTCATGAAGACAATCTCCCGAGTGATCTGATATACTGATTTCATCTTTATTTGCAACTAAAATTCTAACAATTTCATAGCACACGCAAGAGGGGAAGACCGTCATATGTCAGCTAAGTGGAAGCATTGGGTGGAATCACAAGATTGGACCATGTATGGCATTCTCGTCTCGATTTTTTTGGTGTGGAGAATCGGGGTCATCGGTAATTGGAGTTTAGGCTGCTGGGTACTTCTTCTCATTTGCTTAATGGGCGTACGAAAAGATCAAGTCGACACCGATTGGAAGCGTTTTTTTGTTCTGGGTATTCCTTTACTTGGCATCTTCTATTATTTTTATGGATCGGGGAACGGATTGTGGTGGAAGATCGCCAACTGGATGTTTGAGAACAACCGTCATCCATGGAATTGGGATAACTTCATGAAAAGCATTCCATTGAACGACGCCGCTTGGGCCAGGCACTTCCACCACCCTGCTGCAGATCAAATGATGGTGTGGATTTATAATTACGGATTTGTCCTCTCTCTATGGATTTGCATTGTTCGCAGCTTTTGGACGAAAAGTATAAAAAAAATGCTGTCGTTTGCACTTTCCGGCCATTTAATGCAGTTTCCCCTCATTCTGCCGTTCTATAACTTGATTTTGCTGCGGGAGGTATGGTGGGTTAAAGGCCAGCCGGATCTGCTGGGCCGTCAATTTGCAACGCAAAATGACCTGCTTGTCAATGTCATGAACTGTTTCCCAAGCATGCATACCTCCATTTCGTTCGCTATGCTTCTGCTGGCGCTTCGGGAGAAGGATCGCATATTCAAATATATGATGGTTACATACTGCTCGGCGATCATTTTTTCTACCATGTACCTGCAGATTCACTGGGTGCTTGACGTCATTGCAGGAATGGCCTTTGCATATGGTGTGGTGAAGCTGTCGGATCTGCTGATTCGCTTGGCGTTCAAGCTGGTTCCAAGCCGTCTGAAAGGATTTTATGCAAAGAAACAAACCTATCCTAAGGAAACGATGGCTGCCTGAATGAAGGCAGCTTTTTTCTTAAAGTTGACAGCGGCTAGTTTTTTCTGCATGATAAAGGTTATCTAAGATAAGTACGGGGGGACAAGACCGATGGAAACCAACCAGAATGATTATTTTATCGTACAAGCCAAGGATAACGGTGTGCAGGTCATTGGACTTACGAGAGGGCAGGATACCCGGTTTCATCATACGGAGAAGCTGGATAAAGGCGAGGTCATGATCGCCCAATTCACAGACCATACTTCAGCGGTCAAAATCCGCGGCAAGGCTAAGATAATGACGAAGTACGGCATTATTGATACGGAGGAATAATTTTTCGAGCAGGCGAAGGCATAGCCTGCTTTTTTTCGTTGTACAATGATAACAGACAAGTATTTGAACGGGGTTTAGGCTGCCGTCTAAAGGAGGAAGAGCATACCGTGAAATGGATTCCTCGTCTGTTGCTCATGACAGCGATATCGATTGCCGTTGCCGTCGGGTTGTCTTATTTATCCAGGCTGGACTCAACGGTCAGCGTGTACCGTACTGTACAAGCACAACCGGTCTCTGAATCAAACATTGTAGATGTGGTTTCCAAAATGCAGCTGCACCAAAGAATCCGGCGGGTTGAACTTAACCATGCGATCGTATCAATGGACTTGCTTTCCGCCAAATCGACTGAGAAAGCGGATATGTTCGAAGATTTGTACGAAATCCCGAAGGTCATGTTCGGATCGTCGACCAATATTCATCAAGTATTGATTCGGGTTTTGGACGGCTCACAGGAAGGCAGCGGAAGTTCCGCTCTGCTTGTCGCTGTAGATGCAAGACGGGAAAAATGGCTATTGAACGAACCGAAGCTTCGTCCGCAAAGCGTGAATGAATTGCAGCAATATCTAGATGCGCATTATAAGGTGACCTATGCTCCAAAATGGGAAAATCGGTTTATGGAAAAAAGCTGAGCTTGAAACATGCGAAAATGATCACTTTATGCTATACTAATTTAGATGGAGAAAGACTGAGATTTTTCGTTCGTTCGGAGGCTTACATATGAACTCTTATCGGATTCCGGAGATCGCTGCAAAATATTTGGAGCATGACATGATTCAAAAGCATACGGATCTGCCGCAATTCCCTGATTTTCGCAGCCAGCTTTTGTATGCTTTTCTAGATAAACACAGTGCGTTGGCTAATCAAAGCGAACTGTATACGCTTGTTACCTCACTGGTTCAAATCGGAATGGATACACATGATATGGTCAGCATCAATAATCAGGTGAAGGAGCAGGCGGAAAGCCGTTCCAGACAGCTTAAAGTTCTTGCCGGCGATTATTTCAGCAGCCGGTTTTATTACTTGCTGTCGCACGCCGGGCACATTGATTTGGTCGGAAAGCTATCCAAGGGGATCTGTGAAGTAAACCGGTTAAAATTGAATTTGTATTTAATGAAGAAGCAGTTGAAGCTGACCGCCGATGAATACATTCGCCAAATGGTTGAAGTGAAGTCGCAGTTATTCTTATCCTTTTCTTCATTGCTTGAAGAGCGGTTCAATAGTATTTGGCCGGAGATTTTACGATTATTTACCCGCTGCGAAGTGCTGCTGCAGGAAATTATCCGTTCCCAAACGTCCCAGCATTACAGGGAGAGCTGGGGCTTTTGGCATGTGCTGCAATGGGGGACGAAGGAAGAAAAGAAGCTGCTGGAGCATGAGGAAGCGGATCAAACAAAGCTTCGCTCGATATGGCTAAAATACAAAGTAACCTCCCAGCTATACCAAATGCTTGATGTCTGCTTCTTGGAATTGCAAGAAAAGCTCAAGAGTATTGAGCCCGAGAAGCTTGGGAAGGAGCTCTTCTCTATTGGAGAGCCTTTTCGCAGTTACTTAACAGGTCCGCGGGCGACGCAGGAAATTTGAGGTGACCAACAAAATGCAAAGCAAATCAAAGGAACAATTCGTTCATTCCGTATTTGAGAGCATCGCGCCCAAATATGACTTGATGAACGACATACTGAGCTTTCGCCGGCATAAAGCATGGAGAAGCTTCACCATGAAAAAAATGAATGTAAAGCCGGGGAGTGCGGCGATTGATTTATGCTGCGGAACCTGCGATTGGACGATCAGTTTGGCTGAAGCCAGCGGGACGGGCGAGATGGTCGGACTCGATTTCAGCCAAAATATGCTCGATGTGGGTGGAGAAAAAATACGCCGCTTAGGTATGGACAAGCAGATCCGGCTTATTCGCGGCAATGCGATGGAGCTTCCGTTTGCAGACAATACGTTCGATTACGCGACGATCGGCTTTGCGTTAAGAAATGTGCCGGATCTGGTCAAGGTGATTGAAGAAATGCAGCGGGTAATCAAGCCCGGTGGCCTGGTCGTTTCGCTGGAGCTTTCCAAACCGACTTGGCAGCCGTTCAAATCGATCTACTATTTTTACTTTCAGAAGGTCCTGCCGCTGCTCGGTAAATTAATTGTAAAGCGTTATGAGCAGTATAAATGGCTGCCGGAGTCCCTGGTTCACTTTCCTGACCATAAGCAGCTTGCAGACATCTTCCGGCAAACGGGATTAACGGATGTTGAGGTATATCCTCTCACCGGGGGCATTGCGGCCCTTCATATCGGAAAAAAGCCGCAAGCGGCGATCGGATCTGGGGGAGAATAACCATATGCTTTTGAGAAAGACCAAAATATTTATGGAAATGATAAAAATCGAGCATACGCTTTTCGCGCTTCCATTTGCTTTCATGGGGGCGCTGCTCGGTTCTGTAGTCATGCTGGATAAGCTTCCGACATGGGGGCAGATCTGGTGGATCCTTCTTGCCATGGTAGGAGCAAGAAGCGCGGCCATGGGACTTAACCGGGTAATCGACAAAGTATTTGACGGTAAAAACCCGCGCACGGCGATGAGAGCTATTCCGGCCGGGCTCATATCCTCAAAGGAAGCGATTTTATTCATTATCGTTTCATTTATTTTATTGTTTTGGGCGGCTTCGCAGTTGAGTCCTTTGGCTTTAAAGCTGCTGCCGATCGCTGTATTCTTTCTTGTCATTTATTCTTATACAAAACGGTTTACATGGGCGTGCCATCTCGTATTGGGCATGACCGTCGCGCTGGCTCCTTTGGGCGGATGGGTGGCGATAACCGGTGAAATTACGCTGACCTCCTTGGTTTTTTATGTAGCGATTGTATTTTGGCTGGCCGGATTCGATATCATTTATGCTTGTCAAGACGCAGAGTTTGACCGGGAGGAAGGTCTTTACTCTATTCCGAGCCGGTTCGGAATACCCAAAGCGCTGAAAATTGCACGCTGGTTTCATATCATCACTGCGGCAGGTTTCGTCGGCCTGTTTTTTTTAACCGAATTAACATGGGTGTATTTGGTTGGGGTACTAATATCTTATGCCCTGTTGATGTACGAGCATCTGATCGTCAATCCTAAGGATATGACAAGGCTGAACACGGCGTTCTTTACGATGAACAGCACTTTAAGCATTGTTCTTTTTGTATTTACGCTGATCGATTTGGTGGTGCATTCGGGATGAGTAAACCATGGGTAATCGGCATTACGGGCGCCAGCGGTGCGGTATACGGCGTCCGGCTATGCCGTTTTCTGCTGTCACAAGGCGAGCATTTGCATATCGTGATTACCGATGCCGGCTGGCGGGTGTTAAAAGAGGAGCTGGGTTGGGATGCGGGCCGCAGACGAGAAAGCCTGGAGCAGCATTTGGGCGGACTCGCCGGCTTGTATGAATACGCGCCTAACCAGGATATCGGCGCCAAGACAGCGAGCGGATCGTTCTTGACCAAAGGGATGGTTATTGTTCCCTGTTCCATGGGGACGCTCTCCGGCATCGCCAATGGCGCATCGGACAACCTGTTGGAAAGAACGGCCGATGTGATGCTGAAGGAAGGCCGCAAGCTGATTATGGTGCCGCGGGAGACTCCCTTGCATGCGATCCACTTGGAAAACATGCTGAAGCTTTCCCGGCTCGGCGTGAGGATGATCCCTGCGATGCCGGCATTCTATCAAGGTCCGCAAACGGTGGATGACTTAATTGATTTTGTTATAGGCAAAATATTGGATACGATGGAAATCGAACATCAAATGTATAAAAGATGGGGTATGCAGTCATGACAGAGAAACATCGGGCAATCCGAATCGGACGCATTGACTTTACCAATGTATGGCCGCTCTTTTATTATTTTCCGTTCTCCTCTTTCGGCAGTGAGCTGGAGGTTATTCAGCAGGTTCCGACGCAATTGAATCGTGCGATGGCAAAAGGGGAAATCGACATCGGTCCAATATCTTCATTTGCTTACGGTCAAAATTTTGAGGACTACATGCTGTTTCCCCATATGTCCGTCAGCGCATATCGTCATGTGAATTCCATCCTGCTGTTTCACCGCAAGCCTCTGGAGGAGCTGGGCAAAGCGACCATTGCGCTTCCTACGACTTCGGCGACGTCGGTGAACCTGCTTAAGATCATTCTGATGAAATTTTATGGGCTTGAACCGAATTACATTTATGCAGCTCCTGAACTGGAGCCGATGATGAGAACAGCCGATGCTGCGCTGCTGATCGGAGATCACGCGATTCGCGCCAGCTGGGAGGACCGCGGTTATCTTGTTACCGATCTGGGGGAGGAGTGGACCAGGCTGACCGGGCAGTGGATGTCTTTTGCCGTATGTACGATTCGTAAACAGACGGTAGAGCAGCACCCTGGGCAGATACAGCGCATTTTTGACGCCTTTATGGAAAGCAAACGCAAATCGCTGGCCGATATGACTAGGCTTGTACAGGACGCGCAGGCCTTAATCGGGGGTACGGAAGCTTATTGGCAGCGTTATTTTTCCACGCTTAGCTATGAGTTTGGTCCCAAGCAGCAGGAGGGACTGAAATTATATTATCAATACGCGGCAGAGCTCGGTTTTTTGGATCGGGAGGTGTCGCTGAACATTTGGAATGATACTTCTGTAGCACGGGTGACGGAATGAGACTTTTGGATATCTATGCAAAATTTAAAAAAGATATCAGCTATATCGAGAAGGAGCTGGAGCGAAGCATTGACGTAGAGCATCCGATGCTTCGCGAGGCGGCCTTGCATCTGCTTAAAGCAGGGGGGAAGCGGATTCGTCCGGTATTTGTCCTGCTGGGGGCCAAGTTCGGAAATTATGATTTGGAGCGGGTCAAGCATGTGGCGGTGCCGCTGGAGCTGATTCATATGGCATCGCTTGTGCATGATGACGTGATTGACGATGCCGACACGCGAAGGGGTCAATTAACGGTGCGTTCCAAATGGGATAATCGAATCGCGATGTATACGGGGGATTACATTTTCGCCAAGGCGCTGACCATTGTGACTCAGCTTTCCGAACCGTCCATTCATCAGATCATGTCTAAGGCTCTGGTGGAAATGAGTATCGGCGAAATGGAGCAAATCCGGTTATTCTTTCATACGGAACAAACCGTCAGAGATTATTTGCTGCGGATCAAACGAAAAACCGCACTTCTCTTGGCGATCAGCTGCCAATTGGGAGCCATCGCCGCGCAGGCTCCGGAGAAAACGGCTAAGCAGCTGTTCAATTTTGGTTATTATGTAGGCATGGCTTTCCAGGTGCGCGACGATTTACTAGATATTTGCGGTACCGAGAAGGAAATCGGCAAGCCTCCCGGAAGCGATATCAGGCAGGGCAATATTACGATTCCGGTCATCTTCGCTTTGCAAAATTCTGAGCTTCGTCCGGCGCTGCTTCGTGAATTGAAGAGAATTGAAGACTGCGACGGGCAAACGGACGTTTCCGGTTTTCTGAAGATGATCCGGGGCAGTGATGGGATTGCCTGTGCGGAGGCGATGGCTTCCCATTACATAGACAAGGCCATCCGGTCGTTGGAGGGGCTCCCCGATCTGCAGGCCAAAAAAGACCTGATCAGCATTGCGCATTTTGTAGGAAATCGTTCTTATTAGAGAATCATGGGATAGGGAAAAAGGTTAGAGCAATAGAGCAGAGCAGTAGAATGATCAGTGATAACAAAGTAATTCAAAAGTGGATTTGACGGGACGGGATGACGTCATGGAGGATAAAGATTTTTTGCTGTTTATCAAGAAGGTGAAGGACTATACGTCCATAGACCTGGCGCAGTACAAGGAAGCCCAGATGAAGCGGCGTCTTACCACACTCCGGATGAAGAAAGGATATTCCACGTTTGCGTCGTTCTTTGATGCAATGAGCAAGGACAAGGCCTTATTCTGTGAATTTTTGGATAGAATGACGATTAATGTATCCGAGTTTTGGCGCAATGCCAACCGCTGGGAGGTGCTCGAACAGCGCTTCCTGCCGGAGATGCTTCGCAAATCCAAAAAGCTTAAATGCTGGAGCGCCGCTTGTTCCACAGGTGAAGAGCCATATACGCTGGCCATGATCCTATCGGAGCTGGGTGCGCTGCCTGACAGCCTGGTGCTGGCTACGGACATTGATGAAGGAGCGCTGGAAAAGGCGAAAAAGGCGGTGTACTCCGACCGTTCGGTGAAGGATGTTCCGGACAAATATTTGCGTAAATATTATCGCCAGGAACAAATGACTTATCATATTGAAGAATCGTTGAAAAAGGCGATCCGTTTTCAAAAGCAAAATCTGCTCATCGATACGTTCGATACACAGTTTGACTTGATCGTTTGCCGTAATGTGATGATTTATTTTACGGAAGAAGCCAAGCATATGCTTTATCAGAAGTTTGCGAATGCTTTGAAGCCCGGCGGACTTCTGTTTGTAGGCAGTACCGAGCAAATTTTCAGTCCGGGTCAGTATGGCCTGGAATCTGCCGATACGTTTTTTTACCGGAAGACGGTTTAATTGTATGAATAATCGTTTCCATGTCGTGCCATACTATGCATAAAATGCTTTTAAAAGCTGTGAATGCTGGTAAAGCGTGCTGGAGGACTGACATGGATAAACGAAAGGTCATTAGCGCGTACCGTCGTGGATTTATTACGATGCAGGAGTGTGCTCAAATCCTGGGAATTGATTCGGTTCAAATTCTGGGGCTGGTCGGTGAACCCGAGCATACAGGCAGCTCTTCTGTACGCAAGAGACAACCCGCAAACGGCTAGGGTATAAGCGCACAATCAAGAAAGATCCGCTGTCTGACGGCATGAGGCCAAGGGCAGCGTTTCTTTTTTTGTAAGCTCATTTTCTTGTCAAAGGAAGACTCCTATACTATAATTAGCACAGGAATGGAGTACATAAAAGCGCTAAAGCGTCTAAGTACGCTATGGATTGGCTTTCATGGGATAGGATGAAAGGGGATTAATAAGTGAGATATTTAACAGCAGGAGAAACGCACGGACCGCAGCTGACGGCGATTATCGAAGGGTTTCCAAGCAATCTGGCTGTTGATTTCGAGGCGGTTAACCATGAGCTAGCTCGCCGGCAAAAAGGCTATGGCCGCGGGCGGAGAATGCAGATTGAGAAGGATACCGCATCGATCGTCGGGGGCGTTCGTCATGGCAAAACAACAGGAGCACCGATCGCGCTTGTCGTAGAGAACAACGATTGGAAGCACTGGACATCGATCATGAACATCGAGCCGATCGAAGGTACGGATGAAACCAAGCGCAGGGTCAATCGTCCGCGCCCCGGACATGCCGACCTGAATGGCGGGTTGAAATATAATCAGCGCGATCTTCGCAATATTTTGGAGCGCTCCAGCGCCAGAGAGACGACGATGCGTGTGGCCGTCGGCGGCATGGCAAGAGAGCTGCTGAAGGAATTCGGCATCAAAGTGGCCGGTCAAGTGATTCGTATCGGCGATGTCGAGGTGCAGCGCGAAGAGATGCCGATTGACGATCTGATCCGGATCACCGAGGAATCCCAGGTTCGGGTGACGGATAAAGATGCGGAAGCGCGGATGATTGCGGCGATCGATGCGGCTAAAGAGGACGGCGATACACTCGGCGGCATTGTGGAATGCATTATTGAAGGCGTTCCGGTCGGTCTTGGCAGCCATGTGCAGTGGGACCGCAAGCTGGACGGCAGGATTGCGCAGGCCGTATTGTCGATTCAAGCGTTCAAAGGCGTGGAATTCGGGATCGGCTTTGAAGCGGCCAAGCGCAGAGGCTCTTTGGTTCATGATGAGATCATGCACAATGAAGAACGCGGCTTCTATCGGGCCAGCAACCGCGCCGGCGGTTTTGAAGGCGGGATGACGACAGGCGAACCGATTGTAGTGCGCGGGGTGATGAAACCGATCTCGACGCTGTACAAGGCTCTGCAAAGCGTTGATATCGACACGAAGGAAGCATTTACCGCTCAGGTAGAGCGCTCCGATACGTGTGCCGTGCCTGCGGCGAGCGTTATTATGGAGAACGTGATCGCTTGGGAGGTCGCCAGCGCGTTCATGGAGAAATTCGGCGGGGATTCCATCGAAGAAATCCGCCGGAATTATGAAAGCTATTTGGAACAAACGAAAAGCTATTAATCGGGAGAACCGGATATGATAAGAGAGCTTACGGTTGATTTGGGAACACGATC
This sequence comes from Paenibacillus sp. F024, assembly GCF_057814255.1. Lineage (NCBI taxonomy): Bacteria > Bacillati > Bacillota > Bacilli > Caryophanales > Paenibacillaceae > Paenibacillus > Paenibacillus sp. F024. The sequence goes on from NZ_JBVASZ010000006.1 coordinate 107,384, forward strand.
CTATCCGATTTATATCGGCGATGGGATTTTGGAGGATATTGCCTCCTATTTCGATAAGCATGGAATCGGCAAACGCTCACCGCTGCTGATTGTAACGGATGAGCATGTGGCCAAGCAATACCTGGAGCCCGTCACGTTGAAGCTGGAACAGGCCGGGTACACAACAGCTTCACATACCGTGGCTTCCGGAGAGAAGTCCAAGTCGCTGTCGGTTTTGGAGGATGTGATCACCTCTTGCCTCGAAGCGGGACTCGATCGCAATTCAACGGTCATTGCACTGGGCGGCGGCGTTGTAGGCGATTTGGCCGGCTTTGTCGCGGCCAGCTATATGCGCGGCATTCGTTTCGTCCAGATTCCAACGACGATTCTGGCGCATGACAGCAGCGTAGGGGGGAAAGTGGCGGTCAATCACCCATTGGCGAAGAATATTATCGGAGCATTCCATCAACCGGAGATGGTGCTGTACGATACGGCTACACTCCGAACGCTGCCGGACCGGGACGTGCGGGCGGGCTTGTCCGAAATGATCAAGCACGGTCTGATTTGGGATGCGGAGTTTACGGCATGGTGTGAGGATAACGCGGATCGGCTGATCGGCTTGGATCCGGAGGCGCTGCAATACGGTTTGTACAAGGGCTGCAGCGTAAAGGCCTCCGTCGTGTCTCAGGATGAACGCGAGAATGATTTGAGAGCCATCCTCAATCTGGGACATACGATCGGACACGCTTTGGAGGCGGTTGCGGGCTATAACGAGCTGCTGCATGGGGAAGCGATCTCCATCGGAATGGTGGGCGCCGCTAAACTTTCCGTTCGTTTGGGTAACCCGGAGCAGGTATACACGACGACAAAGCGGATCTTCAAGAAATTCGGTTTGCCGGTGGCCGTCCCTGCGCATTTGGACACCGATGAAATTATGAAAGCCATGATGCATGATAAGAAGTTCAAGGAAGGCAAGATGGTCTTCATTGTCCCTACCGAAATCGGTAAGGTGGAGATCAATAAAAATGTATCCGCGGAATGGGTCAGAGACATCGTGGATCAGTTGAAACGGGAGGACTGACTTATGTTTGTACGGGGAATACGCGGCGCAACTACAGTAGAAAATAATGAAGAAAATGATATTTTATCGGCTACGACGGAGCTTCTGAACGAGATTATAGCAGAGAACGGAATCATCCCGGAAGAGATCGCGCATGTGTTCGTGACGGTAACACAAGATTTGACGGCGACCTTCCCTGCAAAGGCGATCCGGCAGATGGAAGGCTGGGAGCTGGTTCCGCTGATGTGCTCGCTGGAAATTCCGGTTGAAGGCAGCCTTCCCAAATGTGTCAGGTTGATGGTGACTGTCAATACGGAAAAAAGCCAAGCGGAAATCAAGCATGTATTTCAGAAGGAAGCGATGAGGCTGCGTCCGGATCTGTCCAAATTGACAAAATCATAACAGAGGTAGTATAGTTGGTATTAGAATAGGAAGTTGAAAGTGTTCGTATGAGAGCAGAGCAGAGTAGAGTTTAGCTGAGTTCAGTTGAGATGAGATGAGTGAGCGTTTTTCGTTCAAAGAAAGCATTAGCGCTTTAGCGGTACGGTTTCGATTTGGGCATTATTTGTTCATATGCTTTTTTCGTGCTGCCTTGAAGCTGTATTCTTTGGACTTAACCGATCATCCGCTGAATGACCGCCTCTACTTGACGTAGAGGCTTTTTTTGTTTTTTAGATCCGTAGCAGGTTCAAGGATGAGAAGAGGAGAGATGAACATGTACACACCGGAAGTGAAGGAAGTCATTCGGCTCGCGAAGGATTATAACCTGATTCCCGTAGTGCGCAATCTGATTGCGGACACGGAGACCCCGATTCGCGTGTTTCAGCATTTTTACGAGGAGAATCGGGCGTTTTTGCTGGAGAGCGTCGAGGGCGGCGTGAAATGGGCGCGGTACTCCTTCATCGGCACGGACCCTTTCATGATGATCCGGGCCAAGCACGGTGTGACAGAGATCGATGGGCCTGAGGGTGTGAAGACGTCAACGGAGAAGCCGGTGGATGTATTAAAGGCCTATCTCCGAGATTACAAGAGCCCGTCGCTGCCGGATCTGCCGCGCTTCACGGGAGGAGCCGTCGGATTTTTCGGATATGACCTTTTGCAATACTACGAAAAGCTGCCGAAGCATCGCAAAGACGATTTGCAGATGAACGACATCCAGTTCATGTTCTGCGATCAAGTCATCGTCTTCGATCATTTTAAACAGCAGCTTAAAATCATTGCCAATGTCCATGTTCCCCAGCATGGCACAGATCGTGACATTGTTCAGGCATACGAGAAGACCTGCGCCAAAATTGACGCTACCATCGAGCGCTTGAAGCGTCCTCTGCCGGCCATGTCCATGACGCATCGTCCGATACCGGAGGACGTCGAATTGGGCGAGGTGAAGTCCAATTTGACCAAAGAGCAGTTTATTTCGAATGTGAACCAAGCGAAGGAGTACATTCGCGCCGGAGATATTTTTCAAGTGGTGCTTTCCCAGCGGTTCGAGATTGAAACGGACGTATCGCCGCTTCATGTTTACCGCATTCTGCGGACGATGAATCCGTCACCGTATATGTATTGTCTCAAAATGGACGACGAAGTCATCGTCGGCACTTCTCCGGAGCTTCTTGTTCGCGTGGAGGATGAGAAGGTGGAGACACGTCCTATTGCCGGGACCCGTCCCCGCGGCCGGACGCCGGAAGAGGATCTTCTGCTGGAGAAGGAGCTGCTGGCCGATGAGAAGGAGCGGGCGGAGCATTTGATGCTTGTGGATTTGGGGCGCAACGATATCGGCCGCGTATCGGAATTCGGGACAGTCAAATGCGATACGTTCATGCAAATTGAACGCTACTCTCACGTCATGCACATTGTTTCTAATGTTTCCGGCCAACTGGCGGCGGACAAGGATTTCTACGATGCCTTCATTTCCTGCCTGCCGGCGGGCACCGTATCGGGAGCGCCAAAGCTCAGAGCCATGGAGATCATTGCCGAGCTCGAGAACGAAGCGCGCGGCGCTTATGCGGGAGCGATCGGATACCTTGGCTTTTCCGGAAATCTTGACACATGCATTACGATTCGGACGATCATCTTTAAAAACGGAAAAGCTTACGTGCAGGCGGGAGCAGGCATCGTGTGGGACTCCATTCCGGTGAATGAGTATGAGGAAACGGTGAATAAAGCCAAAGGGATGCTGAAGTCGATCCGAATGGCCGAGGCGGCATTCACAGCCAAACCGAGCGAATCTGTGCCGATCAACCACGATTATTATCAATAAGCCAAATGGGGATTACGAATCATGGGGAGGCGAATACATTGGAACAACAGCAATTGACTGTGCAGCAAGCGATTCACAAGATTGTCGGACTGTCGAATTTGACACGGTCGGAGGCGCGTAATGTGATGTCTCACATCATGGAAGGAGGAGCCACGCCGACGCAGATTGGAGCGATGCTTACCGGGCTTCGCATGAAGGGCGAAACGATTGAGGAAATCACAGGATTCGCCGAGACCATGCGTGCCAAGGCCAACCGGGTACAAACCAGGCAGGACAATCTGTTGGATACTTGCGGGACAGGAGGAGACGGCGCCGACACCTTCAACATCTCTACGACAGCGGCGATTGTAGCCGCGGCGGGCGGCATTCGGGTAGCAAAGCACGGAAACCGGGCCATGTCGAGCAAAAGCGGCAGTGCCGACGTGCTTGAAGCGCTCGGGGTCAATATCCAATTAAACGAGAAGCAAGCGGCCCGTTGTCTGGATGAGGTCGGCATTTGCTTCATGTTTGCGCAGCTGTATCATCAATCGATGAAGCACGTGGCTGCATCCAGAAGAGAGCTCGGCTTCCGTACGGTGTTCAATCTGCTTGGACCGCTCACTAATCCAGCGGGCGCGGACCGGCAGGTGCTGGGTGTGTTCGATCGTGGCAAGACGGAAACCATCGCTCATGTCATGCTGGCTTTGGGCGTGAAGCGTTCCTTAGTGGTGGCCAGCTTGGACGGGCTGGATGAGATCAGCATTTCGGATGCGACCCAGATCACGGAACTGAAGGACGGCGACATCCGTACTTTTGAGATTACCCCGGAAGAACTGGGGCTGAAGGTTTACAGCCTTAACGAAGTCGTTGGCGGAGACGCCGCGGTGAATGCGGAGATCGTCCGCAGTATCTTTGCCGGCGCGCAGGGCGCGTGTAGAGATGTTGTGCTGGCCAACGCCGGCGCATGCTTCTATGTGACTGGCTTCAGTGAAACGCTGAAGGAAGGCGTAAAGCTGGCGGCTCAAGTCATCGACTCCGGCAAAGCCAAGGAAAAGCTGGAGCAATTAGTTCAATGTACGGGAGAAGTGAGCCATGTTTCTTGATCGAATTGTCAATACCAAAAAACAGGAAGTTGAGCTGCTGAAAGAAAGCATCACCATAGCGGCAATGGAGAAGCGGATTTCCGAGCTTCCCGATTGTCTCGGCTTTGAGCGCGCGCTGGGCTCCGGCCGCAAGCGCTCCATGGGACTGATTGCGGAGGTAAAGAAAGCCTCCCCGTCCAAAGGCTTGATTCGCGATGACTTCGAGCCTGTCCGTCTGGCCAAGGCGTATGAGCAGGCCGGGACGGACTGTATCTCGGTCTTAACCGACGTTCAATACTTTCAGGGCGCTAACGAATATCTAAGCATGGTGCGTGAAGCGGTACGAGTGCCGTTATTGCGTAAAGATTTTACCATCGATCCACATCAAATCTATGAAGCGCGATGCATTGGCGCCGATGCGATTCTGCTGATCGCCGCTATACTCACGACGAAGCAGATGAAAGAATACCATCAGATCGCCAAAGATATCGGAATGGATGTTCTGATCGAGGTTCATGACCAAGAAGAGCTGGAACGCGTGCTGGAGCTGAATCCGACGATGGTCGGGATCAACAACCGCAACCTCAAAACCTTCGTCACCGATCTGGCAACGACGGAGGAGCTGGTCAAGCATATACCTAAAGGAGTTACTGTCGTCAGCGAGAGCGGTATATCCAAGCCTGAGGAAATCGATTGGCTGCTTTCGGTCGGATCGCGGGCCGTGCTGGTTGGCGAGCATTTTATGCGTCAGCCGGATGTTTCTGCGGCGGTTCACGAATTGATGGGAGCTTATGCAGGCACAGAAGCGGTCAAGGAGTGAGATATCCAATGGTCAGCGTTAAAATTTGCGGATTGCAAACGGAGGAAATGGCAGAGCAGGTTGCCAATCTGCCCGTTGATTATATCGGCTTTGTATTCGCAAGAAGCAAACGTCAGGTCACTCCTGGCCAAGCCGCAGCGATGCTCCGCAGAATACAAAAGGCGGAGCGCCGGCCGCAAACCGCGGGAGTTTTTGTAAACCCGAGCATGGAGGAGCTGGGAGCCGTGCTTAGCGAAGCGGCGCTTGACGTTGTTCAGCTTCATGGCCAGGAAAGTCCGGAGTTTTGCCTGTCCGTGAAAAAAGCATTTCCGGGCGTCAAGGTATTTAAAGTGATTACGATATCGGCGCCCGTCACATCGGAAAATGCAATGGAGTCTGTCCGCAGCAGCTTGGAGCCTTACCGTGGTTTTGTGGACGGAATGCTTCTGGATACATTCGACCCGGTTTATGGAGGAGGTTCAGGCAAGACCTTTGCTTGGGAAACGATTCCTTCTTATCAGCAGTGGTGCCGTGAAGCCGGTATTCCTCTTCTGGTAGCCGGAGGTCTACAGCCTGACAATGTACAGGGGCTGATCGATGATTATGCTCCCGACGGCGTGGATGTGTCCAGCGGCGTGGAAACCGACGGAGTAAAAGATATCGGAAAAATTACGACTTTTGTCGAAAGGGTGAAATCAATTGTTTAACGGACCGGATGAGTATGGCCGATTCGGCAAATTCGGCGGGCGTTATGTGCCGGAAACGCTGATGAACGCATTGATCGAGCTGGAGGAAGCCTTTAAGAAGTATGCCAAAGACGGGAAATTCCAGGAAGAGCTGAATTATTGGCTGCACCGCTATTCCGGACGGCCCACATCGCTTTATTATGCCGGGCGCTTGACCGAGTATTTGGGTGGTGCGAAGATTTACCTGAAGCGGGAGGATTTAAACCATACCGGTGCGCACAAAATCAATAATGCTCTCGGTCAGGGACTTTTGGCCAAGTGGATGGGCAAAACCAAAATTATCGCCGAAACCGGGGCAGGCCAGCACGGCGTCGCGACAGCTACGGTCGCTGCCCTGATGGGATTCGAATGTAAGGTGTTTATGGGTGAAGAAGACATGAAGCGCCAACAGCTGAATGTGTTCCGGATGAACCTGCTCGGAACGGAAGTCGTTCCGGTCACGTCGGGTACGAGAACCTTGAAGGATGCGTGCAATGAGACGCTTCGCTATTGGGTCAGTCATGTTGACGATACGTTCTATATTCTTGGTTCAGCAACGGGGCCGCATCCTTACCCGATGATGGTCCGCGATTTCCAACGCATCATTGGCGACGAATCGCGAAAGCAAATTCTTGAGCAGGAAGGCAGGCTTCCGGATACGGTCATTGCTGCCGTAGGCGGCGGGAGCAACGCGATCGGCATGTTTTATCCATTCGTCAACGATGAGAACGTTCGATTGATCGGTGTTGAGGCCGCAGGCCGCGGTATAGATACCGATAAGCACGCCGCTACGATGACTATGGGAAGCAAAGGAGTGTTTCAAGGCTCCTACAGCTATCTTTTGCAGGATAAGCACGGTCAAGTGCAGGAGGCCCATTCCATCTCCGCCGGACTTGACTATCCGGGGATCGGACCTGAGCATTCGCATCTGAAGGATACCGGCCGCGCCGAATATGTTCCGATTACGGACCAGGAAGCGTTGGATGCGCTGCAGCTGCTCAGCCGCAAGGAAGGCATCATTCCGGCGCTCGAGAGCGCGCATGCAATTGCCGAGACGATCAAGCGGGCTCCGGCTATGGACAAGGATCAAATTATTGTTGTCAGTCTCTCGGGTCGCGGAGATAAAGACGTCGAAGCCATCATGAGCTATTTGGGAGGACATGCCGATGAATCGCATTGACCGGAAATTTGCCGAGCTGCGGGAACAAAAGAAACCGGCCTTTATCCCTTTCCTGACGATCGGGGATCCCGACGTTCGGACCTCGATCGATGTGATCAAGGAGCTTGAAAAAGCGGGAGCGGCTATGGTTGAGTTAGGGGTACCTTATTCGGACCCTCTTGCCGACGGCCCCGTCATTCAGGCGTCTTCCATGCGGGCCTTGAAAGCAAACCGCATCACGATCCTGGATTGCATCGAAGCCGCAAAGCAAGCACGAAGTGAAGGGTGCGAGCTGCCGTTTATTTTATTCACCTATTTCAATCCTGTGCTCCAAACGGGACTTGACCGGACTTTTTCACTTCTTCAAGAAAGCGACATCAGCGGGTTGATCATTCCGGATTTGCCCATGGAGGAGGATGGAGAGGTTCGCGAGTTAGCCGAGAAGCACGGCATTCATTTGATTCCGCTTGTAGCTCCGACCTCCAAGGAGCGGGTGCAAAAAATAGCCTCGCGGGCAAGCGGGTTTGTATACTGCGTATCTTCGCTAGGCGTGACGGGAACACGGACGGTGTTTCACAGCGGTATTGACGAGTTCCTGCAAACCGTAAAGGGATCGACGAATCTTCCGATCGCGATCGGCTTTGGCATATCCACACCCGAGCAATATGCCCGTTTTGCAGAGACCTGCGACGGAATCGTCGTGGGGAGCGCCTTGGTGAGAAAAGTGGAAGAAGCGCTGCCGCTTCTGACACAGGACTCGACAAAATCACAAGGACTCTTGCAAATTCATGAATTTGTGCGAAAATTGATGGGGAACTGATTTCATATTCCTGCTCATTCATCCTAAAACGAGGTGACTACCGAAGTGCAGCCTAAACAAAATATTTTACATCTTCCGGTGTATCAACCGGGAAAACCGATTAGCGAAGTAAAGCGGGAGCTGGGTCTTACCGATGTCATCAAGCTGGCCTCCAATGAGAATCCGTTCGGATGCTCTCCGAAAGCGAAAGAAGCCATTGTTTCCTTACTCGATCAAGTCAGCATTTATCCGGACGGCGGAGCCGTGGAGCTGACGAATGCTGTAGCCGAGCATTTTGGTGTAAAGCCTAATCAAATTATTTTCGGCGCAGGCTCGGACGAAGTGATTCTGATGATCGCGCGCGCTTTCTTAACGCCGAATGACGAAACGATTTCAGCATTCCCTACGTTCCCACAATACAAGCATAACGCAGAAGTCGAAGGGGCTACCTTCATCGAAGTCCCTGTTGATGGAAACGGAAAGCATGATTTGAAGGCTATGCTAGCCAAAGTAAACGAGCGTACCAAGATTGTTTGGATCTGCAATCCGAACAATCCGACGGGTACCATGTTAACCCAACAGGAAATCGTATCCTTTATTGAAGCCGTTCCAAATCATGTCATGGTGGTTCTCGACGAAGCCTATGCCGAGTACACCGTAAACGAAGATTATCCGGACAGCATTTCACTGCTGAACAAATATAAGAACATCGTGGTGCTGCGCACGTTCTCCAAAATTTTCGGATTGGCCTCCCTGCGTATCGGTTTCGGTATCGGACATCCGGATGTGGTACGTTCGATTAATCAGGTACGCGAACCTTTTAATACCACGAGCTTTGCACAGGCGGCCGGGCTTGCGGCATTGAAGGATGAAGAGTTTATCAAGGCGTGCCGTGAGTCGAATGCGGCTGGAATTCAGCAAGTGACGGCCGAATTGGACGAGCTGGGCCTTCCGTATTTTGAAGCTCACGGAAATTTCATCATGATCGATGTGAAGCGTCCGGGGCAAGAGGTATTTCAGGGCTTGCTGAAAAGAGGTATCATTGTGCGCCATGACCCGAGCTGGGGCTACCCAACCAAAATTCGCGTAACGGTAGGCAGCGAGGAGCAAAACCGTAAATTCCTTGAGGCGCTGCAGCAGGTTTTGAGCGAAGTGGCGGTTTCATGATCAAAATTGCCATTTACGGCGTCGGATTGATCGGAGGGTCGCTCGCCCTGTGCTTTAAAGGAAAGCCGGGGATAACGGTCGTCGGTCATTCCGGTAATCCGCGTTCCGTAGAAAAGTACTTGAAACGTGAAGTGGTCGATCATGCCACCACATCGTTCGAGGAAGCCGCTGAAGGCGCGGACTTTATTTTTCTTTGCGTTCCGGTAGGGAATTTGGAAGAGTATTTGAACAAGCTTTCCGCTCTCTCTTTGAAGCCCGGCTGCATCATTACGGATGTCGGCAGTACGAAGGCTTCTGTTGCGGAATATGCGTCGAAGCTGAATCTGCCAGGCGTATCCTTTATCGGAGGCCACCCGATGGCGGGCAAGGAGAAGTCCGGTGTTGAAGCCGCCACCTCTCATTTGTTCGAGAATGCTTTCTACGTCTTGACGCCGGATAAGGATACTCCTGAAGAAGCGTATGACCGCTTGATAGAGCTGCTCCAATGGACACGGGCTCACATCGTCAAGGTGGATGCCAAGCTTCACGATGAAATCGTAGGCGCCATTAGTCATCTGCCGCATATCATTGCCGTTGCTCTCGTGAATCAGGTGGCGCGCTATAATGAGTCCAACGAGCTTTATCAGAATTTGGCCGCGGGCGGGTTCCGCGACATAACGCGAATCGCTTCGAGCGATCCGATCATATGGCGGGATATTCTGATCAATAACAAAACCGTAATGCTGAATCTGCTCAAGGATTGGAATGAAGAAGTCGGCAGATTCATTAACCTGCTGGAGATAGGAAACGGCGAAGGAATCGAACAGGAGTTTCAAAAGGCGAGCCGCTTCCGTGGAGGATTGCCGGAACGCCGCAAGGGAGTTATCCATTCCTTCTACGATATTTATGTTGATGTGCCTGATCATCCCGGCGTGATTGGTCAAATCACCATGCTGCTGGGAAGCCATCGTGTGAATTTGAGCAATATTCAAATTATTGAGAGCAGGGAAGATATTCCCGGCGTTTTGCGATTGTCATTCCGAGAGGAATACGATATGGATAAAGCGCTTGAGCTATTGAAAAAAGATTACACGGTTCACGTGTAATCTTTTTTTTGACCCTGTGAAAGAACTATGCTGCAATTTATACGATCTGAATTTTTGGTACAATCAATATACGAGTAAGAATTTTGAGGGGGCAAGGTGAGTAATGTAGTTTAAAGATGGAGGGGGACTTTGAACCTGTTATATGACGATAGATACCGTGTACACTTAGGTTTTTATGAAAATGATTTTTGATTTAGAAGCTGTGGCTTTTAAAAGATAATTTTATGATTTTCAATCGAAATAAAGGAGCTTGATTATCATCTCGGTGTAAAAGGTTTGAACAATGGTTGTCAGCCCACAATTTAATATGATTTTTTTACTCTAAAGGAAGTAATAATATCAGGAAACGTTTTCAAAAAAACCGTTGACATTTTGTAAACGGATACATATAATAAAAGTACAGTATGGTTTCTCTCCACTCCTATCCGAATAATGGCACAATGTGCTGCCGCCTGATGAATCAGGCGGTTTTTTTTATGCCCAGGTTAGGAATGGGCAGATCTGTTCATGATGAACTCCGCTTCAGCATATCTTATTTTGATGAACGAATCGTTGTATGTATTGTACATCTTTATTGGCGGAGCCTATGAAGTTGTCGATAAAGCAGGAATTTTGACCTTATATCACGAATAGTATAGCAATCAAGGTTCGTGAGTGAATTTTTTTTCAAACAACCGCAACTTTTACACTCCCCATACAGTACATACATGTAGTATCGCTGGGGGCAAGCAGGAATCACAAGGAGGGTCGAACTGCATGACCGATTCCCAGTTGATCAGAGAAATAAAGGATGGCAACGTCCAGCTATATGATGAATTGATGCGCCGCTATGAGAGAAAAATTTTGGCATTTATTTTTCACATGCTGAAAAGCTCGCAGATGGAGTCTTTGGCAGAAGACCTATGCAACGAAACGTTCTACAAGGCCTATAAAAGTCTTCATTCGTTTCGTGAGGTAGAAGCGACCTTCTCCACTTGGTTATATACGATCGCGCGCAATACGGTATTAAGCGAGCTGCGTAAAAATAAAAACGTAAAGGTTTCTTTGGAGCAAAGCGGATATACGCCTCAGACTTCCTTGGACGCACTCCCGGAGCAAGCCGTTCTACGGAATGAGAGAGTCTCTATGGTAAGGGATGCCATTAATAATTTGCCTGAGAAGCAGCGTTCCGCATTAATTTTGCGTGAGTATGACCAGCTTGATTACCAAGAGATAGCGAATATCCTTGGTCAGACGGTCAGTTCGGTCAAATCTTTGTTATTCAGAGCAAGGGCTAGCGTAAAGCTTCAGTTGGAACCATACTTTCTTGAACCTATATTTGAGGAGTATGAGGGGATGAATCAAAGATGAAATGCGTAGACATCCATGAATGGTTCGGCGTTTATTGGGACTTGCCGGAACATGATATAAAACGTCAGGCGGTGGATGAGCACATCAAGCATTGTAAAGCTTGTGAAGAGGAATTCGAGATTTGGCAGGAAAGCACTCAACTGATTCGATCGACTGTGTATGAAGCTCCTGTCGCGTCAGTGAATAAGTCGGTTTCACCTACTGTGATGAAGCGGATATATGATGATGAGTCCTGGCGAATTCCGGCCCCTGACCGGCTTCATCAATTCTCATACAAGTTCCGGCGCAATTTCACAGCGGTGATCTCCCTTTGTATCGCACTGTTTGTCTTCACTTTTGTCTTTTCATTATTCAATGAAGTGAGTATGGACGGTAGCCCTTTTGTTCAAGAGTCCAGCGTATTCGGTCGATTGGGTGATCCGGTTGTCGTGGCGGCAAGCGGGGGGGAGTCGATGAATGTACACTCCATGCCAACGGCTGTAGCCAGTCTGAAAGGATTTAATGAGCCGTTCATGTATCGTGTCGGACCGATTCAGACGGTGAAGGATTATATGTTATTCGTTTCTCTTCTAGGGTTGACCTCCACTTTACTTATTATGAATTGGTTCTCACGAACAAGAAGTTAGCGGATCTGCAAATCCGGCCCCCCGGGGCCGTTTCTTTTTTTTGATTGAGATATAGAAGGGATGTAAAAAACAAGATGATTACACTTGGATTCGTAAGGCACGGAACGACAGAGTGGAACTTGGCAGGCCGTATGCAGGGCCAAAAGGATACGCCTTTGGCCGAAGTCGGGAGGATACAAGCTGGCTTATTAGCCGAAAGGCTTCAAGGAGAGGATTGGGACGGGGTGATCTCCAGCGATTTAATTAGAGCAAGGGAAACGGCCCAAAAAATAGCTGAAGTTACTGGAACACCTCTGATTGGCGTTGATACGAGATTGCGTGAGAGAGCTTTCGGCCAGCTGGAAGGGACTACGCTGGAAGATCGCCTCTCCAAATGGGGGGAGAATTGGCGCGAGCTTGACCTCGGTCTGGAAAGCGATGAGGCGCTTCTGGCACGTTGGCAGTCGTTTCTTCTCGATACGGAGCGGGATCATCGGGGCAAACGCCTTTTGATCGTTAGCCACGGAGGGTATATCGCGCCTGTTCTTGCTTCCTATTTGGGTCGGACGATAGAGGAGCATTTAAAAAATACGTCTTTAACCGTGATCGAGCGGGTGGAAGAAGTCTGGCACTGCCGGCTCCTCAACTGCACTTCACATTTGGCGAAGCTGGAGCAGGAGCAGCATCATAAGGTTTGAACGAAAACTACGGATTCTTATGCAAAGCATCATGCTGCATGGGAATCCGCTTTTTTTTGCAACTTTTGTCAAACTGCGTTTAAAACCTGAACATTTTCCCATAATGGGTAGTAGGAAGTTCTGGAGGGAAAGACGCATGAATCTAGCCGACATGTTAAGCTACGCGGATATCCAGGAGCTGAGCCGTATTGCCGATACGTATCAATGTGAGTGTAACGGCCATTCGAAAAACGAGCTCATCCAGTCGATCTTGTGTGCGGTAGGTCGGCGTGAGGTATTCGATACTCAGGTTGAAGCCTTATCGCTCGAAGACATCCGTTTTCTCAACTCACTCTTATTTGACCAGCGCGGATCGTTTAGTCTGGAGGAGCTGATTGCCCGGGTTCAGCAAAGCCGATTTACCAAGGATGACGAGAACAAAGCCTGGAATCCGCGTGACATGATTACACGCTTCAAGCAAAGGGGATGGTTGTTTAGCGGATATTCCCATCAAACGCGGTACTTGTTTCAAGTGCCTGCCGATTTGAAAAGAAGATTCATTTACGTGCTTGCCAGGCAATTTCAGCAAAAGCTTCAAACGACCGAAGAACCTCCTGTATACCGGGACGAGCAGAGGCTGATAACGGATGATATCTGGAGCTTTCTTCATATACTCCGGAGTCAGGAAGTCATTCTTACTGCTGAGAATGTCATGTACAAACGCAATCTGCAGCAGATACTGGAACGCTTGGCGGTAAGGGAAGACCCTGTTGGCAAGACCGCGTGGAGATTCGGCTATGGGAGGATGTTCCGTGAGTACCCTAACCGATTTTCTTTCATTTACGATTACTGCTATTACAATGATCTGATTACGGAACACAACCAAGTACTGGCTCTTACAAGCAAGGGCGCGGCGAGAGTGGACGAAGGTCAAAAAGACGATCCGGTTCAAGTCTACCGATTCTGGTTAAGGCTGTATAAAGGTCCTATTCCCAACCTTCAATCACTTGTCCATTGGTTAAGTAGATTAGCCAAAGCATGGACTACCTATCACTCGTTGAGCGAAGCGTTGACGCCATTGGTTCGACCTTACTATTACGACACGGCCGATTCGATCCTGGAGCAAAGGATTATTCATATGCTGATGCATCTGGGACTTGTGAGGATCGGCGAAGACGAAAGGTGGGGACGCGTCATTCAGGTTACCAAGCTGGGCAGCCACATCATTGAAGGAACGGTTGTGCCCGATGAAGAAAAGATCATTTTTGAAGTTTGACAAACCTTGAGGGTACTGCTACAATCACTCCAAAATTCGAGGCGGCTTTATCGTGAAAGGAGCTTCCGGCCTTCACAGCGCCTTATCTAAGGAGTGTATCCGTTTATGCTGCATAGTTATAACGGGGTTCTGCCCCAGATTCATCCTACGGTGTTCTTGGCGGCCGGTGTACAAATTATCGGGGACGTTATCATCGAAGAAGAGGCGAGCATCTGGTACAACACCGTGCTGCGAGGAGATTTGGCCCCTATTCGGATCGGGAAACGAAGCAACATTCAAGACGGCTGTATCGGCCATGTGAATACGGCTCAACCGTTGATTATCGAAGATGAAGTATCCGTAGGACACGGGGCTATCATTCACGGCTGCCATGTAGGTAAAGGCACATTAATCGGTATGGGGGCGATTGTACTTAACGGGGCTTCCATCGGTGAATATGCTTTAATAGGGGCAGGAACGCTTGTGACCGAGAACAAAACAATCCCCTCGTACACGCTTTCTCTCGGATCACCGTCAAAAGTGATAAGAGAACTGCAACAGTCTGATCTGGAGCGGATGAAACGAACGATGGAGAGCTACTGCGTCAAAGGCTCGGAGTATTTGAGGGACAGCCGTAAGTAGTAATTGGTTTCAGTGGATCATCATGACCCGGTTTGGAGGTAGGTTCTCATGGGCAAAATGAACGTGACAAACGATATGATGCTGAGTTTGTTTGCAGAAATGGTGCTTGATGAAGCGCTGCGTAAATACAAAGAGCAGATATTGTATGAAGAAATAGACCAAGCATTGGCTAATGGTGACGAACAATCCTTTATTGCCCTAACAACCGAACTGAATACACTGCGAGACTTGGGTGAATGAATCCAAATTAAATGGAATGAACGCCAATGATGACATTTTTTTGAAAGACATATGAAGATGGTTCATATGTCTTTTTTTCTGTGCTAAAGTGGTACAGGGAAAGAAGGTGAATTCATTGAAATTTAGCGACATAGAGGAGCGGACATGGGAAGAGCTCCGTCCGTATCTGGATACCGCGGTACTCCCGGTTACGGGGTTAATTGGAAGGGAGACGCCTTGGGAGACCACCAAGGAGCTGGAAGCTTTACGCGATGCGCTTGATTTGATCGAGCTTCCGTTCAAAGGCCGTATCGTGACATACCCCGCAATGCACTTCGTAAGCGGTGAGGGTCAAGATTCTGCAGGCGCATTGCTTGATCAGGTCTGTGAAGGCTTTAAGCGAGCAGGATTTCGCTTTGTTGTCATCGTAACGGCCAAGACTGAGCTTGAACTGGGAGAAGCAGTTCTTGGAACGAAGCATGCGGACTTGGTTCTGCGCTTCACTCCGGAAGAGCTTAAGGCTTCAAGCGGCGATGTGAAGCGGGAAGCGGGAGAGCGGATGGCCAGCTTATGGAGTGCTAGTCAAAACGTATAGGGGATGTATGATTATTGGGAATGTTGAGAATTCTATGTAACAGTCTAACACATCAACCCAACGGCACCAGTTGTGACAATTTCGTTACATGTGGCTTTGACACCTCGGAATACACCTAGGAATAACGAGACTCCATTCTTGACGCACTTTGAGGTGTAAGCTATTATTAGTTATGTCCTAGTGTATGGTGTAAAGTTATGTCGAACGACTGATATATGTTGCAAAAAGGGGGTAGAACGAGAATGAACGATCACACGAATCAAGAGACGCAGCATCACGGCGAGAAACCTGTAAAACGTCGTGAAATGTCCAGACGCCAGTTTCTTTCTTACACCCTCGGTGGAGCAGGAGCATTCATGGGCGCCGGGATGCTGGTTCCGATGGTTCGCTTTGCGGTGGATCCGGTTCTTCAGCCTAAGACTCAAGCCCAATGGGTAAAGGTTGTTGAAGAGGCTCAGGTTACGAACGAACCCAAATCCTTCAAGTTTCAAGTGCATCAAGTGGACGGATGGTACGAGAGTAATCCTGAACTGGAAGCGTGGATTGCCAAAGGCCAGGATGGCAAAATCTTTGCTCTGAATCCGACGTGCAAACACTTGGGTTGTACGGTAAACTGGAATGGCAGCCCGCAATTCCAGAACCAGTACTATTGTCCTTGTCACGGTGCTCATTACACGATTGACGGGAAAAACTTAGCCGTAGCGCCATTGCCGCTCGACGAATACGAAGTGAAGATCGAGAACGGCGTTGTGTATGTTGGTCAGCTCAGACCTAACAAACGGGTGTAATAAGGAGGCGTAACATCAGATGTTTAAAGCGGTTTATAACTGGATCGATGAACGCCTGGATATCACGCCGATGTGGAGAGACGTAGCGGACCACGAGGTGCCGGAGCACGTTAACCCGGCTCATCACTTCTCCGCTTTCGTGTATTGCTTCGGTGGATTGACGTTCTTTATCACAGTTATACAAATTTTGTCAGGTATGTTCCTGACAATGTATTATGTGCCGGATATTATCAACGCTTATGCGAGCGTAGACTACTTGCAGCATAAGGTAGCCTTCGGCGTGATTGTACGGGGGATGCACCATTGGGGCGCAAGTCTCGTTATTGTCATGATGTTCCTACATACGCTTCGCGTGTTCTTTACAGGATCCTATAAGGCTCCTCGTGAAATGAACTGGGTTGTCGGGATGTTAATATTCTTTGTCATGCTGGGTCTAGGTTTGACAGGATATTTGCTCCCTTGGGACAATAAAGCTTATTTCGCAACAAGCGTTACACTTAAAATCGTTGAATCCGCACCGTATATCGGTCCATATGCAAAAACCCTCCTGCAAGGCGGGGAAATCGTAGGGGCTCAGACGTTGACGAGATTCTTTGCATTGCACGTGTTCTTCCTTCCGGGCGCATTGTTGGCTCTGCTTGCAGGACACTTCTTCATGATTCGCAAGCAAGGAATTTCCGGGCCGCTATAAGATTTTCGCTAAAATTTGCAGCTTACGGTTTTCTACCAAGAAAACGAGAAGGAGGAGCGATCCGTGGCTCATGGTCATAAATCGGACGAGAAAATCGTTTACGTTGGGGATTCGCGCGTTCGAGTAAAATCATCAAAATTGATTCCGCAAGATTTTTCTGCTTACCCTGGTAAATCGGAAGTCTTTATTCCGAACTTCCTATTGAAAGAATGGATGGTTGGCGTTGTTGTATTGGTCGGTATTTTGGCGCTGACGGTATCTCATGCGGCTCCGCTCGGCTATCCGGCTGATCCGACGAACACCCAGTTCATTCCAATGCCGGACTGGTATTTCTTGTTCATGTATCAGCTCCTTAAGTATCCTTATACTTCTGAGAATTTCGTAGTGTTGGGTACCGTTGCCATTCCGGGTATCGCCTTCGGCGCCTTGCTGTTGGCTCCATTCTTGGATACTGGCAAGGAAAGACGCTTTTACAAACGTCCGATCGCATCGACGTTGATGTTTTTGAGCCTGATCGCTTGTACCTATTTGACGGTTGTGTCCTGGCACCACTATCAATTGGAGCTCAAGGAGAAAAATATCATACCGGAGCATATCAAGCGTGAAGAAGAAATGCATGCCCAAAAAGGTGCGGCAGGCGGCGCAGGCGGGGGCGGAGCTAAACAGCCCGCACAGCAAGCGGCTGCCATTGTGGCTCCTGATGACCCGGCAGCGCAAATTTACGCGAAGTCGACTTGTCTCTCCTGTCACGGCGGAGACTTAAAGGGAATGCCTGCGGCTAAGATCCCTGCGCTTCGCGGAGTTGGAGATCTGCACTCCAAAGATGAGATTATGGGTATTATCCATAACGGTATAGGTCAGATGCCTGCTCAATACGATGCCAATATTGGCAAAGGTCTGACCGCAGCCGAAATCGATCAGCTTGCGGACTGGCTCTCCAAACAGAAAAAACAATAATTAATAATTAACAAGAAAAACCTGATCGCATAAGCGGTCAGGTTTTTTTGAAAGCAGGAGGGGTCGTTTTTGTCATATCGGGGCTGGACTTTCTTTTTCTCGCGCGAGTTTTTAGGCAGCCGGTGGATGCTGTGGCCTTTGTTTTGGGTGAACTTCCTTGGCACAATTTACGGATACATATGGTACGGCAATCAATTAAAGTACACCGCAGAAAACATGTCTCCGCTGTATCTTCCCTTTGTCCCGGACAGCCCTACGGCCAGTTTGTTTTTCACATGGTTTTTGCTCATGCTGCTGCTGAGAGGAGCGAACGATAAAGACGCTGACCGGCTGCGATCTGGCGGAATCCGCAGCTTTGTTGAGGCTTTTGCCGTCATCACTTCATTTAAATACGGGATATGGGCGGTAGTCATGATTATGGCTGGAGCTTATCAAGGAGACCGGTTGGTTTGGCAGGATTGGATGCTGACGATTTCTCATCTTGGGATGGCCTTGGAGGTGCTGCTCTACTACCGCTTTTACCGTTTCCGATGGGCAGCGGTTCTAATCGTCGCCTGCTGGGTGCTATTAAACGATATCATGGATTATGCCGCAGGCGTATATCCTTGGCTTCCTGAAGTGTTGGAGGATGATTTGACTCCAATAGCCGCTTTTACGATGCTATTAAGCTGGGTCAGCATCGCAGCAGCTTTGCTCCTGTGGAGATGGAGAGTATGGAAGGAACGGAAAGAGAACGCTATAAAGTCGGTCTAAATGTGGACATCCCTCCATACGATGTACTTAGGAGGGGATGTACCGATGTTCGGAGCTAATCATGTAAAGAGACTCGGTTTGATCATAGCTGTGTGTTTCGCCGTTGTTCTGCTTGGAGGCTGCAGCGGAAACAATAAGGCTGAAAGCGGGGGGGAGTGGCCAAAGCCTACCCCGGAGCAGTATCAGAAGGCGGATTTGCTGAACCGGACCGCCGAAGACCTGTATCAAAAAGTGCTGCAAGGGCAGGTCGGGGAAAGCCGAATCGTATTGCAGCAGTTGAACGATCAATTGGCTCAAATTCACTATGAGGGTCTGACATCGGCCGAAGGAATGACCTCTCTTACTCAAACGGTTACCGATGCACAGCGCATCTTTGATTTGGCTGAAGGGCAGCCCAATGATCGGCAAATTGCAGCGGCAAAAATCCGGCTGGCGGCCGATGCGCTAACCCATCCCAGGCAGCCGTTATGGCTTCAATATTACAACCGCCTTCATGATGACGTTAACGCTTTGGAGCAAGCGGCGAGAGACCAGAGAAAGCCGGATTTACAATCCGCCGCCTCCCGGTTAGAGCATCATTACAGTATCGTACACCCCAGCTTGCTAATCGGCCGAGCTCCCTCCGATGTGGTAAAAATGGATTCGCTTGTTACGTACGTCCGAACGCAGTCTTTGCTTCAAGGCGAACCCTTCAATAATGTGCTTAATGCCGTCCCTGCGATGCGGCAAATGTTGGACAAACTTTTTATGAAACAGGAAACGACAGCTTATCTGCCATATCCGGAGCCGCAGAATCCGATTCTTTGGACGCTGACCTTCGGATTGATCATTTTGAGTTCGCTTGCTTTTGCCGGGTGGCGGCTTTCCAAGAAGCACAACGGCTTGGTGCCGGTTCGCCGCCGCGGCAGAGATGATACGCCTTGACTCTGTGTTTGATTTATTTAGGCTTAAAGCCTTCTCCAACAACATCGTGTACCTCCGTTATGATGATGAACGCGAGAGGATCGATGGAACGGACGAGGTCTTTAAGCCTTTTCATTTCACTGCGGGCCACTACACAATAGACGATATGCTTCTGCTGTTTGGAAAATGCGCCGACAGCCGGCAATAATGTTGCTCCCCGATCCAGTCCTTCCGTAATGGCGGAGGAAACGGGTTCGGGCAGAGAGGTTATAATAGTGAAGGCTCTTGCGGCATAGGCCCCTTCGATCAGAATGTCGATCATCTTAGAAGCGATAAACACGACGACAAGCGTATACAGGATCTTCTCTTTCGGTAAAAAAAACAGAGAGGACCCAATGACAATCACATCCATCACCAGAATAATTTGCCCTATGCGCCAACCTTTCAATTTATGGGTGACGCGTGCCAAAATATCGGCTCCTCCGGTGGTCCCTCCAAAACGGAATACGATGCCCAGTCCCAATCCCAGCGTAAAGCCGGCATAGGCGGTAACTAGAAAGTAATCGTGCTCCGTACGATAAGGCATAAGCCATCCGGCGCCAATTAACCGTTCCATGATCCATAGAAAAAAAGATAGCGAAAATGTGCCTATGATGGTGTAGGCCATAGAGGATTTCTCTAAAATACGCCATCCCAAGTAAAACAGCGGGATATTCATGCAAAGCGTGGTTAGGGAGGGCGGAAGATGGAATATGTAATTTAACAGCAGGGCGACGCCGGTCACGCCGCCCTCCATCAGTTCATTGGGAATAACAAAATAGTGAAGCCCGAAGGCATAGATCGCCGTACCGATCCAAATTGGAATGATATTCTTTGCATGGGTGGAAGCTTCAGAGAGCTGCATGGTTCACCTCCATTCGTTATGAACAAACATGAAATTCGGTATAATATATCGTTTCCCTTCTTTTTCAAAAAAAATTTGTCATGACGGCGTGTTTTGCGTTAACATGGTGATAATGCTCTCATATGGTTAAACTATATATAATATAAGGCAGGTGAGCGTAAAGAATGTCGGAAAAATCGTTAAAGGACCTCCAGCAGGAGGTGCACGAATACATATCTCAATTTAAAGAAGGGTATTTCAGTCCGCTATCTATGATGGCCCGAATGTCGGAAGAGGTTGGGGAGCTGGCCCGGGAGGTAAATCATCACTTCGGGGAAAAGCCGAAAAAAGCGACGGAGGAAGACAACTCCATCGAGCTTGAGCTGGGCGATATTCTGTTCATTACGATCTGCTTTGCCAACTCCCAGGGTATCGATCTTACCGAGGCGCACGACAAAATCATGCATAAGTTTCGCACACGTGACGCCGACCGGTGGACACGATTGAACACGTAACTCCGTTTTTTCATATAATGTACCATCACCTTGATATGCTGCAGACCACATCTCGAAGGAATAATGGTTCGGGGTTTGGAAAGGAGATGGTCATCATGAACGGAGAAACCGCGATCAAAAAGGCATATGAATCGATATTGAAGCATGACTTCGAAGGAGCGATTGCTTGGTTTGAGCAGGCTATCGCTTTGGATCCTCAGTGTGCGGCTTATCATTATAAGCTTTCGATCACGTTTGCCCGCAGCAATAAGCTGGAGCAAGCGATTGATCATGCGACGCATGCCGTTCGGCTTAACCCGGGGGATGAGCATTACTCGTTTCACCTGCAGCATCTGCAAGCCAAGAAATTGATCTATCAAGCGGAAAAGCTGTTCGATGAGCTGGATGAACGCTTATGGCTGGCTGTTACGCTGCTTCAACAGGCCGTGGAGCTTGACCCGCTTTCCATTGAGGGATTCCTCCTGCTGGGCGTTGCTTATTCTCGCCTTGAGGAGTACAGTTTGGCGGTGAGAACGGTGAAGGAGCTTTTGAAGCTGGACCCTCAGCATGCTATAGGCAAACGGCTGCTTAAGGATTATGAGCTGAAATGGAAACAATATATGAACTCCGAATCAGAGGGGAAAGGAACGAAACAACGAAATGACTCGAATTAAAGTGGCTGTAGCCGGAGCAAGCGGCCGAATGGGACGCGAAGTGGTAAAAATGGTGCTTGGCGACCCTGAACTGGAATTGGCGGCGGCGGTGGCCCGCTCTACGACAAATATGGACGCAGGAAGACTTGTCGGTCTGGAGCCGTGCGGAATTCAGGTGACTAACGATTTGGAGCTGGCGCTTGTCGAATCCAAGCCGGATGTGCTGGTCGATTTTACGACTCCCCAATCGGCTGTCGTAAACACAAGGCTTGCCATCAAGCACAAGGTTCGTCCGGTCATGGGAACGACGGGCTTTACTCCTGAAGATATAGAAGAGCTGGACAAGCAGTGCAAAGCGGAAGGCATCGGCGGGCTGATCGCGCCGAATTTCTCTATCGGGGCCATTCTGATGATGAAGTTTGCCGCTCAAGCGGCAAAATACATGCCTCATGTGGAAATTATCGAGTACCATGGAGACCAGAAGCTGGATGCTCCGTCGGGAACCTCGGTCAAAACCGCAGAATTGATCTCCGAGGTTCGTGAAGAGCTTCGCCAAGGGAATCCGAAAGAGGAAGAGACGATTGAAGGCGCGCGCGGCGGATATTATCGAGGCTTCCGAATTCACAGCGTTCGGCTTCCGGGGATCTTTGCTCAGCAGGAAGTGGTTTTCGGCGCGTTTGGTCAAACGCTGAAAATTCGCCATGATTCATATGACCGAGCAGGCTATATGCCAGGGGTGAATGTAGCCGTCAAAAAAGTGATGGAGTATGCAGGCATGGTGTATGGATTTGAGCATTTTATCGATTAAGAAATAAAGAAGAGGACATGGAGCAGGCTGAAAGGTCCGTTCGAGTGTCCTTGTTTTATAGGGAAACGGGAGAGGAGCTGGTTGACATGTCAATGAACATTGCATTGATCGCACATGACCGCAAAAAGGATGAAATCGTTAATTTCGTAACGGCCTATGAAAGGGTCTTTGCGAATCATAAGCTTTATGCCACAGGAACGACGGGAACGCGAATCATGGAGAAAACCAAGCTGAGCGTCCATCGTTTTATGTCGGGACCGCTTGGAGGCGATCAACAAATCGGAGCCATGGTAGCCACCAATGAGATGGATCTGATTATTTTTCTGCGCGATCCGCTGATGGCACAGCCTCATGAGCCGGATATTATCGCGCTGCTTCGACTATGCGACGTACAGGGAATTCCATGCGCCACGAATATCGCAACAGCTGAAATACTGGTTAAGGCGCTGGATCGGGGCGATTTTGCCTGGAGAGAGCTCGTACATAAATATAAGCCGGGTGTAGATGAATGAATGAAACGTTAGACTTGCTTATATTCGGCGCTCATCCGGACGATGCTGAAATCGGAATGGGCGGTACCATCGCAAAGCATACGGAGCAGGGATTCCGTGTCGGCATTTGTGACTTAACATTAGCTGAAATGTCTTCCAACGGTACCGTGGAAAGCAGACGTCAAGAAGCGGCGGAAGCCGCGCAGCAGCTTGGGCTTGCGATGAGGAGCAATTTGGAGCTTCCTGACCGCGGGCTTTATCTTCTGCCGGAATATGTGGAGCGCATCGTGTTTGAAATCCGCAAATGGAGGCCGCGCGTCGTTTTTGCTCCTTATTGGGAAGACCGGCATCCGGATCATACCGCATGCAGCAAGCTTGTTCAAGAAGCACTGTTCAATGCTAAGCTAAGAAAATATGTGCCGCATGCTCCGGCGCATACGGTGCAGGAAAGCTACTTTTATTTCATTAACGATGTGATTGCCCCGGATGTCATGGTAGACGTAACGGCTGTCTATGAGAAGAAGCGTTCTTCACTGAGAGCATACCGTTCACAATTCGAGTCGGCAGGCGCAGGGAACGATTATGTCCGTACACCGTTAAATCAAGGTTACCTGGAACGGGTTGAGGCCAGAGATCTTTTGCTTGGACAGCAGCGTTCGGTGTCTTATGCCGAAGGCTTCATCAGTAAGCAGCCTTACTTGACGAATTTGTTTTAAAACGAATATCGATTGTGATCGAGGGAGGCGCCGCAGGATGGAACGGTTAAAAATCGGGATAACGTGCTATCCTACGCTGGGCGGTTCAGGAGTCGTAGCTACAGAGCTCGGCAAGCTGCTTGCGGAGAAAGGGCACCAGGTTCATTTTATAACCCACAGCATGCCTTTTCGGCTGGGAAAATTCGATAAAAATATTTTTTATCACGAGGTAGAGGTTAACGATTACTATGTATTCAAATATCCGCCTTACGATCTTTCGCTCGCCAGCAAATTGGCTCAGGTAGTCAAGCAGGAGGAGCTGGATTTACTCCATGTGCATTATGCCATCCCGCATGCCGTCTGCGCACTGCTGGCAAAGCAGATGGTAGGTTCCCACTTGAAGGTGGTTACGACGCTTCACGGGACGGATATTACCGTGCTTGCTCAAGACGAATCTCTAAGCGATTTGATCCGTTACGCGATCAATCAAAGCGACGCGGTGACGGCCGTTTCCCAGGACTTGATTCATGAAACGCACCAGCTGCTGGGGATTGAGAAGCCGATCGATTTGGCCTATAACTTTGTAGACAAACGGGTATATTTTCCGCGGGAGGTTACCATGCTCCGTAAGGAATTTGCCCATCCGGATGAAAAAATATTAATTCATATTTCCAACTTCCGTCCGGTTAAGCGGGTCATGGATGTCGTGGATATATTCGATCGTGTTCACCGGGACATCCCGGCCAGATTGCTGTTTGTCGGTGAAGGGCCTGAGCTTTCCAAAGTGCTGTGCAAGGTGAAGGAGCTGGGTCTTCAGGAACGTGTCACGTTCTGCGGCAAGCAGGATGATGTCGCACAGCTTTTGTCGCTTGCCGATCTTATGCTGCTCCCATCGGAAAAGGAAAGCTTCGGTCTGGTGGCGCTGGAGGCGATGGCCTGTGGAGTTCCAACCATCGCATCGAATGCGGGAGGCATTCCCGAGCTTATTACTCATGGGGAAACCGGGTATCTGGCCGACATTGGGGACGTGGAGCAAATGGCGTCTTTTGCGCGAATGCTGTTGACAGACGGCGATGCATATGAACGCATGAAAGAGGCTTGTTTGTACCGAGCCAGATATACCTTCTGCAATGATCTGATTACCCGACAATATGAAGAGCTTTACTACCGGGTGCTGGAGCGGCCTGTACCGAAGGCTATGAGCAGAAAACCTTTGCAATGTTGAAAAGGAAACGATAATTATGACCGAATCGTTAAGAGATCAAGCGATGACTATTGTTCGCCGACTGACCGACAAGGGCTTTGAAGCCTGCCTGGTAGGCGGCTGTGTCAGAGACGAACAGCTCGGCCGTCCTGTCAAGGATTACGATATCGCAACCTCGGCCAGACCCCAACAGGTCATCGAGCTGTTCGAACGGACCGTTCCGACGGGGTTACAGCACGGGACCGTCACCGTGATGATCGGCAAAAGGCCTTTTGAAGTGACCACCTTTCGCAAGGAGGCAGAATATGAAGCTTTCCGCCGCCCCAGCGAGGTGGAATACATCGACAGCCTGCATGAGGATCTTAAAAGACGGGATTTTACAATGAATGCCATGGCTATCGACGGAGAAGGCCGGCTGATCGATCCTTTCGGAGGCAGAGACGACCTGCAGCTTGGTGTGCTTCGCTGCGTAGGACAAGCGGAAGAGAGATTTCGGGAGGATGCGCTGCGTTTGCTGCGGTGTATACGTTTTGCTGCGGAATACGACCTGCAGGTGGAAGCTCCGACTTGGGCTGCGCTGATCGCATGCATGCCGCTTCTGCGGCACATTGCAATGGAGCGCGTCCGGCTGGAGCTGGAGAGAATGCTGGCAGGAAGTGCTCCGAACCGGGCGCTCAAGCTGCTCTCCGAGTCAGGAGCCTTATATCACGTCAAGAGGGAGCTCAGGCTGGCGGCAGTCCATGAGACCGGCGGCTTGACGGATTTAAAACGGATTGCCCGCGAGGAACTGCGGTGGGCCTATCTTTATCTTCGTACGGGTGTCTCTCCTGTTGATGCTGCAAAGGATATGAAAGCATTGACCTTTTCCAAACAAATGATGGAAAAGATCAAGCGGATCGTGGCCGCGGCGGACATGCTGGTTCAAGGACTTGATCGGCTTGACCGTGCTTGCCCGGAAGAGGAAGACTACAAACGATTATGGCTTCGTACGGCTTTACAATATGGTAAGGAAGCACTAGAAGGTGTTCGGGATTTGCTGGAAGCCGAAGCCCTATGGTTTGAAGCGAGGTCGGGCAGTCCCCTTGCTGCCGGTTCGGCAGCGCGGTGGAGGGATCACGGAATCGATTGGCTGCAAGCGATGCCTGCAGGCGATTTGTCGGAATTGTCCGTTACAGGACAAGCGGTGCTTGAGCGTCTGAAAGTGAAGGCCGGACCATGGACCGGCAGACTGCTCAACGATTTGCTGGAGCGGGTAGCCCTTGGAGTGCTTCCGAACGAAACGGAAGAACTGCTTCGAATGGCTGAAAAGGAGTATGTCAGAATGCAGGAGAAGGAGACCTTATGACCGATCGACTACTAGAGCTGTTCGAGCAATCGAATGGAGCTTTCCTGTCGGGAGAAGAGCTTAGCGAACGATTGCAAATCAGCCGAACCGCCGTTTGGAAACAGATCGAAAGACTAAGGCGGCAGGGGTTCCGATTTGAGGCTGCACCGAGAAAGGGCTACCGTTTGCTTGCAAAGCCCGATAAGTTCGATTTGTCTGCTTTTATACTCCATCTGAAGACCGAGCGGTTCGGAAAACAGATCAAATATTATGATGAAGTGGATTCAACCCAAACCGTGGCTTTATCGCTTGTAGCGGAAGGGGCTCCTGAAGGAACACTCGTTTTGGCTGAGCTTCAAACGGCGGGCCGGGGGCGGATGGGAAGGCAGTGGCACTCTCCGAAAGGCAAAGGTCTTTGGATGAGCATGATCCTCAAACCGAATCATATTCCCTTATCCTTTACCCCTCAGCTTACGCTGCTGGTTTCCGTTGCCTTATGCCGTGCCATCCGCAATACGGTAAACGTAGAGGCAGGCATCAAATGGCCGAATGATCTGCTGATCGGAGGGCGTAAGGTTGCCGGAATTTTACTCGAGTCAAGTGCTGAGAATGAAACGCTGCAGCATATTGTTGCCGGGGTAGGTATTGGGGTTAACCTGGAACCGGACGATTACCCGCCCGAACTCCGTGAGGTGGCGACATCACTAGCTATTGAGGCCGGACACCGCATCGACAGAGAAGAGCTGCTGTGCCGCTTTTTACTGGAGTGGGAGCAGTTGTATGCTCTTTACCATGAGCAGGGCTTTACC
Organism: Paenibacillus sp. F024; assembly: GCF_057814255.1. Taxonomy (NCBI): domain Bacteria; kingdom Bacillati; phylum Bacillota; class Bacilli; order Caryophanales; family Paenibacillaceae; genus Paenibacillus; species Paenibacillus sp. F024. Next base: position 134,271 of record NZ_JBVASZ010000006.1, read on the forward strand.
CCTATCAAGCTTCTTTGGGAGGCGCTGACAGTATCGCTTCACAGATCGATCCGCTGCCAAACCGTACAAGGTCCTGTAGAGGGCTACGCTGAAGGAATTGACGAATTGGGGGCTCTTGAGCTTAGACTGAAGGACGGGACAATCAAGAAAATGTATTCCGGCGATGTCGAATTCAGGTGACTTTTCATGTCATGATTGGTATAATTAACACACGGAGGCAGTATCCGGCCGGAATTGCACTCCAACGTTTTGTGTTACTACAACTGAAAAGCTTTGCGATGCAATATGCTGGATTCTGCTCTGAGCCTGACCGGACCGAGACAGAAGGATCATATGACACAGAACATGTGACCTTTTAGCCTCATCTTTCCCGGCTAAAAGGTTTTTTGCTTATGCAACAATCCGGCCTTTCAATGAAATACTAAGTACAAAAATACGGACGGAGGTGCTTTATGGAATCACGTAAACCGATAACGACGGCGAAACTGCAAAAAATGAAGCAGGACCGGATTCCGATCAGCATGATAACGGCCTACGATTATCCATCCGCCATGCTGGCGGAGCAGGCGGGCATCGATATGATACTGGTTGGAGATTCGCTGGGCAATGTGGTGCTAGGCTACGATTCCACCATTCCGGTAACGCTTAACGATATGATTTATCATTCGAGGGCAGTATCGCGAGCGGTGAAAACCACCTTTGTCGTAACGGATTTACCTTTCATGACCTATCACGGCAGCATCGATGAAACCATGAAGAATGCCGCGAGACTCATGCAGGAGGGGCTTTGCAAAGCGGTAAAAATGGAAGGCGGAGCGGAAATCGCCCCTGCCGTGAAGGCATTGGTGCAGGCCGGTGTTCCTGTTATGGGGCACATCGGTCTGACTCCCCAATCGATCCATCAGATCGGCGGCTATAAGATTCAGGGCAAAACACCGGCAGCTGCGAAAAAGCTCATCGATGAAGCCAAGGCACTAGAGGAAGCCGGAGCCTTTGCCATCGTGCTGGAGCTGGTTACCGATCAGCTCGCGGCACACGTTACCGAACAGCTGTCCATACCTACCATTGGTATCGGCGCCGGCGCAGCCTGTGACGGTCAGGTGCTCGTATTTCACGATTTGCTCGGGTATGGGGGGGAGCAGCACCCGAAACGTTTTGTGAAACAGTACGCGTCGATTGGAGATTCGATCCGCAGCGGTATCCGCCAATATGTGGATGAAGTGAAGGGACGCCGCTTTCCTGCTGAAGAGCATGCTTTCCGAATGGAAGAGGAATTTGCCGCCAGCTTGTACGGAAGCGCAGCTTCACCTATTAGATAAAAAGATCGGAGAACAGAGTTCCATGCATACCGTAAAGCATATACAAGAGCTTCGGCAGCTTATCCGGCAGACCAGAGTGAACCGTCCGGAGGCCAGAATCGGTTTTGTACCCACCATGGGTTATCTCCATCGAGGTCATCAATCTTTGCTTGATGCTGCGCGGCGGGAGTGCGACGTCGTTGTGCTCAGCATTTTTGTCAATCCCCTTCAGTTCGGACCGAATGAGGATCTCAGCCGGTATCCGAGGGATGAAGAGAGGGATTTGGCCGTCGCCAAAAGCGCCGGGACCGATATCGTTTTTTTTCCTCAAGTAAAGGAAATGTACCCTGCTCCGACCAAAACGATCGTTTCCGTCTCCGGGGTATCAGAGCGGCTGTGCGGAGCCTCACGTCCCGGTCACTTTGACGGCGTCGCGACGGTCGTGACCAAGCTGCTGAATATCGTCCAGCCGGATTTCGCTTATTTCGGAATGAAGGATGCGCAGCAGGTGGCTGTTATTGAACAGATGGTGCTGGATTTAAATATCCCTGTAACGATTGTACCCTGCCCAACGGTTCGGGAGAGCGACGGACTAGCCATGAGTTCACGTAATGTGTACTTAACTGATGAAGAACGGCGTCAGGCTGTCGTACTTTCTCAAGCGCTCGATACGGCGGAAAGAATGCTACGGGATAGCCGCGAGGGGCTCTCGGCAGACGAGCTGCGCCAAGCTGTGATCGCTGCGATTCGTAAGGCTCCCTTAGCTGAAATTGATTATGCCGAGGTACTGATTTACCCGGCATTGGAACCGTTGCATACATTAACGCAAGCGGATCGAATCATTGTGGCCTTGGCTGTAAAATTCGGCGGCACCCGTTTGATCGACAACCGTTTATTTGACTTAAGGACGTAAGAACTTCTATGTACAGGAGGCGAAAGCCGTGTTTCGCACCATGCTTAAATCCAAAATTCACCGTGCTACCGTAACGGAAGCCAACCTGAATTATGTCGGCAGCATTACAATCGATCAGGATCTGCTTGATACCGTCGACATGCTTCCAAACGAAAAAGTGCAAATCGTTAACAACAATAACGGAGCACGCTTCGAAACCTATATTATTCCCGGTCCCCGCGGCTCTGGCGTGATCTGTTTGAACGGCGCAGCGGCTAGATTGGTCCATCCGGGGGATACGGTCATTATCTTATCTTATGTGATGCTTACCGACGAGGAAGCGAGAACGCACACACCGCATATTGCCATCATGGGCGATCAGAATAAAGTCATTAGTGTGCTGAAAGAAGAAATTCATTCCACTGTGCTGTAGAGAGAATGAAACAGGGCGGGGAGACAAACAATGAAGATACAATAAGTCGAGGGCCGAAGCAGGGCCGACAAGCTCCTGTCTATGGTCAGCGAGAAGCGAAGGTGGCTGATTAGAGACATGTTCAAACATCTTTTTGCTTCCATGAACGAAATGCTCGATGAAGTGATATCGGAGTACCCGTCTTCTACAGGCAGCAAACGTAAACAGCTGCAGGAAAAGCTGCGGGCGTTAAAAATGATGAGCGATGCTTGCATCGAAGAGTGGATGCTTTTCGAAGAAAAGATGGGCAAGCTCATGAACGTTCCCGGCTTGTCCCTTGGCGGAAGCGACCCGCTCGATCCGGAATTTGCCGGCAAACGTACCGATTGTTTTATTCGCGGGCAAGGCTACTATAAGCTGCATATGTTTGACGAAGCGATACATGAATTTCATAAACTGGTCAAGCTTCAACCGGATTTCAACCTGGCGCGCATTTATCTTGCCATGTCCTATCTGCGCAATGGGGATACAAATGAGAGCTATACGCACTTTCATTTTTTGACTCAGCTTACGGAAAATTTGCAATTAAAGGCCATTTCATATAATGCGATGGGCTGCATTCAAGCCGAGCGGTGCAATTTGGAAAAAGCTTGTGAATTTTTTACTATGGCTTACCGTACCGATCCGGCCAGCGTTCAACCGCTGCTGGATTTGGGGGTTTGCTGCGAGAAAAAAGGCGGGCTCCAATTTGCTTTTTCCCTCTCTCGTGCACCTTCTTGAACTGTAGGATAAGTTTGCTATTCCTTTTTTCCCGTAGTATTGTTATCCTAAAGAAATAGTGGGAATGAAGGGATTGACACATTACCAATGAAATTTGCGGTTTTGGATTTTGAAACGACCGGGAGCACGGCTGCGGATCGAATTATCCAAGTCGGGCTCTTTATTATAAACAATGATACAATTACAGATAGGTATACTTCCCTCGTCAACCCGGGCATAAGTATACCTTCTTCTATTACTTCGCTAACCGGCATTGATGATAAAATGGTGGAAAATTCACCGGGCATAGACATTGTCATTGCCGAAATGGTGCCCCTTTTACAGGATGCAGTTCTGGTAGGACATAACACACCTTTCGATTTGGCTTTTCTGCAGCGCGCTTTGGATGAGTGCGGATATTTTGCTTTCGACGGCAGAGTCCTGGATACGATGGATGCTTTACGTGTTCTTTATCCCGGCCTCTCCAGCCTGCAGCTGTCCATGGTAAGCCAGGCTTTCGGAATCAAACACGACAGGCCTCATCAAGCCGACAGCGATGCCGAGGCAACGGCTTTGATTTGGCTTCAATGCATGGAACGCTTTCAATCGCTTCCACTACTTACTCTCCAGAGATTAGAGATGATCTTCGAGGACTCCGCAAACGATTTTGGCTGGTTTATCCATGAAATGAGACAATACAAGGAACTTCATAATCCCCTCGATATGGATTCGGACCGTTATTTCCGTCAATTCGTTTTGAATGTCGATGATTGGGGAACCGAAGAACCGGAGGATGATGGGAACAAGGCAGGTGAACTGCCGGTCGACTTTGATTCATTTTACAATCAGCTGAGGGAGATTCTGAAGCAGCGTTTTGACGCATACGAGGACCGGGAAGCTCAGGTGACGATGCTCAAAGAAGTGGAATCGGCTTTGGAACAAGGCCAGCATCTCATTATTGAAGCCGGAACGGGTACCGGGAAGTCTCTGGGCTATTTGATTCCTTCGCTTTATTACGGTTTGAAGCAGGACAAAAGGGTACTGGTAAGCACACATACCATCAATCTTCAGGAGCAGCTGAGAGAGCGGGATCTTCCGCTGCTTGAGGACTTGTTTCCGGTTGATTTCAAGGCGGCCGTTCTGAAAGGCCGAAGTCATTATTTATGCTTGCGCAAATTTGAGCAAAAACTGAATACGCTTGATTTTGAGAACGGAAGGGAAGACCGAATTACCGCAGGTCAAATGTTAGTGTGGCTTGGGGAAACCAAGCGCGGGGATGAAGAGGAGCTGCATTTTGCGAACAAAGGCAAGCAGTTTTGGCATACGGTGGAGAGCGATACGGATTCCTGCTTGAACCGTGCGTGCCCTTGGTTTAAAAAGTGCTTCTACCACCGTGCGCGGCATGATGCCAACACGGCGGATGTCATTATTACAAACCATTCGATGCTGTTTACAGACACGAAGGCGGAGAACCGGCTCTTACCGACTTACAAGCATTTGGTAATTGATGAAGCGCATCATTTTGAAGAGGTAGCCGGCAAGCATTTAGGGATCGATCTGCATTACCATGGCTTGATGAATACGCTGCATTGGCTGTATAAAGATTCCCGGTCCGGTCAGTTGTCCTCCCTGCGCTTGCGTTTGCAGAAGTTTGAGGAGGAACGCACGCAAGGCTGGTGCAGCGTGATCGATCAGGCCGTTGAGCATCTGGTGAAGCTCAAAGAGGAATGGGATCAACTGAGCGAGCTGCTCTTTCAATTGCTGGTCTCCGGGGGGGATGGAAACCAAACGGAGGGGAACTCCTTGGTTTACCGGGTAAAAAAAGACATGCTGCCGGCCGGCTGGGACAAACTGCTGATCATAGAAGAGAACATGCAGCTCCATTTCAATGATGCATTGAAACGGCTGGATCTGATGATTGCGGAAATCAAAGAGGTTCAGGACGAATATGATGTGCAGAGCTCCATCACTGATTTGAGCGGAACCGTAAAGGAGCTGCACAGGCACCGGGATGCGCTGCATTTTTTTATGACGATGCCGGATGACAATTATGTTTATTGGCTTGAAGGCGGCATGTACAACAAGAACCGTTCGCTTCAGCTTTTCTGTGTGCCGGTAGATGTCAGCGAAATGCTGCAGCAAACCTTCTTTGGTGTGAAGGACAGTGTGATTATGACTTCGGCTACACTCTCCGTCGGCAAATCATTTGACTACACTTGTGAGCAGCTGGGGCTGAAGAACGGAGGTTCGGACGGGAAACTCAAAACCGTTCAATTGCCGTCACCCTTCAACTATCGCAAGCAGGCACTGGTTGCCATTCCAAGGGATTTCCCGACCCTGCGCGGAGCCAGCGGCGAGAAGGAATTTCTAGATAAGCTGGTGCCGTCGCTTGCGGAAGTGGCACTTGAAACGCGAGGCAGGATGCTGGTGCTGTTTACATCCAACCGGATGCTTAAGGCCGCTCATGCGGGACTCAAGGACATGCTCTCACCGTTCGGCGTTAACGTTCTGGGTCAAGGAATAGACAGCAGTAATCGAAGCAAGCTTACCCGGTTGTTTCAGAGCAGCTCGGCCAGTGTGCTGCTCGGCACCAGCAGCTTTTGGGAAGGCGTCGACATCCCCGGCGATGCGCTCAGCTGTCTGGCGATTGTGAGGCTTCCGTTTCAGCCTCCGAATCATCCGCTCATTGAAGCCAAGACGGAAAAAATAAAGCAAAAGAACCAGAATCCGTTTATGAAGCTGTCCGTGCCTCAAGCGGTAATTCGCTTCAAGCAGGGCTTCGGACGGCTGGTGCGCACGGCTACGGACAAGGGGATCGTAATCATTTACGACACTCGGGTTATCGATACGAACTATGGCAAGTATTTTTTATATTCGCTGCCTGGTCCGAGGATTGAGCACATGTATTCGAATCAGCTGGTGCCAAGAATAAAGCAGTGGATGGGTGAGGACGAAGAATGAAAACACCGAAAATATCCGAAGCGGTCGTTCGTCGGCTTCCGATCTATCTCCGGTTTCTAAATGAATTAAGCAAGAAAAACGTACAAACGGTGTCGTCGCAGGATTTGGGTCAAAAGCTGGATTTGAACCCTGCGCAAATCCGAAAGGATCTCGCCTATTTTGGAGAGTTCGGTAAAAAGGGCATTGGTTATGATGTAGACTACCTGATTGAAAAAATCCGGCAAATCTTGAAGCTCGACAAGGTGATTCCGGTTGCGCTGGTCGGCGCAGGCAATCTCGGCCGTGCGCTTTGCAATTATAACGCTTATCTTAAGGATAATATGAAAATTGTGGCCGTGTTTGACTCGCAGAAGGCCAAGATCGGGGAATCCATTAACAATTTGAGGGTAAAACCGATGGAAGACCTTTGCGATACGATTCAAGCGTTGAAGGTGCGGATCGGGATCATTACGGTTCCGGCAATAGAGGCGCAGCATGTGGCCAATCAGTTTGTCGAGGCAGGGGTAGAAGCCATTCTGAACTTTGCTCCGATGATTATCAAGGTGCCCGGTTTGATTCGCGTCCACCATGCGGATTTTACGACGGAACTGCAAAGTCTGGCTTATTATTTGGATTAATCAAACGTAAAAGCCCGGGACAACGTAACGTTGCTCCGGGCTTTTCATTTTGTATCATGCAAAGGAAAAGATGATTTTGTAAATCAAGAAGGCCAGCACCATGCTGATCGGGATGGTGATAACCCAAGTCATGACCATCCGGGTGACTGTGCCCCATTTGACATCATGGAATCTTAGGACCGAACCGGTACCGATAATCGATGACGAAATGACATGGGTCGTCGAAAGCGGCATCCCCAGATGGGTCGACGTTTGAATGACAATGGAAGAGTTCAGGTCGGAGGCAAAGCCATTGATCGGCTCGATCTTAAGCAGCTTTTTGCTCACGGTTTTAATAATTTTCCAACCGCCGATCGAGGTTCCAAGTCCCATAGCGGTGGCTGCAGACAGCTTTACCCAGAGCGGAACTTCCAAATCCGACTGGTAACCTAGAGCCACCAAACCGAATACGATAATTCCCATGGCCTTTTGGGCATCGTTTCCTCCATGCGAAAATGACAGCAGACCGGCCGATATAACCTGGAAGCCGCGGAAGGTACGGTTAAGCTTGGAACGTGACTGATTTCCGGTCATCAGTATCAGCTTACGGACAATCCACATAATAATAAATCCGGTAGCAAAGGCGACGATCGGAGATAATACCAGGATCAGCACGATCTGTTGAAATCCGGACCAATTGACTCCGCTGAAGCCCGCTCCTGCGATTACCGCTCCGGCCAACGACCCGATTAGCGTATGGGATGACGATGAGGGTATCCCGTAATACCAAGTCAGCAGGTTCCAGATGATCGCTGACAATAATGCCGCTATAACGACATACATGCCATTTTCGATCGTAGCCGGATTCGCTACGCTTCCGCCTACAGTTTTGGCTACTTCGGATGAAAATAACGCTCCTACAAAGTTTAATACCGCAGCGTAAAGCACTGCAAAGCGCGGCGGGAGTGCCCTGGTAGAAATGGAAGTGGCAATCGCATTAGCCGTGTCATGAAATCCGTTAATGAAATCAAAGATCAATGCCAAGGCTACGATGATGATAAGTATGGTTAACATAATGTCCTCCTAAGCATGCTGGGGTATTCCTGTGTGACCGGTACGACAGTAATTCAGGAATATCTCAACACGACGCTCTCCAGAATGTTGGCTACGTCTTCGCATGCATCGGTCGTCTGCTCCAAACGTTCGTAAAGCTCCTTAAGCTTGAAATCGTGATACGGGTCCTTCGGATTGGTGAAAATTTCACGGATGCCTTCGCGCATCAGGCGGTCAGCTTCATTTTCCAGGCTGTTGATTTGAACGGTGTGTTCCGTGAGCTGCATGTATTTCTTTTTGGAAAGCAGCTTAAACGCATCCAGAATATGCTGGCAGCTTGCGACAATCACGGCCGAGAATTCTTTCATATATTTATCGGACTCGGTGATATTCAAATAATCGAATCGCGCAATGGTAGCCTCTATCCCGTCCATTACGTCATCAACCTTAGCGGCAAGCTCCATAATATCTTCGCGATCTATAGGAGTGATAAACACTTTATTAAGCCCTTTGAAAATTTGATGCGTGATTTGGTCGCCGGCGTTCTCGAGTTCCTTTAGCTGCGGGTAGAAGTTAGCCGGAGGCTGGTCACCCATGACGGCGGTGCGAAACAGTTGTGCCGCTTGCAGTGTATTTTCCGATGCCTTAATCAGCAGGAGAAGAAAATCCGTATCGTTTTTTTTAGAGAAAAGCATTGTTCATTGGCCTCCCAAAATGTTAAATAATAATGAAGATCACAAGGCACATAAAAAATATGTAGAAATGTGGCGTCCGATTTTCACAAAATTAAAAATAACACAATCGGCAGATGGAAAGCAATGAAGATTTCTCGAGTTAGGATATGAAAAGTTTGCTGTAGTTATGTAAGGGTTAACGTGGTGACAAGCACTTGGCCGGCTTGATTTTGCCACGCTGAAGTTGTACAGTGAAATCGAGATGGTATCTGCTGGGGAAAGGAACAGGTCTAATGAAGAAAACGCTCATTAAAAACGGCACTTTTATTACAATGAATGAGGAAGCACCGGTCATTTACGGATTTATGACAATGGAAGGAAATCGCATTACATATATAGGTGGGCAGGCTCCGTCGCCGGAGGCTTCTTTCGATGAGACGATGGATGGAAGCGGGAAGCTGTTCATGCCAGGTTTGGTCAATACGCACGGTCACGCGGCTATGTCGCTGCTGCGGGGATACGGGGACGATTTGGCGCTGCAGGTATGGCTGCAGGAGAAAATGTGGCCTATGGAAGGGAAATTTACCGCTCATGATGTACGGACGGGCACCCGGCTATCTGTATTGGAGATGCTAAAGGGCGGTACGACAACGTTCGTGGACATGTATGACCACATGAATGAAGTGGCGGAGGCTTCGGTTGAAAGCGGTATGCGTGCTTGCCTGACCCGCGGTGTGATCGGTTTGTGCTCCCGTGAGGAGCAGGACGCCAAGCTGGAGGAGGCCATCCAATTCGCCAAGACATGGCACGGACAAGCGGACGGACGAATTACAACGATGATGTCGCCGCATGCCCCTTACACTTGCCCTCCGGACTATATTGAACGAATTGTACAGGCGGCTCACGATTTGAACCTTCCGATCCATGTTCATATGTCGGAAACGGCAAGAGAAGTAGAGGAGAATGTGAAACAGTATGGCGCAAGGCCTGTAGCCCATCTTGAGAAGCTGGGCGTATTCTCGAGACCGACGCTTGTCGCTCATGCGGTACACCTGACAGATGAAGAAATCGCTATATTGAAGAAATATGATGTGCGTGTCTCTCATAATCCAGGGAGCAACTTAAAGCTGGCGAGCGGAGTGGCCCGCGTTCCTGAGCTGCTGAAGGCCGGTGTTATAGTTTCACTGGGTACGGACGGAGCGGCGAGCAATAATAATCTGGATATGTTAGAGGAAATCCGATTAGCCGCATTGATTCATAAAGGGGTCTCAGGCGATCCCGTTGCCGTACCCGCTTGGGAGGCGTTAAAGCTCGGAACGCTGTTCGGCGCTCAATCGATATGGGTTGAGGATGCAGGCGCGCTTAAATCCGGTATGAAGGCGGATTTCATCGCCCTGGATATGCAGCAGCCTCATTATTTTCCGCGTACAAATTTTATTTCTCATGTTGTGTATGCGGCGAGCTCCAGAGACGTTACGGACGTTTGCATCGACGGCCGGTGGGTGGTCAGAAAGAATGAGTGCCTGACGCTGGATGAGGAGAAAATAAAATTTGAAGCGCAGCAATGCTTTGAACGGTTAACGGCCGGTTAATGGAAGACGCATCAAGAGGGAGGAGACTCGGCGGTGAACAAAAGCTGGAAGATCGCCGCAACTGCGCTGCTTGCGGCGGCCGCCCTATGTATCGGGTTGTTCTTTGCTTTTCGTTCAGTGACGGAAGACGCATGGAACGTTCAACGAATGGCGGTTCAAACGGCATACGAGAAGACCATATTGGCTAAAGCCGTAAAAGTGGACCGGTTTGTCGGGGACAAGACCTATACTGTCATTATTGGGGAAGACAAAATTGGACAGCCGGTCTACGTATGGGTAGGCGAAGATGAGATACGCGCCGAAATGGGGGCTGCCGGGTTGAATTCCGAACAGGCCGAAGCTATGGTGACAGCCAAGCATCCTCAGGCGGAAGTGTTGAGAGTACTGCCGGGCATTCAAGACGGACAGCCGGTTTGGGAGGTTTTCTACAAGATGAAACCGGAGGATACTAGCCGGACGCAATATTTTTACGATTATTATACGTTTAAAGACGGACGGCCGTTGGATACATGGCGGTTATCCATACAATAACAGCATGAGATACGATACAGGCCGCGGGGAGTAAGCTGAGAAGCCAACCTTTCCGCGGCCTTGTTTAAACGTGAATTCACGCATTTTCCACACATTGCATCGCCACGAGTAAATATCATGTGATATACTTTCAGTATAGGCATTATGATATACTAATTATTCGGAAGGAGGACGTTGATTCGTGAAACTACGTCTTTTACCTGTTGTATTGAGTGTTCTAGTTTCAGCCTCCTTGTTATTCGGCGGCTATTTCGCATATCAAAGCTACGCTATGGAAAGCCCTCTTGAAAAAGTAGTGTCGGCTATTCCCGGCGTTGAGCTTGGAGCTATAAAATTATCGGGCAATGAAGCGCTGCTGGAGCTTACGGTTGCTCCCGGGACAAGCCTGCGTGAGGTATATCATCGGATTCAAGATGAAGGGCGTTCGACGCTGGGCAGCAGAGAATTGAAACTCAAAGTGGTCAATACTCCGTCCGACCGGTTGGAGCAGTGGTGGTCTTCGGCGCTGTTCGAGGTAGCTCAGGCGATGGAAACGAAGCAGTATGCGCAAATTCCAAAAACGCTTGAGGATCGTACAGCCCAAAGTGAAGGGATCAAAGCATCGACCGAGATGGATGATCAATTTGTATACATTACGATAACGGATGGGAAAGACAGCAAGTATGTAATGCTTCCGAGAACGCCTGCCAAGCTAGGGGTGTGGCCTAATGAGTAAATACGGTAAAGAAATATTGATCGGTGCAATACCAGTTCTCATCGCCTTTTTGTTATTTCTTGGCATAAATCTTATCCCCATCGTATTTATGGCTGCCATTCTAGGAACCTTTGTGTATATGGCGCGGATGCGAAACGGAATGAATGTCGGTGCCGAACGGAAAACCAGGAATAAAGCGCCTAGTTACATGACCTTCGATGATATCGGAGGACAAGACCGGGCCAAGGGGGAGCTCAAGGAGGCTCTCGACTTTCTGATTCGTGCGGAAGATATTCAGAGGCTTGGCATCCGACCGCTGAAAGGCATTTTGCTGACAGGACCCCCGGGAACGGGAAAAACGCTGATGGCCAAAGCGGCGGCGCATTATACCAATTCGGTATTTGTGGCGGCTTCGGGCAGCGAGTTTGTAGAGATGTATGTCGGGGTCGGAGCGAGCCGGATTCGGGACCTGTTTAAAGACGCCAGGAACCGTGCGGCAAAAGAAAATAAAGACAGCGCCATCGTCTTTATCGATGAAATTGATGTAATCGGGGGCAAGCGGGACGGCGGTCAGCATCGGGAATACGACCAGACGTTAAATCAGCTTTTGACCGAGATGGACGGGATTCATACCAGCGATACGCCGCGCGTGCTCATCATGGCCGCGACCAATCGTAAAGAAATGCTTGATCCGGCGCTGCTTCGTCCCGGACGCTTTGACCGGCACATTGAAGTTGATCTGCCTGATAAAAAGGGCCGTCTCCATATATTAAACATCCACGCAAAAAATAAACCACTTTCGGACCATATTGATATGGATCTGATTGCGAGGGAGACCTTTCATTTTTCCGGAGCCCAGCTGGAGAGCGTCATGAACGAAGCGGCCATCTATGCGATGCGGGAAAACGCGGAAAAGATCGGACAGCAGCATCTGTCTTTGGCGGTCGATAAAGTCATGCTCGGGGAGAAAACGGACCGCGAGTCAACCAAAGAGGAGCGGGAGCGTGTAGCGATGCATGAGCTTGGGCATGCGATTGCCGCAGAGCTGGTTCGTCCGGGGTCGGTGTCGCAAGTATCGCTGAGTCCGCGGGGCAAAGCGCTGGGCTTTGTACGGCATAACCCTCAGCAGGATCAGTATCTTTACACCAAAGAACAAATCGAGCACCAAATCATGATTGCGCTTGGGGGCGCGGCTGCAGAAGAAATGTTCTACGGCGGTCGCAGCACAGGATCGCGAAACGACTTTGAGCAGGCGTTGAATATGGTCCGTACGATGATGGACTCCGGGCTCACAAGGCTCGGTATTATCGATCGGAGCATGGTGACCAAGGAAGAGCTGATGAAGGAAAATGCGGCGATTCTGGATCAATTGATGACTGCTACACGCCAAATGCTGGAGCGGCATCGGAAGGTATTCGAGCAATCTCTCGACATTTTGATTGCGGAGGAAGTGCTGTCCGGCAATCAGTTCAGAGAGCTTCTGCAGAGCTCCATAAGCCAGCAAATTGCATAGAATATGGAAGAAATCGATAGACCGAAGGCGGCTCGCCTTCGGTTTTTTTTGTTTTTCTCCGTATTTCAGCTTGTTTCGCCAAAAGTGCAACTTTTTTGTAATTTGATAGTCTAATATATTGGCAGATTTCACCACCGTCTTCCTTTTGCCGTCCGAAAGTTTCACAACCTTTCGGCATTCTACATAGAACCATATTATAAATTGAGGTGCATGATGAAGGTTTTAACTGCCTGGTTCACGATGTTGCTTCTGTCACTTCTTTTGCTGCCCGTGATGGCACTGGCCGCGGCTCAGCCGATCCAATTGTTCATGAACGGCAAGCAGCTGGTACCCGAGGTTGCCCCCCGTATCGTAAACGATAATACGATCGTACCGATCCGTATTATTGCGGAATCGCTCGGCTCCAAGGTTTCATGGGATCGGAAATTACGCAAAGTGTCGGTGGAAAAAGAGGGAACCAGCATCCAGTTGTTTATCGACAAGAAACAAGCGACGGTTGCCGGCAAGTCTTATACTCTGGAGACCGCGCCGACCATCATTGACGGGAACACCATGATTCCTATTCGTTTTGTAAGCGAGAATCTGGGTGTGGAGGTCAAATGGGATGAGCCTACCCGTTCCGTATTCCTGTACGAACAAAAAAGTTCTGAAAGCGATCAGCTTCCTGCAGAAGACGACAAAGCGACGGGAAATCCAAGCAAGCCGGGTAAGGGTACAGCGGCAGGCGGAAATAATTCTGCAAACGATAAGCCCGCTTCTTCAGGCGGGTCGGGCAATCCGGTCAAAGCCGGTGAGCAGCCTGCCAATCCAGGTGGGAACAATCCTGCATTCAGCTGTGCCGCCCCTCAAAACGATAACAGCCAATTGACGTCTGCGGTGGTTAAGAATAATACGTCCGGTACAGGCATAGCCATGGATAAGAATCAAGCTGTGAAGCTGGTCAAGGTCCAAGGTATCGCTTTAGAAGGCGAGATGCTGTGCATTCAAACGACCGGCGGTGCAGTTAAGCCTAGTATGTTCAAGCTATCAGGACCGGACCGGATCGTGATCGATTTACCGGGCGCGGAGCTTGATGCGGACTTGACTGCGCTTGTCAATCAAAACAAGGAAGGCACGATTGCCTTAACTCAACAGCATGAAAATGTCGCGAAAATTCGTTTCTCGCTATTTTCAAACGCCCCGTCTATCGTTAGAATAGTAATAGATTTGCAGAAAAAATCAGAGTTGACTCTATCGAACATGCTGCCAAGCGGATTGATCACCGGCAAGTTCGTCAACGACAAGGGCAAAGATCGTTTCCGGGTGATCATTGATCCCGGACATGGCGGCAAGGACACCGGCGCGATCTCGTACACGAACCGGAGGGAAAAAGATTTTGTGCTTTCTCTGGGAAATAAAGTAGCCAGCCTTCTGCAAAAAGAGCCCCAAATCGAAGTCATTATGACAAGGTCCGACGATACGTTCATAGAACTGGCGGACCGGGTTGCCAAAGCGGAGCAGTCCGAGGCCGATTTGTTCGTCTCGATTCATGCCAATGCGATTAACAAGGAATCCGTTGGCGGAACGGAAACGTTCTACTGGACTCCGCAAAGCTTGAATTTTGCAAATTTGATGCACAGTTCTATTCTTGAAGCAACAGGTTTTCCCGACCGTAAGGTCAAGCAGGAGCGCTTCTATGTGATTCGTAACACCACGATGCCGTCCGTACTTCTGGAAATCGGCTTTTTGTCCAATCCTGCGGAGGAAGCTCTGATGTATCAGGATGCATTCCAAAATCGGGTTGCCGAATCCATCGTTGCTGCTATTAAGAAGCAGTTAAATCTCAGCTAAGGAGTGGGTAACGATGCACAAAAAATGGCAAAAAAGCTTGGCGGCTGCGGCCGTCTTTACCTTGCTGCTTGCGGGCTGCGGACAGAGCAAGCCGCCAGCCGCGCAGAGCCCTGGAGCAACAACACCCCCGGCAAATACGGAGCAGGGATCGCAGCAGGGGACGGGTACGCCGCCTCCGACCACAGCGCCGGCACCAAACCAGGAGCAGAAGAAGGAACTAAAGATAAAGACTTACTACAGTGACGCTAATTTTGAGAAGCTGGTCGAAAAGGATGCGACTATCAGCTATAACCGGGATCAGGACAAGTATAAAGCGGCGCTTGAGCAGCTGAAGACAAGTCCGGATAATCAATCGCTGCCGCTGTTTAAAGGCTTTACGTTTAATACGGTTCATTTATCCAGCGGTCAGCTGACCATCGATTTGTCCATGTCTCCCGAATCGCATTTGGGTTCCGGAGGAGAGGAGATGCTCTTGGATGCTCTGCAAAAGACACTGTTTCAGTTCTCCGAGGTTCAGGCGATTCAGGTCCTGGTAGACGGCAAACAGGTTGAGAGCTTGATGGGCCATATGGATTTGCCGCATCCGATCAAACGCAGCTAAGCCAAGATGATTTGTTCAGAGTTCAAGATATCCGAGGGGAGTTATTAGGTACATGAAGAGCAAGAAACAAAAGCAAGCACGCAGGCTGGCCGCTGCCGTACTGGCACTCTCTCTGACGGTGAGCGGCCCGGCTTTTGCCGAGCAAACGGGGACAGGCTCAAGCGCCACGGGTACAATAGCGAGCTCAACAACAGGGACCGTTCAGCGCTTCTCTGACGTAAGCCCGCAGCATTGGGCCATCAAGCATATTACCAAGCTTGCTGCTATCGGCATTATTCAAGGGTATGAAAGAGCGGAATACCGTCCTGAAAACTCGGTATCCCAGCAGGATGTCATTGTTATGGCAATCCGAATGATGGGGCTGGAGAAGCAGGCCCTCGATAATAAGGTAGAGACGGTACTTCCTGTACAGGTCAGCGATTATGCAAAGCCGTATGTGGCCTTTGCGTTTGACAAAGGGTTGATCCTGACACAAGAGGAGGCGGGAGAAACGGCCTCCAAAACAGCTTGGGGCTCCCGTGACGCTACTCGCGAATGGGTAGCCAAGCTGGTAATTCGTGCGATCGGAAAAGAAGATCTTGCCCGCCAGCTGACGGCTTCGCCGTCCATGTTTACAGATGCCGAAAAGATGTCCTCATGGGCCAATGGGTATATTAATGCCGCAGCGGAGCTCAAGATCGTTCAAGGCTTTGAAGATAACGGATTTCAGCCTCAGGGCAAAGTAACCAGAGCCCAAATGGCTACGTTCTTAAGCCGCGCGGACAAAGAATTGACCACCCGTTCCGACCGGGTGTCGATCGGTTATGTGATGGAGCTGACCGACCGTAAAATCAGCGTGTTGAACAGTCAAGGAACAACGGACAGCTATACCCTTTCGTCGGATACGGTCATCTATAACGCGAAGGACGATTCACGGATTCCTCTGTCGACGATCAAGCTGACGAATGAAGTCTATGTCGTACATAATCAAGGCGGGGCCTTGTATGTTGAGCTGACGAACGATCAGGAGCAAATGGAAACGTACGAGGGTACGCTTGGCCAAGCTTACCTGGATCAAATGATGATTTCTATACAGCAGGGAACTCAAAGCACTTTGTATAAGCTCGCTTCCAACGTGACGGTAACGGATGCATCGGGCCGGGGTCTAAGCCTAGGCTCGATTGAACCGGGGAGCATCCTGCAGTTAAAGCGCAATATGCTGCTGCAGGAAAATGAAATTTCGCAAATCATCGTCAAACAGGTTCCGTTGAGTAAAACCGCGGAAGGTACGGTGCTAAGCATTAATTTGGAGCAAAAGCAGGTAACGTTCCTGGAACAAATTTCGGGACAAAACGAGACCTATCCTTTCCCTACGCTGGCTACGGTTACGCTGCCTGACGGTACGGTTTCCGACCTGTCGAAGCTGCGCGTCGGCGACACGGTTACTTACAATATTAAATCGAACGAGGCGGTTTCCATCGTCATCCGCAAGCAGGCTGATGTTACGCAATCGGTGGAAGGCACGTTGGAAAGTTTAAGCGATGACAAGAAAATTATGACGGTTAAAAAATCCGGAGGCAGCGCTCTCGGCGCTTATTTCATTGCCGACAATGTATTGATATCGATCGACGGCTTGCCGAACGCCAGCCTGTACGATATCGAAACCGGCGATACGCTGAAGCTGGACCTTGTCAACGATAAAGTGGTGAAGGTAACCGTAACAAGCCGTACGGTGAAGCAGTATGTATTTGCTTCCATTGTCGGCTATGATGCCGATAGGAGATTGCTTACCATTGAAGCGGACAACGGAGAATTCGGCGTATTCCGACTGACCGACTCGACGGCCGTACGTATTGGGGACGCTTCGCTTCCGGTTTCCAATTTCCAATCGATGTTCATCGCAAATGGAAACAATAAAAGAAAAATCGACCTGAAGGTATCCAAGGATAAAGTCGTACAGGTTCAAATGACGCAGTATATCGAGGGAACCGTCGCACAGATCAACAGCACAACGAACGAGATGACCATCCGTACGCTGGGAGGACACAATCTGACGTTCAAGGCGTATGCGAGCACCAAAGTGGAGCTGCAGAGTAAACCGAACGGGACGCTGGCGGATTTGAAGGTAGGAGATTCGATCCGCGCGAATATCAACCTCGGGGATCAAACGATCATTTCCGATATTGTGATGAAAAAGGCTGGAGTATATAAGGTGCTTTACACCACACCGGCTACCCGTCAGGTGAATGTGAAGGATGAGAACGGTGCGCTTCTTACCTTTGTAGTAGACAGCAACGATAAGATTAGCAATCCGGGTAAAACAACGCCTGCTTTTGAGGATATCCAGGTAGATGAGTATGTAAAGGCAAGCTTTAACGGCGCGTCGCTGGAGAACATCGGGATTCTGAATACGCTGCGCGGCAAAGTGACGGCTGTAGACGCTTCGCTGGGTACCGTCACGGTACAGGATTTCCAAGGCAACATCCAGGTGCAGCCGCTCGGGTCTCAATTTACGATTAAGCTGAATGGGACCACATCGTCGGCGATTACCTCTTTGAAGCCGGAAGATCGGGTGGAGCTGATTCGTGACGCAAACGATAAAATCACGATTCATGTGGCTGCCGCTTCCAAGCGTATCATTTCATCTTACATGTATACGGTAAATCAGCTGATTCTCAAGCCAACAGCTAACAATGACAAGACGTCATACAGCTTCTTCGCCAAAGCTTACTTGCATAAAGGAAATCAAACCGTAGCTGCCAATGCATTCATGGAGAATGAAGAGGTCACGATTTATGTACTGGACGATAAAATTATTGAGATTGAAAAGCCCTGATTTTTAATATATAAGAAACTTTTATCGCCCGCCTGCCGTCTGTTTAGTAAGGAAACCTTACTGCACAGGCGGTTTTTTTCGTAAAAAGTTCGCATTTTGTCGGTCGGGGTCATTGATTCGTTCTGCTCAATTCGGTAAACTGTAAGAAATGGGCGGAAAGAGGGGCAAGATGATGAAACCAACGAAGACTAGAGTCATCCTTGATCACATTGCCGAAATGTTTCCGGATGCCCATTGTGAGCTTCACCATTCGAATCCATTCGAGCTTACGATTGCCGTTCTTTTGTCTGCTCAATGCACGGACGAAACGGTGAATAAAGTGACCGCCACTTTATTTCAAAAGTACAAGCGTCCAGAGGATTATTTGGCTGTGCCGCTGGAGGAGCTGGAGCAGGACATCCGGCGCATCGGGCTGTACCGGAACAAAGCGAAGAACATTCAAGCGCTATGCGCTCTCCTATTGGACAAGTTTGATGGAGAAGTACCCCGTGAGCATGAGAAGCTTGTCGAGCTGCCCGGTGTCGGGCGAAAAACGGCGAATGTCGTGGTCTCCAACGCCTTCGGCGTGCCTGCGATCGCCGTCGATACTCATGTAGAGCGGGTGTCCAAAAGGTTAGGGCTGGCTGGAGAAAAGGATTCCGTACTCGAAGTTGAGAAAAAGCTAATGAAAAAGGTGCCGCGTGAGGAATGGACACAGACGCACCATCGGCTCATTTTTTTCGGACGTTATCACTGTAAGGCGCAAAATCCGAAATGTGAGCTGTGTCCTTTGCTGGAGCATTGCCGAGAAGGAAAAAAACGTATGAAAACGAACCCGAACAGGAAATCTATACCAAAGGGAAAAACAGTCAAAGTGTAAATGAGAAAGGATCGGATTAAGAATGAAATGCATATCGGTATATACCAATAATTTTGAAGTGTTCTCAGATATTTATGAGAAGGTGCTTCAAACTCCCCTTCAGGAAAATGAAGAAAAGCAGGTGGACGGCGTTACCGTTTCGGAGTCCGGCAGCGTTCCGGAAAATTATTTGAACCGTATGAAGCAGCGTCCCGAAGTTGTGGTCATGAAGGTGAAGGACAAGGATATTACCATTTTGCAGCACCGAGACGTGTTCGAAATTTTTATCCCTGAGACGGAAAATATGGTACACTAAAACCGAAGCAATTCGGTTTTTTTTATTTATTTTCAAACAGAGGATTAGGGGTAGAGAAACGGATGAAAAGCGTAATGACTTCAAGTGAAGCCATATCGGTTCAAGAGCAAGAGGGGAAAAGAAATCTGAACGCAACGATGGAGGAGGCCGTTCGTCACCTTCTGACAAAGGTCGATCAGGCCGGGGACAAGGAGAATGCCCGCAAGCTTACACAGCTGCTGGCAAAATCGGAGAGCGGCCGGCTTCATTTGGCGTTCTGCGGGCATTTTTCGGCGGGGAAATCCAGCTTGATCAACAAGCTGTGCGGACATACGCTGCTGCCTTCCAGTCCGATTCCGACAAGCGCAAATATTGTCAGTATTATAGACGGGGAAGCCGGCGCCCGTGTCATTCATCGGGAGCTGAACGATGGCGAAGGCGGCGCTCCAAAAGTGGAGCAGGTGGCGTTGGAGGATTTGGCGGAGCACTGCCGCAACGGGGAAGCGATCGAAACGGTGGAAATCCGCTACCCCATTCCATTTTTGAAGGGGCAGGCGGCGCTTCTGGATACGCCGGGGATCGACTCCACGGACGATGCGCACCAGCTGGCCACGGAATCGGCGCTGCACTTGGCCGATGTCGTCTTCTATG
Source organism: Paenibacillus sp. F024 (assembly GCF_057814255.1). Taxonomy (NCBI): domain Bacteria; kingdom Bacillati; phylum Bacillota; class Bacilli; order Caryophanales; family Paenibacillaceae; genus Paenibacillus; species Paenibacillus sp. F024. Next base: position 154,276 of record NZ_JBVASZ010000006.1, read on the forward strand.
TGATGGATTATAACCATGTGCAATCGGAAATCAATCTCGCGTTTACGAAAAAGCTGACGGAGTGGGGCAAGCCGCTCTATCTGATCGTGAACATGATTGACAAGCACCGTGAACATGAAGTGCCGTTGGCTGCTTATCAAGCCGGGGTACGCGAGGCGTTCGCGAACTGGGGGGTAACGCCCGCAGGTATCGTTTATACTTCGGTGAAGAAGCCGGATCATCCTGCCAACGAGTGGGGCGAGCTGGAGCGTCTGCTCGGCCGGCTGATCGAGCTCAGAGAGCCTCTGGTGCGGCTCAGTCTCGAGAAGTCGGCGCGCGCATTGGCTGCGGCGCATGCTGCGAAGCTGGCCGAAGCGAATGAGTCGGCCAAGGAGGAGCTGCGCGCCCGGATTGCCGCGGACGAGGGCTACGAGGCTGCGCAGGAGCAATTGCGCGAAGCGAATGCCGAGCTGGAGCGCTTGGCCGCTCTGCCGCAGGAGCTGGTGTCGGCGGTGCGCAAGGACGTGCCGGCGGTACTCGAAGCCGCGAACGTCATTCCTGCCGTGACGCGGGATCTCGCGCAGGTCTATCTCGACAGCCGCCGGCCGGGCTTCAAGGTAGGCTGGCTGGGCTCGGCGGCGAAAACGGCTGCGGAGCGGGAGCAGCGTCTTGCCGCGCTTTATCGCGATTTTGCGGCGCAGGTGGAGACGCAGGTGGAGCGGCACGTTCAGCAGTCGGTCAAGAAGACCTTTGAAGGTCACGGTCTGCCGGCCGATGCGGTGATCGAGTTTGCGGATCGGATCCATGCGCAGATCACGCCCGAATGGCTGGCGGCTCAGGTGAATGAGTCGGCCAGCTTTGGCGGCGAATACACGATGACGTATTCGAAGCAGATTGCGGCGGAGGCGAAGGCGCTCTACCGCAAGCATGCTTTTGCTGCGGCCGAAGAGCTGGCCGACGCCCTTGCGGCGGCGCTGCAGCCGCGCCTTGCGGCGCTGCGCGGGCTGGTCGCCGAGCTGGACGCGCGGCTTGCCGCCTCGCGCGAGCTCGAGCGCTTCGCGCAGGCGGAGGCCGCCTACGGCGAGGCGCTGCTGGCGCAGCTGCCCGCCGCGGCGGCGCCCGCGCTGCCCGCGCCTGCCGCGACGGCTGCGCCACAGGCGCCGCAGGCCGCTGAGCCCGCCGTGCGCGAGCCAAGCGAGTCCCTCGCTTGGCTCGCGCAGCAGGCGGGCCGCGGCCCGGCCGCGGGCGGCGCTGCGCTTGCCGCGGGCGGCCACCGCAGCCGGCTGCGCGAAACGGCAGCGCGGCTGAACGCCGCCACGCAGGAGCTCGACGGCCTGACAGCGCTGCAATCCGTCCGCCGCTCCTTGCAGGAGAAGGCGGAGCGGCTGGCCAACAACCGCTTCACAGTCGCGCTGTTCGGCGCCTTCAGTGCGGGCAAATCGAGCTTCGCCAACGCCTTGATCGGCGAGCGGGTACTGCCGGTTTCACCGAATCCGACGACAGCGGCGATCAACAAGATTATGCCGCCCGATCCGGAAGCCGGCTGGCCGCACGCTACGGCCAAGGTTCGAATGAAAAGCCGTGACAGACTGACGTCCGATTTGCTTTACTCGCTGGAGGTGCTTGGAGTTCCGGCCACTTCGCTGGATAACGCATTGGAGGTCATCCGCCGCTTGAAGGCCGATCAGGTCCCGGGCAAAGGGAAGCCGCACTACGCTTTCCTCAAAGCGGTGGAGAAGGGCTGGGAGGAGATGAGCCCAAGCCTCGGGCAGGAGCTTCGCATTACGGCCGATCAGTTCGGTGCCTATGCGGCTGACGAAGCGCGGTCATGCTTTGTCGATTTGATTGAGCTTTATTATGCCAATCCGCTTACGGAGCAGGGCGTCGTGCTGGTGGATACCCCAGGAGCGGATTCCATCAACGCCCGTCATACTGGAGTAGCCTTTGAATATATCAAGAATGCCGATGCGATTCTTTTTGTGACTTATTATAATCACGCGTTTTCCCATGCGGACAAAGAATTTCTGCTTCAGCTTGGACGGGTGAAGGACAGCTTCGAGATGGACAAAATGTTCTTCATCGTCAATGCCGCCGATCTGGCGTCTTCAGCCGAGGAGCTGGAGGGGGTTGTGAGCCATGTGGAAAGCAACCTGCTGCAGCATGGGATCCGCAATCCCCGGATCTACCCGTTGTCCAGCTACTATGCACTGGAAGGCAAGCTGAGCAAGGAAGATGAAATGGTCAGCCAATCCGGCATCCTTCGCTTCGAGCGGGAGTTTGTGCGCTTTACCTTCGAAGAGCTTATGGAAATGGCGATCCAGGCGGGAGATGCGGAAATTCGCCGTGCGGCCGAGACGCTGCAGCGGTGGATGGATAGCGCAAGGGAGGATGCGGCACAACGACGAGGTCAAGCGGATGCGCTTCGTACATCCGTGGCTGCCGGGGTTTCTCTTTTGGAGAGACAGGACGCAGACGTCGATGCACGGGAGCTGGCAAAGGAAATTCAGGAGCTGCTCTATTACGTCAAGCAGCGGACGCAGTACCGTTTTGGTGAGCTGTTCAATCTGGCGTTCAATCCGTCGGTATTCCGTGAGGACGGCAGAGACATCAAAACGGTGCTTCAATCCGCTTGGGAAGACTTGCGCCGTATGATTTCTTATGACCTGACGCAGGAGGTGCTTGCCACCACGCTGCGCATTGAGAACAAAATCAACAAGCTGTTGAACCAATCGGGCAAAACATGGGTGGAGGCCATTCAGCGAACAGGGATTTCCTCCTTTGACGCCCCGGCCTTTGAACCGAAGAAGCTGCGGACACCGGAGCTGTCGCCGACACTGGAGGCGGAGGATATTCAAATCAAATGGCTGGTGAGCTATTATAAGAACCCTAAGCACTTTTTCGAGGGTGACGGGAAGGCTCAGCTCCGCCGCGAGCTGGAATCCAGATTAAACGGTCCGATGGACCGGTTTGTCGAAGCGCAAACCGCCTTGCTGGCAGCCGCATATGAGGCCCAGCTGCGCAGTGCGACGGCTGAGCTGGCAGACCGCCTGCGCCAAGTGCTGGAGGAGCATGCCTCCGGCTTGATCGAGGCGCTTGAGATGAAGCTCGACCTCAACGAGCTGCAGGCCAAGCACAGCCGGTTACTGAATTGTATTAGTCCATCGGCATAAATGATCGTTTTTTTGGGGGGCTGTCCGTTTCGAGGGCAGCCCTTTTTTACACTAAACGGGTTATTCCATACTCAGAATTTCAAGCTTTGGAGAGTAAAATAACATGCGCCGAAGTCAGCGGAAGATATCCGCCGTTATCCTCCTTTTTTTCTCGTTTCAAAGCGGGATTTAGGGAGTTTTTTTGTTTTCTTGTCTTATATAGGCATGAGCGACATATATATGGTGAAGGTACCAAACCGCAGGGTATGGATTTTCATATTTTGTAAAACCGTCTCAAGGGGGTAAAAGACATTGAAGAACCGCACGAGCGCAATGAGAAAAATGCTGGTTTTCGTTCAATGGTTTACAGCCTTAGCTTTGATTGTAGCCGTCATCACTTCGGGGCGGTGGTTTGTAAAGGCTCATACCGTGGTCTTGTACGATGTATTCTTGGACGACCAATGGGTTGGTACTGTATCCGATACGGATGTCATCCGGCGTTGGAAGGCGGATCGTTATGAGGAAGCGGTGCAGCAGCATGCCTCCGCCTACCGGTTCACGTCCAATTTGGATCGACTTCGTTTTGAAGAGAACACCAAGCCCCCCGCAATGATAGACCATGAGGCGGTCCTGGCCGCGTTGAACGATAAAGTTCTGTTTACTTACTATGCAGTGGCGATTCAAATTGACGGAAAAACGGCGGGGATTGTTCAGGATCCCGAAACGGCAGCCGCTGTACTGGAGCAAGTGAAGGCCCCTTATACCGTACCCGATAAACGGAAGGAGGTAACGGCGCTGTCTTCCGCTCAATCCGAAAGGAAAATGCCTGAGGTAAGGACAACCTCCGATTTTGTGGAAAAGGTGGCGCTGCTGGAGACGGCGGTGTTTCCCGGACAAGTGGAGGCTTACGAGACGGTGCTGAACCGGATTGTGACCGGAGATGTCCAGCCTTTGGAATATACGGTACGGAAGGGAGATTGCATCTCCTGCATCGCGCGGAAATTCGGCATCTCTTCCTATCAGATTCGGCAGAATAATCCCGGGATTAAAAACGATTTGCTCCGGATCGGACAAAAACTGAACTTGACCGTACAGCAGCCATTGCTCTCTGTAGTGACGACAGAAACACGAACGGAACAAGTAAAGGTGCCAAGCGGAGTCAAGTATGAGAAGGACAGCGAATTGAAATCAGGAATAATTCAGCTTGTATCCAGCGGCAAGGCCGGTATAAAGCAGGTATCTTACCAAATCATTCGTGTGAATGGCGAGCTGAAGGAAAAGAAAAAGGTTGGCGAGGTGCTCATTGAGCCCCCTGTGCAAAGCGTTGTTCGTCAAGGAACCAAGGTGATCCCCGGGATGGGAACAGGGAAATTCGCCCTGCCGGTGCTGCGTGGCAAAGTGACCAGTGAATTTGGTCTTCGCTGGGGGAAAAATCACAAAGGCACCGATTTCGTATCCGATGAGCGCGGGATTTTGTCGGCAGACAACGGAAAGGTTGTATTTACCGGCTGGAAATCCGGCTACGGCAACTGCATTATTATTGATCACGGAAACGGCTATGAAACGCTGTATGGGCATCTGAGCAAGCTGGGGGTCCGCTTGAACGAGGTCGTTAAAAAGGGAGAAAAAATCGGTGTGATGGGTAGTACCGGCAACTCTACAGGGGTACATCTGCATTTTGAAATCATCAAAAACGGACATCAGCTAAACCCGATGAAATATTTCAGTTTATAACGATTCGATCCGTGACGGTCCGTCATGGATGCTCCGGTAGGATGGACTTCGACGGTATGGATTTTTCCTCTTGCACTATAGCTCCTCGCTGTTTCCTCTGCGGGCTTTTGTCACCCTCTCAGGTAAAGCCCGATACAAATCGTATAGGATACCCATGAGTTTATGCGGCCGAATGGGGTCCGATACCTGTTTAGACGTCTGCGTAATAAGACGTTTTTTTGACGTGCAGCCCGATGTTAACACTTCCGCAAGTTTGCAAAACTCGGCTTAAACCGCTACTCTAAAAAAGAATGAAGCTTGATTTCAACGAAAGAAATGGGGGAGAGCAGGTGAAATCTTCGCGGTGGTTATGGCGCACGGTCGGGCTGTCAGCGCTATTGTCCACATTGCTGTGCGTGGCCGGGTTCGCGTACGCCGTAAATCAGATTATATTTCCCAAACCCGTTGTTTCGGAAATTCCGGGAGAGGTTTCTCAGCCTGCGGAGCAGCAACCGAAGCAGGATGCCTGGGAAGCCAAAGAGCAGATCCGCATTGTAGCTCTGGGCGATTCGTTGACAGCAGGAACCGGAGATTTGACGGGAAAGGGTTACGTCGGACAAGTCCGGGATCGGCTGGAGGACCAGCTTGGTAAACCGGTATTCGTTTATAATAACTTTGCTATACCCGGATTCCGAACGTATGATCTGTTAAAGGATTGGGACGTCAAAAAAGCGGATATCGAGAAAGCGCTGGGCGACGCGGATCTGGTGCTTTTGACGATCGGGGGCAACGATCTGTTTGAGGGCGGTGATGGGATATTCGATTCCCGGGGCGGACAGGATACCCAAAGCACGGTTGTGCCCCAAGGAGCTGCCGATTCGGCCGAGGGCTCGCAGGGAACAAGCCCGCAGACATCCCAGGGGACACCGGATACGGACGAAGGGTTTAATCCGGCGTCGGCTGCGCAGCGAATTCCGGAAGCGCTGAAGCGTCTGGAGCAAGTGTTCGATCGGGTCAGCAGGGCCAACCCCGGCGCAAGAATCATGTACGTGGGCTTGTACCATCCGTTCCTGGATTTGGATCCGAATCGTGCGGGTGCTACGGTCATACAAGGCTGGAATACGGCCGCCTTCGAATTGGCCGGCCGCTATCCGAATATTACGGTAGTACCTACCTACGATCTGTTCCAGCTGAATCTGAATAAATACTTGTATACCGATCATTTCCATCCGAATCAGTTGGGCTATGAACGGATTGCGCAGCGGATTGTGGAAATTTTGAAATAGGGGCATGAGGGAGGTTGGAGATATGACACCGGTCAATACCCTGGAAAAAGCGCAGGCCAAGGGCAGAGATGCTCAAGTGGTTCTATCCGTGAACAACGTGAAGAAGAAAATCGGCAAACGTTTGATTATCAAAGGCATTTCGTTTGAGGTAAATGCCGGTGAAATCTTCGGATTTCTCGGTCCGAACGGATCAGGGAAAACGACGACGATCCGCATGCTGGTCGATTTGATCCGGCCTACGGAGGGCTCGATCAGAATCTGCGGATATGACGTGCAAAAGGAGCATAACGAGGCGCTTCAGTATGTCGGCTGTATCGTGGAAAACCCCGAGCTTTACGGATATTTGAGCGGTTGGGAGAATTTAGAGCATTTTGCCCGCATGCTGCCCGGAATAAGCGAAAAACGGATCCGGGAGGTTGTCGACATCGTGGGTATGGACCGCCGTATCCATGACAAAGTGAAGACCTATTCACTGGGGATGAGGCAGCGGCTGGGCATTGCCCAGGCGCTGTTGAACGATCCGAAGCTGCTGATTCTCGATGAGCCAACGAATGGACTCGATCCCCAGGGCATCAAGGAGCTGCGCGAATTTATCCGCCGTCTGGCGGATTCGGGCCTCAGCCTTTTCATATCGAGCCACCTGCTTAGCGAAATTCAGCAAATGTGCGACCGGGTGGCCATCATCAGCCAAGGAGAGGTCATCAAGGTCGGAGAGGTATCCGCCTTGGTGGATGAGTCGAACAGTACGGTCGTCTGGAGCGTAAATCCGATGGACCGGGCGCTTGATATTTTGCAGTCCGTACCTGAAGCGGTGATTTCATCGGGTGAAGATGCGGAACTGGAAGCAGGCGAATCCGGGACAGGAATCACCCTGCCGAAAATTATAACGCAATTGAATCCGGAGGTTATACCGGAGGTTTCGCGGCGCATGGTGGAGGCCGGGGTGCAGCTGTACGGTATTGAGATCAAGCATCCGACGCTGGAGGATTTATTTTTGAAGCTGACGGAGGGAGAGCGCATTGGTTAGTTTGTATCCGCTTGTCAAAAACGAATGCATCAAGATCGTGATGAAAAAGAGACTGCTGGTCGTGCTGCTGATCCTTGCTGCGATCATTCCCATGTTTACCTACGCTCAAATGAAAGTGACCCAAAACAACCAAAAGCAGTTTGGAACCACGGACTGGCGGGCGGAGCAGCGCCAGAAAATCGTTGATTATACTCGCAGCCTCGGCAGCAACCGGATGCCCGAGGAGTGGAAGCAGTGGCGCAGAGTCGAGGTGATGCTGGCGCAGTATTATCTGGATAAAGATGTGAATCCGGCTTCTCCGAACGGGGTAACCTTTACAAGAGAGTTCGTCAAAAATGCGGTTGGCCTGTTCATCCCGCTGATGGTGATGGTGATCGCCGCCGATTTGGTGTCTGGTGAGCATACCTCCGGAACGATCAAGCTGCTGCTTACCAGACCTGTTCAACGGTGGAAAATATTGCTTAGCAAGCTGATTACCCTAATTCTGTTTACTTCTATTATCGTCATTGCCACGGGCTTGCTTGCCTATCTTATTTCCGGCGCAGTCTTCGGTTACGGGGGCTGGGACATGCCTGTCTTTTTCGGCTTTCAACTCTCGGGAACCGAGGTCGATTTCTCTTTAGTCCGCCCGGTCGAGCAGTGGCTGTATCTTTTAATGCAGTTTGGGCTGGTTTGGTATTCCGCTCTGACGGTAGCCTTGATGACGCTGATGGTATCCGTGATCTTCCGCAGTACGGCGGCAGGAATGGGCATCATGCTGGCGGTGCTGATTTCAGGTACGATTCTTAGCAACATGGTATCCTCGTGGGAGACGGCCAAATATTTTTTTATGGTCAATTTGGAGCTCACCGATTATTTGGCGGGTTCGCTTCCGCCCATCAAAGGCATGGATTTGCCGTTTTCTTTAGCCGTCTTAACGGTATGGGGACTGGTTTCCGTTCTTGTATCTTTTGTAGTATTTACGAAAAAAGATGTATTGAACTAATCCGTTCAAATGTTATAATGCATGTTAGCTGAATGGAGATAAATGGTGTGTAGGAGGCTTCAATGGCGGAACAACTAGATTTCTTTGGAAATGGAGCAGCGCCGGAGGATTACGGTGCGGACGATATTCAGGTGCTGGAGGGACTTGTGGCGGTGCGTAAAAGGCCGGGGATGTATATCGGCAGCACCAGCTCATCGGGTCTGCATCACTTGGTCTGGGAGATCGTTGACAATGCCGTGGACGAGCATTTGGCCAAGCATTGTTCGCAAATCGACGTCATCATCCATAAGGATCAATCGGTGACGGTACAGGATAACGGCCGCGGAATACCGACCGGCATGCACAAGACAGGCATTCCCACACCGCAGGTGGTGTTTACGATTCTTCACGCGGGCGGCAAGTTCGGAGGCGGAGGGTACAAAAAGTCCGGCGGTCTGCACGGCGTCGGCGCTTCCGTCACGAACGCGCTGTCCGAATGGCTCGAAGTGGAAATTTACCGCGAAGGCAAAATTCACCGTCAGCGGTTTGAATACTGGGTGGACGAGCAGGGTAAAGAGCATGTAGGTGAACCGGTCACCGGACTTGAAGTCACCGGTACGACCCGCAAAAGCGGGACCAAGGTGACGTTTAAGCCCGACAAACGCGTTTTCCAGGGCGGTATCGCAATCAATTACGATACGCTTTATGAGCGCTTACAGGAAATCGCGTTTTTGAACTCGGGTCTTAAGGTCGCATTGACCGATGAGCGCGCCGGCAAGCAGGAGACATTTCAATACGAAGGCGGCGCCAGCCAGTTCGTTCAATTTTTGAACGAGGACAAAGCGGTGCTGCACGACGTGATTCATTTTTTTCAGGAGAAGGACGAAATTGAGGTTGAGGTCGCCCTTCAATACAACGACGGCTACACCGAGACGCTGGTATCGTTCGTCAATTCCATTCCAACCCGCGGCGGCGGTACGCACGAGACCGGCTTCAAGACCGCATATACACGGGTGATGAACGACTATGCCCGCAAAAACGGGATGCTCAAGGAAAAGGAAAAAAATCTGGATGGACAAGACCTGCGCGAAGGGATGATGGCGGTCATCAACATCAAGATGGGCGAGGTCGAATTCGTGGGCCAAACGAAAGACCAGCTCGGAAGTGCGTCTGCGCGCAGTGCCGTCGATTCGGTCGTCTCCGAGAAAATGTCCGTTTTTCTGGAAGAAAATCCGCAGGTTGCGCAGCTGATTATGAAGAAGGCTATTCAGTCGGCTAAAGCCCGCGAAGCGGCGCGCAAGGCGCGTGAGGAAATCCGCAGCGGGAAGAAAGGCAAAAGCGAGAGCTCCAATCTGGGAGGCAAGCTGACGCCGGCACAGTCGAAGGATTTTACCCGCAACGAGCTGTTCATTGTCGAGGGGGATTCGGCGGGCGGATCGGCCAAACAGGGACGGGATTCGCGTCATCAGGCGATCCTGCCGCTGAAAGGCAAGCCGATGAACCCGGAGAAAGCCAAGCTTCTCGACATTATGAAAAATGATGAGTACAAGGCCATTATTGCGGCGATCGGCGCAGGCGTCGGCCCGGAATTCGATGTATCCGAAAGCAACTATGGCAAAATCATCATTATGACCGACGCCGATACCGACGGAGCCCATATTCAGGTTCTGCTGCTGACGTTCTTTTATCGTTACATGAAGCCGTTGATCGATGCCGGCAAAGTGTACATAGCCCAGCCGCCTCTGTACAAGGTGACCAAGAAGGCGGGCAAGGCAAGCTCGGTCAAGTATGCCTGGACCGATGAGCAGCTTCAGACATTGACCAAGGAACTTGGCAAGAATATCGAGCTCCAGCGTTATAAGGGGCTTGGAGAAATGAACCCTGATCAGCTTTGGGAGACGACTATGGATCCGGCTACGCGGACGCTGCTGCAGGTGCAGATTGAAGATGCGGCCAAAGCCGAACGGCGCGTCTCCACGCTGATGGGGGATAAGGTGGATCCGCGCAAGCGCTGGATAATCGAGAATGTGGACTTTACGGAATTCGAAGAATAACAAGTGCCATCCCGCATTTGAATCAGCATGAACTGAAAGCTGAAGCGGGATGATAGTCATCATAAGAAATTATAAACAGAGTATACGGGGGACCTTCTGTGAGCATACTCGAAAACTTTTTGCCGGCCTTTCTGGAAGAAGTTGTAGGCGACCGGTTCGGCAGGTATTCCAAATATATTATTCAAGACCGGGCGATTCCGGATGTGCGCGATGGGCTGAAGCCGGTACAGCGGCGCATCCTCTATGCCATGTACGATGCCGGCAATACGCCGGATAAACCTTACCGCAAGTCGGCCAAAACTGTCGGCGACGTCATGGGTAATTACCATCCACATGGGGATTCTTCCATTTACGAGGGCATGGTACGCATGGCGCAGCCATGGAAAATGGGACATGTTCTGGTTGACGGACATGGCAACTGGGGCTCGCTGGATGACGATCCGGCTGCGGCGATGCGCTATACGGAAGCGCGTTTATCTGAAATCGCGATGGAGCTGCTGCGAGATATTGAAAAGCGCACGGTACAGTTTAAGGATAACTTTGATAATACGACGAAGGAGCCGGTCGTGCTTCCTTCACGGTATCCTAACCTGCTTGTCAATGGGGTAAGCGGGATCTCATCCGGTTTTGCAACCGAGATTCCGACGCACAATCTGCGCGAGGTCATTGATGCCTGCATTGCGCTGATCGACCAACCGTCCTTAACGCTGGAGGAGCTGATGGGTGTCGTCAAAGGCCCTGATTTTCCTACCGGAGGCATCATCATGGGCTCGGAGGGAATCCGTGAAGCGTATCGGACCGGCAAAGGCCGCATCTATGTAAGGGCGCGTTCGTCCATCGAAGAGTTGCGCGGCGGTCGCCAGCAGATCGTAATTACGGAAATTCCTTATCAAGTGGTCAAGTCCCGACTGGTTACGGCAATGGAGAACATCCGTCTGGAGAAAAAAATCGAAGGCATCTCGGAGGTTCGCGACGAGAGCGGCCGAGAGGGTCTGAGGATTGTTGTCGATCTGAAGAAGGATGCAGACGCGCAGGGCGTTTTGGCCTATTTGCTGAAAAAGACGGATTTGCAGGTGACGTACAACTTCAACATGGTCGCGATTGTAAACAAGACACCAAAGCAGCTCGGGCTAAGGGAAATGCTGGTGGCCTACATTGAGCACCAGAAGGAAGTGGTGACCCACCGTTCTCAATTCGAGCTTGAAAAAGCCTTGGACCGCGCGCATGTGCTGGAAGGCTTGGTTAAGGCGCTGAATATCCTTGATGAGGTCATTGCCGCGATCAAAGCATCGAAGAACCGCCAGGACGCGCAGCAGAATCTGGTAGAGAAGTTCGGGTTCACCGAACGCCAAGCGGATGCTATATTGACACTGCAGCTGTACCGCTTGACGAATTTGGAAATACACTCGCTGGAAAAAGAACTCGCAGATGTGCAGAAAACGATCGCTTATCTGCAGGGAATTCTCGGGAGCGAAAAAAAGCTGCTTGGCGTGATTAAGCAGGAGATCTCGCAAATCCGGGATAAATACGGAATCGATAGGCGTTCCAATATTCAGGATGAAGTGGAGGAGCTGAAGGTCAATCTGGAAGTCATGGTGACCGCCGAGGACGTATTCGTAACGCTTTCAAACGAAGGGTATATCAAACGTACCGGCAAGCTCTCATTTATCCGTTCCGGCGGGGAAATTGACAAAACAGGACTGAAAGAGGGCGATTACCTTCGCAGCCTGCTGGATGTCAATACGCTGGAGAATCTGCTGATTTTCACGCAAAAGGGCCAGTATTTCCTGCTTCCGGTGCATCAAATACCGGAATACAAGTGGAAAGAGAACGGTACAGCCATTGTGAATGTCATCCCGATTTCCAAGGATGACCGGATCGTTCACGTTCTTCCTGTGAAGGACTTTGAAGAGGCGGGCAAATCGCTCTTGTTTATTACGCGAAAAGGGCAGGTCAAGCGGACGGAGCTTAAGGAATATGCCACGAACCGTTCCACAGGAATCGTCGCCTGCAAGGTGGCGGAGCAGGATGCCGTCATCGATGTTAAACTGAGCAGCGGCTCCCAAGAGCTGCTGCTTGTAACCAAAAACGGGATGGCTATCCGTTTCAAGGAAGATGAGGTTAACCCGATGGGGCGCGCTGCGGCGGGCGTTCGCGGAATTCAACTGAAGGAAGACGACGAAGTGGTCTCCGCAGAGTGGCTGGATGGAGATGAAGGAGAAGTATTGGTTGTAACCGATTTGGGATACGCCAAGCGTTCGCTCGTTGTCGATTACCCTGTGCAAGGGCGCGGGGGTAAGGGTGTGTTTACCTTTGAGTTCAAGGAAGGCAAGCGGGTGAAGCCGAACGGAACAGGAATCCGCGGCGCTTTTGTAGTGAAAGAACCGTACGACCTGACCGCGGTTTTAAGCACCGGCGAAAGAGCCGAGTTCTCGACAGAAAAAGCGCCGATCGAGGAGCGCAAATCCGTCGGGAAGCAGATGATTCCACTGGGCAAGAACGATACGATTAACGTTCTGCTGAAATTTACTTAATTCTTTAATCATAGCTGGTGTAGTTCGGCTCTATTTTTTCGAGCAGCTCCAGCATCATTTGCAACGCGGCCCACACCGGCATCGAATCGTCCAGCTTTTCGAGCCATTGTGGGTCGTTGATTATCCCTTTTTGCAAGGCGGTTTCCCCGATTTTCTTCTTCCAGGCTTCCAATGCTGTTCACTCCTCATTTACACGGATTGACAAGCTCCGCCGATAGGCGGACGTCCTTTATGCATTATATGTTGAACGGCGTCAATTGGTACCTGTTTTTATCGTTTTATGTCCTAAAATATTTATGATATTAACCTTTAAAAAGACAAGCAGAAATGTTATAATTTAGGTAAGAAATGGCCCTGCGGGAGTGATGACTGTGGTAACCCAGGAGTTTGCCAAGCTCTGGTGGAAATTGTCAAAGGATCTGAGAACCCATATGGAAACGGAGTTGGCCCCTACACTGACGGAAGGGCAGCTTACGGTGCTGGAGCTTTTGATGTTTTCCGGACACCAGAAGATGAAGCCATCGGATTTCACCGATGTGCTGGCGACGACGCCGGCAGCGGTTACAACGCTTCTTGACCGAATGGAAAAGGCGGGATTGATTGCCAGAGAGCGTGATGAGAAGGATCGGCGGATTGTATGGGTGCTGGTGACGGATAAGGGAAGAGATGAATGCGAACGCGGTATACAGATTCGGGAACGCTTTTTGCAGAACTATCTCAGCCGCATTTCGTCTCATAACCAGCAGCTTCTCGTCTATTTACTTGGAAAAGTTGCAAATGCATAAACCTGATTACATTCGTAAAATACGAAAATATGTTCTCATTTATAGCGCCATATGGTATAATGTGTAAGACAATGGAATAGGCACTCAAGGGCGGTTGGCGAAACCTCGTAGCTTACCGGTTCGCGGAAGCGGACCTGGAAGGAGGTGATGCCATGGAAGTAAAGGATGCGGTATCCATGATGTTCATGTTCGGCATGTTCATCCTGGCTTTACTTTCCTACTTGAAAAAGAAGTAGACCTCCCTTGAGCCTTGGTAGCCGGGAGGTCTACATTCTTGGTTTAACCTTGTGCCGATCGCCCTTGAGGGCAATCTATTGTTTTTCGGACCGTGGATGCTGCGAACATCTTCGGTCCTTCTTGGATTATTCAGTAAAGGTATTATGTAAGATTATATTAACACATTTTGGACTGCTTTGAAAAGACGTTCGGCCTATTTTGTTCGGCCTGTTGAACTAGTAAGTCAGCGTTGATAGGCCCGACGCATCCTCCGTTTTAATCATTCCACAAGTTCCAAGGGTACGCGCCGGGAGGGCGGGAAGAAAAGCTTAATGCTTCTTTGGTTACCGGATGCTCGAAGCCGAGCAGCGTGGACCACAGTGCGATTTGCTGACCCGGCCGAGCGAGGCGGCCTCCGTACCGCTGGTCTCCTACCAGCGGACAGCCGATCTTTGCAAATTGTACGCGAATTTGGTGCGGACGCCCGGTGTGCAGTTCTACCTGCAAAAGCGAAAGACCGTCTTGATGACCTAGAACCTGATAGTCAAGAACCGCTTCCTTGGCACCGGGTTTAGTCGGCGGCACGACAGATACCGTGTTCGTCTTCGGGTCCTTCAACAGATAATGTCTCAGCGTACCTTGATGCGGGTTAGGATGTCCGTGAACCACCGCCGTATACACCTTGCGAATCGAGCGGGTGCGAACGGCATCGGAAAGCCGCGAGGCTGCCTTGGAGGTTTTGGCGAATACCATGACCCCGCCGACCGGACGATCAAGCCGGTGGACCAGTCCGAGGTACACATTGCCCGGCTTTTGATGACGTTCCTTCAGGTCGGCTTTGACCAGCGTAAGCATATCAGGATCCCTGGAGTCATCCTCCTGCGTAGGCACGTTCGGCGGCTTGATGACGACAATGACATGATTATCCTCGTACAGCACCTGAAGGGGATGAGAAGCGCCGGACATTCGTTACGCCTCCCAACGCCCAAGAATTCCGCATGGAAGCGTAAGCTTGCTGGCGGTGATCGGCAGCCCGATTTCCCCGCAGGATATCGTCCCCCCGTACGAACGTCCGAGCGATAACGCCAAAATGTTATGAAGCACGGTAGCCGAAATGCCTGTCGTATAAGAGTTGATCAGGAAAAACAACGGCTTGTCGGTCAAAATGCTCATGCACGTTTCCACAAACGGATACAGGTTGGTTTCGAGCTTCCACGTCTCTCCGTTCGGGCCGCGGCCGTAGGAAGGAGGGTCCATAATGATGGCATCGTACTTGCTTCCGCGGCGCTGTTCCCGCTGGACGAACTTAAACACATCATCGGTAATGAAGCGGACCGGACGATGACCGAGGCCGGAAAGCTGCAAATTATCTTTAGCCCATTGCACAACGCCTTTGGATGCGTCCACATGACATACTTCAGCTCCCGCTGAAGCGCACGCGACCGATGCGCCCCCGGTATAGGCGAATAAATTCAAGACGCGGATCGGTCTTCCGGCATTGCGAATCTTATTCATCATCCATGTCCAGTTCACCGCCTGCTCCGGGAACAACCCGGTATGCTTGAAGCTGGTCGGTTTAATATGAAAGGAAAGACCGTGATAAGAAATCGTCCAGCGCTCCGGAATGTCTTTTTTGTAATCCCAGCTTCCTCCGCCGCTGGAGCTGCGGTGATAGTGTGCATCGGCATTCCGCCAAGCACCGGTTTCTTTGGACAATGGCCATATAATTTGCGGGTCAGGGCGTCTTAGAATAATGCTGCCCCACCTTTCGAGCTTTTCACCGTTACCGGTATCGATAAGCTCATAATCCTTCCAATCCTGTGCTGCATACATAAATAGCGACCATCCTTTGTTTATGTTCTAATGCTTAACCGGCCTAAAGCCGTAATCCTTTTTCACATTCTACACGATTCGGGCGGCCGAATCCATCCGCGAGTCAAAAAAGGGACTATCCGATAGCACATTTTGTTCACCACATCTTCAAACATATCTTTGAGCTTGTTGAAATATACTTCAATCTGGGTTCCCAAGCATAACGCCATGGATTCATCTCACCTGAAAACAGAATCCAACACTTTCGCGGCCTTCATGCAGAATTTGCAAAAGAAGGAAAGGAAATTATTCAAAAGTGTAGTATTTGTGTAATAGAACAAAGAAATTCAATCGAGAAGGGGATGAATGAATGGTGACAAGCTTAATCCCCGGCCCGGAGGATTTGTATTTATTTCATGAGGGCAATTTGTTCCAGAGCTACCGCATGCTCGGTGCCCATTTGAAGATGGAAGAGGGCGTTTCCGGGGTGCGCTTCGCCGTATGGGCGCCAAATGCCAGAGAAGTGAGAGTCGTCGGGGATTTTAATCATTGGAACGGCTCCAAGCATATCATGCAAAAAATCAGCCTCTGGGGCGTTTGGTCCTTGTTTGTGCCTGCTGCCAAAGAGGGGCAATATTACAAGTACGAAATTGTTACTCCACAAGGCACGAGGCTGTATAAGGCAGATCCTTATGCGTTCTGCTCCGAAGTGAAGCCGGGAACCGCATCCCGAATCGCTTCCCTCGAAGGATACGAATGGGCGGATCAGGCGTGGAGGGAGAAAAGAAAGACCGTTTCGGCCTATCATCGTCCGATGAACATCTATGAGGTTCACTTGGGCACTTGGAAAAAGAAGCCGGACGGAGGCTATTATACGTATCGCGAGCTGGCCGAGGAGCTTGTCGAATACGTCAAAGACATGGGATATACTCACATCGAGCTTCTGCCTCTGGCTGAGCATCCCTATGACCGTTCCTGGGGGTATCAGGCGACTGGCTATTACTCGGTGACGAGCCGATTCGGCACGCCGAAGGATTTCATGTACTTTGTAGATCGCTGCCACCAAGCGGGACTCGGGGTGATCATGGACTGGGTGCCGGGACACTTCGTAAAGGATGATCATGGGCTTCGCCGCTTCGATGGAGAACCGCTTTACGAATACAACGACCCTGTACGCGCCGAAAAACCGGAATGGGGAACGCTCAGCTTTGATTTCTCCAAGCCGGAAGTGGTCAGTTTTCTGATCTCGAACGCCTTGTTCTGGTTGGATAAGTATCACATTGACGGTCTGCGGGTGGATGCTGTGGCGAGCCTGCTGTATCTTAATTTCGGTAAACCCCGCGAAATGTGGGTGAAGAATGCCCATGGGGGGGACGAGAACCCCGAAGCGATCGAATTTATAAAAAAATTAAATCATACCGTCTTTGGCTATGATCCGCATGTGCTGATGATGGCCGAGGACTCCACCTCCTGGCCTCTCGTAACGGCTCCTGTTCATGAGGGCGGGCTGGGGTTTAACTATAAATGGAACATGGGCTGGATGAACGATATGCTCAAGTACATGGAGACGGATCCGTACTTTAGGGGCGGCAGCCATCAATTGCTGACGTTCAGCTTTATGTACACATTCTCCGAAAACTATGTGCTGCCGCTCTCACATGACGAAGTGGTGCACGGCAAAAAATCCCTCCTGAACAAAATGCCGGGCGATTACTGGCAAAAGTTCGCTAATTTGCGGCTGCTGTACGCCTATATGATATCTCACCCGGGAAAAAAACTACTTTTTATGGGAGGTGAGTTTGGTCAGTTTGATGAATGGAAGGATTTGGAAGACCTGGATTGGGAGATGCTCGGCTATGACAGCCATCTTAGTATGCACCGCTATGTGCGTGATCTCAATCATCTGTATTTGCGTGAAGCGGCCTTATGGGAGCTGGATCACCAGCCTGAAGGGTTCGCTTGGATCGATCCGCACGATCAAAATCAGAGTGTAACTACGTTTATGCGAATGTCCCGCAGCCCTGAGGATGTGCTTGTCATTGTGAGTAATTTTACCCCGGTCTATCATGAAAATTACCGGATCGGCGTTCCTTATGCCGGCGAGTACGTGGAATTGTTCAACAGCGATGCAGGCGAATACGGCGGCTCCGGTAAGCTCAACTCCGGCAAGCTGAAAACTGAAGAAATCGCTTGGCATAACCACCCGGATAGTCTGCATGTATGTTTGCCGCCGCTGGCTACGGTGATATTCAAACCGGTCAAAATCAAGCGGAAGCGTTCGAAAGCCAAACGAGGAAGGGGCAGAGCCGATGCGTAAAAAAGAGTGTGTAGCCATGCTTCTGGCAGGTGGCGAAGGAAGACGTCTCGGATTGTTGACGAATAAGCTGGCCAAGCCGGCGGTACATTTCGGGGGAAAATACCGGATTATCGACTTCACATTGAGCAACTGTACGAATTCGGGCATCGATACCGTCGGAGTGCTGACGCAGTACCAGCCGCTTGTGTTAAATACCTATATCGGCATCGGCACGCCGTGGGATCTCGACCGTAAGAACGGCGGGGTTACGGTGCTCCCTCCTTATATGGAGCAAAGCGGAGGAGATTGGTACAAAGGCACTGCGAACGCCATTTACCGCAACATTTCATTTATCGAGCAGTACGATCCCGAGTATGTTCTGGTTATTTCGGGAGATCACATCTACAAGATGGACTATGATTTGATGCTGGATTTCCACAAGCGTCAGGACGCGGATGCGACCATTGCCGTCATTGAAGTCAAATGGGAGGAAGCCAGCCGCTTCGGCATTATGAGCGCGGATGAGGAGCAAAGGATTACCGAATTCGCCGAAAAGCCGAAGGAGCCGAAGAGCAATCTCGCTTCAATGGGCATTTACATATTCAATTGGCAGGTATTAAAGGAGTACTTAATCAAGGATGAGGCCGATCCCGAGTCGAGCAAGGATTTCGGCAAAGATGTCATCCCTTCTATGCTGCGCGATAATGTGAGAATGATGGCTTACCCTTTTACGGGGTATTGGAAAGATGTCGGTACCATCCAGAGTTTATGGGAAGCGAACATGGATTTGCTTAAGAATGCGCCCGAATTCAATCTGAACGACAGGGAGTGGCGCATTTACTCGGTTAATCCGCTTCAGCCCGGGCAGTATGTAGCGCCGACGGCACAAGTCAGGCGATCGCTGGTGAACGAGGGCTGCTGCGTTTTCGGAGAAGTGGACCATTCGGTGCTTTTCTATGGCGTGGAGATTGGCGAAGGCAGCTTGATCAAGGACTCGGTTATTATGCCAAACGTCAAAATCGGCAATCACGTCAAGATTTATAAATCCATTATTGGTGAAGGAACGGTAGTGGAGGACGGCTGCGTGATCGGGCAACCGGAAGAGGAAGGCGATCAGGACATTATTCTGATCGGCAGTAACGAGCGCATCAGCATGACTACTTCTTCAGTGAGAGGGTGATTGGCATGAAACGAATGATGGGCGTTGTGAATCTGGTGAACGAGCCGGACGAGTTGGAGGAGTTGACCTATTCCCGCTGCGTTGCATCGGTGCCGTTTGGTTCAAGATACCGGTTGGTTGATTTTACCTTATCGAATATGGTGAACTCGGGGATTGAGAATGTCGCTGTATTCACTCAGCATAAATACCGTTCATTGATGGACCATCTGGGTTCGGGCAAGGAATGGGATTTGGACCGTAAGCGCGGCGGATTGTTTATTTTACCGGCCGTGCTTCATGAAACCACCGGAATGTCACGGGGCGATTTGTTCCAGTTTTACAGTCATCGCGATTACTTTTACCGCGGACGGGAGGAATATGTGGTAATATCGCGGAGTCATATCGTATGTAACATTGACTATAATGCCGTGCTGAATTCACATCTGGAGAATAACGCCGACGTCACGGTTGTTTATACCAAAACGGCTGGCGACGAGTTTGCCAAGCATCGCCGTTTGGCCGTCAGGGATGACGGGCAAGTGACGGTGATCGAGGATCATTCGGGACGTCTTCGCACGGATAACATCTCGATGGAGATGTATGTGATGAGTAAAGAACTGCTGCTTGACATGGTTGAATCCTGCCTTGCTCAAGGCTACGATCACCTTGTACGTGACGGCATCATGAAAAATATCGACAAGCTGAGGGTTTGCGGCTATTTGCACGAGGGGCATACTGGCATTGTAAATACCATCCAAAGCTATTATAAACACAGCATGATGCTGCTGAATCCTAAGGTTTGGCGTGAGCTGTTTTTCCAGAAA
Source organism: Paenibacillus sp. F024 (assembly GCF_057814255.1). Classification (NCBI taxonomy): domain Bacteria; kingdom Bacillati; phylum Bacillota; class Bacilli; order Caryophanales; family Paenibacillaceae; genus Paenibacillus; species Paenibacillus sp. F024. The sequence goes on from NZ_JBVASZ010000006.1 coordinate 174,074, forward strand.
AATCTGATCTATACGAAGGTGAAAGACGAACCGCCTGCCAGATATACCGAGAACGCTCATGCCCGAAATTCGCTCATTGCCAACGGCAGCATCATTGAGGGCAAAGTGGAGAACAGCATTTTATTCCGCGGAGTCAAAATCCGTAAAGGCGCTTATGTAAAGAACAGTATCATCCTGCAAAACTGCGAAATTGAAGAAAATGTTATCATCGAGAATGCCATTCTGGACAAAGATGTGTTTATCAGCAGAGGCCGTGTGCTTACGGGTGATAAGCAAGCACCGTTTATCGCTTCCAAAACCAAGGTTATATAACATATAGCGGCGTATCCGGACGATGGCTCGAGACCGGCTTCTTTACGACGGGAGCTGCGGGGCTTCTTGGCGGAGCATCACCTCCGGTTCGGTCTGTTTTCAGGATACGCCCAAAATTAAAGGAGTGGTAGGAAGCCATGAAAGTGTTATTTGCCGCATCAGAAGCCGTACCTTTTATCAAGACGGGAGGACTTGCCGATGTGATCGGCTCGCTTCCCAAGGAGCTAGTAAAACAAGGGTTTGATGTTCGTGTCATCTTGCCCAAATATGAAGGCATCCCGGAGCATTTCGCGCAAAAGATGCAGGCTGTCGCAGCTTTTGATCTGCAAATGGGCTGGAGATCGTTGTATTGCGGGATTTTGAAGCTGGAGCATGAAGGCATTATTTTTTACTTTATCGATAACGAATACTATTTCAAGCGCAGTGGGTGTTATGGCTACGGTGACGATGCCGAACGATTCGCGTTTTACTGCCGGGCGGTCATGGATTCCTTGCAGCATATTGATTTTATGCCGGACATCATCCACTGCCACGACTGGCAGGCGGGGATGATCCCGGTGCTGTACCGGGCCCACTTTAGCTACCAGCCGCAATACGCTCATATCAAGACCGTGATGACGGTTCACAATTTGAAATATCAAGGCGTGTTTGACAAAGGACAGTTTATGGATTACTTCGCTTTGGGTGAAGAGCATCTCCATGGCTATGCACTGGAGCAGCATGGAGGGGCCAGCTTCCTTAAAGGCGGCTTGCTGTACTCCGATTTCATTACCACGGTTAGTCCCACATACGCCGAAGAAATTCAAACGCCGTATTACGGTGAAAACCTGGATGGTCTGCTGCGAAGCCAAGCTCACCGGCTGAAGGGGATTTTAAATGGACTTGACTATGAGGAATTCGATCCCATGACGGACCCTAATGTGGAGATCAACTATCGCGATTCGTTTGCGAAGAAACAGCAAAACAAAATAAAGCTGCAGGAGCGGCTTGGACTTCCGGTAAACAAAGAAATCCCTTTGATTGCGCTTGTGACGAGACTGGTGGATCAGAAGGGTCTTTCCTTGATCGAGCGGGTGATCGGCGAGCTGATGACCCTGGATGCCCAATGGGTCATTCTGGGTACGGGGGAACACCGGTTTGAACAGCTGTTTCGCTGGGCTGCTGACGAGTTTAGGGACAAGCTATCCGCGCAAATTTTATTCGATGAAGGACTGGCCAGACAAATTTATGCCGGTTCAGATCTCTTCCTGATGCCTTCCCTGTTTGAGCCTTGCGGTATCGGCCAATTAATCGCTATGCGCTACCGCAGCGTTCCGATCGTTCGCGAAACCGGCGGACTGCGCGATACAGTGTTCCCGTACAACGACGACACCGGAGAGGGGACAGGCTTTAGCTTCGCCAGTTATAACGCGCATGACATGCTGTATACGGTGGAGCGTGCCGTTAGGCTGTATAACGATCCGAAGGTTTGGTCGAATTTGATGAACAATATCAAAAAGAAAGATTTTAGCTGGCGCAAATCGGCTCAGCAGTACGCCGGTTTATACCAAAGCTTGGTGAATTAATTGTTATCGGATGCACAAAGAGGCCTTTAGAGGTCTCTTTTTTTCATGCGCTGAATGGAAGGGTAAGGATGCCAAAGCGGAGATTGATTGTAAATTCATCGTAACTTTATTAAACTGAAACTATAATCCATGATGAAGGCTGGGATTTAACCTTGTGTTTAATTTTGTTCGCTTATCATGTCCACGATACCTACAAGCTTATCGTAGCTGCCAACCGCGATGAATTTTACGATAGACCGACCAGCCCTGTTCATTATTGGGAGGATCATCCAAACATCCTTGCCGGCCGGGATCTTTCCAAAATGGGCACATGGATGGGAGTGACCACCGAAGGTCGCTTCGCTGCTTTAACGAATTATCGAAACCCGAAAGAAGCGGTGGAGGGGAAACGTTCGCGTGGAGAACTGGTTGCTGACTTTTTGAAGCACCATACGCGCCCTGAGGCTTACTTACTCGAAACGGCAAAAAAACGTGACAGCTACCCGGGATACAATTTGTTGGCAGGGGATGTCAAGGAGCTGTATTATTATTCCAATATCGAGAACCGGGCGAAAAAGGTAGGTCCGGGAATTTACGGGCTCAGCAATCACTTATTGGATTCCGCTTGGCCTAAGGTTCAGCAAGGGAAAGAGGGGCTGTCCGCCATTATTCGTGATAGCTATGGGAATATGGAGGAACGCATGTTGGAATTACTCCAGCAGGCTGACCCTGTCCGGGATGAGCTGCTACCGAATACGGGAATTTCTTTAGAATGGGAACGTATGCTCGCGCCTATTTTTATAAAAAGTGAACGCTATGGAACAAGAAGCTCAACCGTTCTGTTGATGAGCGATAAGGAAATTTACCTTATGGAACGGGTTTATTCGATGAGCGGGATAGGTGACCGGCAATATACGATTACCCTCTAGGTGAAGGAGTGAAGTCGTTATGAACAATAAACGATTTACATTGAGCGAAGTAAATGCGATGCTGCCGCAGCTGACTGAAGTGTTGCTGAAGCTGCAGGGCTTGACGAAACAATTTGAGGATAAGTATAAGGAGCTGCAGAGGAAAAAAGCTCTGGTTGAGCGTTCCTACATTCGTAAAGCCGACGATAAGGACCCGTTTTTTGAGGATGAGAGTCAGCTGGAATTTATGCGGATCGAAGCGGATCTCCTCATAGACAATTTTAGCCGGCAGGGGGTTCTGCTGAAGATGATCCATCCCGGTTTGCTTGATTTTCCGGCGGTGGTGGATGGGGAGGATGTGCTGATCTGCTGGAAGCAGGGAGAAGAACGCGTTACACATTATCATAGCTGGGACGAGGGGTTCATGGGCCGGAAAAAACATCCTGATGCCTGATGTTGAAAGTCTGAAAGTCATAAAGGCTGATGCGTGAGAAGGAAGTCATCGAAGAAAACGGATAGGATGAGCACAGTTGAATGACAAAATCGTAATGCCGTTATGGTCGTTCGGTCTATTTATTGTTGTGATGAATACGACGATGTTTAATGTATCTATTCCGAGCATCATCCGTGATTTGAACATTTCGGCGGATCTCGGCTCGTGGATTATATCTAGTTATTCTATCGGTTACGCGCTATCGACGGTCATTTACAGCAGGCTTTCGGATACCGTGTCGATTCGCAGGCTGTTGACTGTCGGACTTATAGTTCTCGGGCTTTCCTCCGTTTTGGGTCTATTTGCACGTGATTTCAATACGCTGCTTACGGCAAGAATCCTGCAATCAGCGGGCTCAGGCTCAATGGCAGGGCTTGGTCTGGTTCTGGCGAGCCGGTATATTCCCATTGAAAGACGCGGCAGGGCAATTGCCATGATTTCGGCAGCCAGTGCCATGGCCTTCGGACTCGGCCCGATTGTCGGCGGGCTGATAAGCCAATACATCGGGTGGAATGCGTTATTCGCCATCACTTGTCTTGTGCTTGCCGTTCTACCGCTGCTGTTACGTCTTCTGCCTCAAGAACAGCCGAAGAAGGCTTCCTTTGACATCCCGGGTGCCGCTCTAACCGTCGTCAATGCAGCTGCGCTGCTTACAGCAGTGACACAACAATCTGCGGTTTGGCTTGCCATTAGTTTACTATCGCTGGCCGCACACGTTTGGCACCTGAAAAAAGCGGAACAGCCGTTTATCAATCCTGTGCTGCTAAAGAAGTTTGGATTCGGAAAGCTTCTGGCCGTCGGCTTTTGTATCCTGGTACTCAATTTGGGGAATTTGTTTCTCATGCCGCTGGTGCTTGCTAATCTGTTCCATCAATCGGCGATGAGTATCGGGCTGCTGATTGCCCCGGGAGCGATTTTTTCCGCTATTTTGACTCGGTTTGTAGGACAGTGGATCGATAAATACGGCAACCTGCGTTTTTTACTAATCGGGCATGGAATACTAGCCGCAGTATTGGCTTTTTTTACTTTCGACCTTTATTATTCTCCGATGGTGATCCTATGCGGTTATCTCTGTTTCTCACCGGCGTTCTCCGCAGCGATGGCGTCGCTTAACAATGAAGCGTCCCAGCTTCTTCCGAAATCGTTGATCGGCTCAGGTATGGGACTCTTGCAGCTTATCCAGTTTTTTGGCGGGTCGATTTCGGTTGCGGTTTGCGGTCTTCTGCTTGAATATCAAAAACATACAGTACTCGTTCAGGCTTATCAGCATGTGTATGGTCTATTGTTTTTGGTAAGCTTGTGCTCTTTGACTGTGATGCTGTGGTACAAGCGCTCCATGGCACGAAAACAAATGATATCACACTGAAAAGCTGTGCAATATAACGTGAAAAAGGCAGTCTGGCACACGGATTCCGCGTTCCGGACTGCCCTGGCGGCTATGTATGAATTCAGGCGCGGACGGCCTCGTCAGAATACATCGATTCCTTGTTGAAGGAGCGGTTAATGGTTAAAAATGCATGAAGAAGCTCAAACAATTCCGACTGGTTAAGGTCCAATTCAATTCGTTTGTCCGTATCCCTCTGCTCAGATATCTGAACCCGGATCGACTTATTATTTGAATTCATTTGAATTTCCAATTGTTCTTTCTTTAGCACGCATTGCCACATGAAATATCACCAATTCCTTTCGTTTGTCTGCGATGATAGTCTCTTTTGTTGAACACGAAGATAAATATATGCGTGTGCTGTGCTAATTATGACAGCGCAGTGCCATTTATTTTGAGTTAGGAGATGATTGTATTATAAATACAACGCGGAGGGGGGCAAATGACAGAGGAAATCTGCGGGCATGAAGCCTGCTCACCCCGCAGTGTCCGAAAGACTCATCATTCCGATAAAATCAAGACCAGTCTGATCTGCCGTCAGAACCGGATTGAAGGGCAGGTCCGCGGTTTAAAAGGATGGATTGAAAAGGATAGGTGTTATCGGTGGTTCAATTGGAAAAATGCAGAAAAAACTTATTGTGTTTTATAAAGATGTTGATTATAATAACGGTATATCCCAGCGAAACGTTTCGCTGAGTGATAGTCAAAAATAAAAGCAGGATCACCTGGCTAAGATGTTTTGAGTTCTTTTTTAGGCCTATAACATTATGTAATTCTGCGAGTGTTTATTTAGGATTTATTATGTAAGAATTTATTTATAAAGCATAAATTGTAATAGCGATGTTCTCTTTTAAATTTTTTTAATCTATTAGCTAAACGTTTAGCTAAACGTTTCGGAGGTTAAGCGATGGCGACAATGAAAGATATCTCAAGAATAGCCGGGGTTTCCATTGCGACCGTATCAGCAGTCATTAATAAATCTGCATATGTTAGCCCGGAGCTTATGGAAAGAGTCAACAAAGCGATTGCGGAATTGAATTACAGGCCGAATGCCGTGGCACGAAGCTTAAAATTGAAAAGCACCAATACGATAGGCGTTATCATGTCGGATATTTTAAACCCTTATTATCCGACAGTCATCAAAGGAATGGATGATGCAGCCATCCAGAATAACTATAGTCTGATTCTTTGTAATACCTCCAATGAGCAGGGAAGGTTCCTCACGTATTTGGATCTGATGGTGGAAAAGCGTGTGGACGGTTTGCTTTTAGCTAATATCTCGAGCCAAGAGAGTTTGCAAAAAGTGGAAAGCACAGGTTTGAAATATGTACTGCTTAACCGTAAGCCGCCTGCTTATGATAAAAATTATGTCGGGATCAACAATCCGCTTGCAACCGAGCTTTCCGTAAAGCATTTAGCTAAGCAGGGGCATAAAAGGATAGCATATCTTTCCGGGGATTTACAAGTTTCAACGGCAAGAGAACGATGGGATGGCTTTGTCAGCGGAATGAACCAAAATGGACTCCCAATAGACGAAACCCTTATTTTTCATGGGGATTATACCCAGGAATCCGGCTATGCCAATGTAAAAAAAATGCTTAACGAAGTGAAAAAACTTCCGGATGCCATCTGTGCGGCAAGCGATCTCATGGCCTTTGGTGCGGTAAAGGCTTTAAGGGAGGCAGGGATTCGGGTTCCAGATGATATTGCAGTGATGGGAAATGACAATAACCCGTTCTCTGAAAACTTTATTGTTCCATTGTCAACCATTGCTCACCCCACTTATGAGATGGGGAAAAATGCGATGGAATTTCTATTGCAAATGATCGAAGATCAAAATGAAACTCATCATCGGCAAATTTTCTTAACTCCATCATTGATTGTACGTGAAAGCTGCGGCAGTTCAGCTTAAAAGCCGGCTGCCGCTTCATAATACATTTTTTGGAGGGAAAAAAATGAAGGATGTTGTTATTGTAGGAGCAGCTCGTACAGCGATAGGAACCTTTGGAGGTTCTCTGAAGGATATTCACGCGGCGGATCTGGGAGCTATCGTGATCAAGGAAGCATTAAAGCGTGCGAATGTGGCGCCTGAATGGGTTGAAGATGTGATTGTGGGTTGTGTTGGTCAGGTTGCTGAAAGCGCTTTTATTGCGAGGATGGCTGCACTTCGCGCTGGAATTCCGACCTATAGCAATGCCTATACCGTAAATCGCTTATGCGGGTCAGGTCTGCAGGCGATCAATAGTGCCGCTCAAGCGATCCGTTCAGGAGAAGCGGAAATTATCGTAGCGGGCGGAACGGAAAACATGGATCAATTACCATATTATATCAGAAAAGGTAGATATGGCTATACCTTTGGCCATTCTCAGTTGGAGGACGGATTATTAACCGCTTTAACCGATCCTTTCGGCAATTATCCCATGGGTATGACCGCAGAAATTGTAAGTAAGCGCTTTAGTATCTCACGTGAAGAACAGGATCAGTTTGCGTTCGAAAGCCAGACTAAAGCCGCAGCCGCCATTGACCAAGGGAAGTTCAAGGGGGAGATCGTTCCGGTTCAAATTCCGCAGCGCAAAGGCGGACCGATTATCTTCGATACCGACGAGCATCCGAGAAGAGGGACGACGCTGGAAAAGCTGGCTGCGTTAAGACCGGCCTTTCAAGAAGGCGGGTCCGTTACCGCAGGCAATTCGTCCGGGATCAATGATGCCGCAGCAGCTGTCGTCGTGATGAGCTCCGATAAGGCAAGAGAGTTAGAACTGCAACCACTGGCCTACGTACGTGAACAGGCCATGGCGGGCGTTGAGCCAGAAATCATGGGCTTTGCACCTGCTCCTGCTGTGAAGAAGCTGCTTAAAAAATCCGGATTAAGCTTACTGGATATCGACTTGCTGGAACTGAACGAAGCCTTTGCTTCACAGGCCGTAGCAGTCATTAAGGATTTGGAGATCGATCCGCTCAAAGTGAATGTGAACGGTGGAGCCATTGCTCTAGGACATCCGATCGGAGCAACCGGTTGTATCCTTACGGTGAAAATTTTGGCGGAAATGAAACGGCGCGACTCCAAATACGGAATTGTAACCATGTGTGTCGGAGGGGGCCAAGCGGTTGCTACGTTGTTTGAGAGAGCTTAGCTGCAAGCCGGCAAACCTCAACCGTATACTAAAACAAATGTTAAACCCATAGGGAGAGATGAACATGATTGATTTAACAGGAAAATCTGCAATTGTAACCGGTTCGGGCAGAGGGATTGGAAAAGGCATCGCTGTAAAGCTTGCCGAGCTCGGCGCAGCGGTAACCATATGTGATATTAGCGAGGAGATCGCGTCCCAAACGGCGTCGGAACTTCGTCAAAAGGGATTGGAAGTCGATTATTTTGTTCTTGACGTCGCGGATACAGACGCGGCACGCGCCCTGATTAAGAATTCCGTAGAAAAGTGCGGAAAACTAGATATTCTCGTGAATAATGCGGGTATTAACCGGGATGCCATGCTTCACAAAATGGAGCGTAAGCAGTGGGATGAAGTGATTGCCGTAAATCTGACGGGAACCTACAACACCATTCAGCCAGCGAGTATTCAAATGAGAGAACAAAAAAGCGGCCGTATTATCAATATCTCTTCGGCCAGCTGGATGGGCAATATCGGGCAGGCCAATTATGCCGCCTCCAAAGCGGGTGTGGTCGGTTTGACAAAGACGGCATCCCGGGAACTGGCTAAATATAACGTAACCGTGAATGCTATCTGTCCCGGATTCATCGATACCGATATGACTCGGGGCGTACCGGATAAGGTTTGGGAATTGATGATATCCAAAATTCCAATGGGCCGTGCGGGTAATCCTGAAGATGTAGCCAACCTTATTGCCTTCTTGGCATCGGATACGGCCTCCTATATCACCGGTGAAGTGATCAATGTTGGAGGTGGCATGGTGCTTTGATACGGAAGGTGAAAGTTTCAACCGCTGTGGAAGTGGCGGCGAGCTTGAAAGACAGCAGCATTTTACTTAGCACCGGATTTAGTTTAATTGGAGTGGCGGAGGAGATTTATCAAAAAATCGAAGAGCGCTTTTTGAAAACAGGTTCTCCAAGGGATTTGACGTTCATTCACTCGGCCGGCCAAAGCGATACAAAACGAGGCATGGAGCATTTGGCACACGTTCCGCTGCTCAAGAGAATTATTGGATCTCATTGGGGATTATCCCCTAAAATAGAAAACCTCATTAAACAAAACCAAGTGGAGGCTTTCTGTCTTCCTATGGGCCAGATCATCTCGATGTACAAGGCGGCTGCCTCTGGAAAGCCGGGTGTACTCTCTAGAATTGGACTTTCAACCTTCGTCGATCCTCGGCTTGAGGGAGGAAGAATGAACCAAAAAGCCAAGGATAGCGGCTTTGAAACCGTTCAATTTCACTGGCTGAATGGGAAAGAATATCTCTTTTATCCAAGCCTGAACTTTGACTTATACATTGGCAGGGGGACCACGGCAGACGAGTTCGGTAATATCACGATGGAAGACGAATGCGTCAAATTAGAAGTAATGTCGGCCGTTCAAGCCGTAAAAGCATCCGGCGGACGGGTCATATTTCAAGTAAAGCAGATCGTAAAAGGTCATTCGCTGCCCCCAAAGGAAGTGGTTATTCCTGGAATTCTGGTTGACGAAGTCGTGATTTGCGAGAATCCGTTGGAGAATCACCGAATGACTTCATCTGCCTATTATAATCCGTATTTGTTAGGGAAAATTCAAGAGCCCCAAAGCATAGTTCATCCTATAACGGACCTCAATATGAAAAAGCTGATCGGTCGAAGAGCTATGCTTGAGATGAACGTCGGGGATACGGTGAACCTTGGAGTGGGTATTCCCGGAGATGCTATAGGAGCCATCATTGGCGAGGAGAAGCTGGCTAGTAGGCTTTCCTTATCTATCGAGGTTGGAAGTATCGGCGGCATAAGCATCGGCGGCGGCGATTTCGGTGTAGCTAAAAATGCCGAAGCGATCATTGATAATTCATGTCAATTCGATTATTACAACGGGTGTGGAGTAGACGTTACCTTTATGGGGGCGGGTGAAATTGATCGCCAGGGGAATGTGAATGTAAGCAAATTCGGACACCGTTTCCCAGGGTGCGGGGGCTTTATCGATATTACACAATCCGCCAAAAAGGTTGTTTTTTGCTCCACTTTTACATCGGTCGGGCTTGTTGTAGAGGTTGAACACGGTCGGGTCCGGATCAAGCGGGAAGGAAGAGTGAAAAAATTCGTCAACAAGGTGCAGCAGATTACCTTCAACGGGAAATTTGCCTCGGCTCGTAAACAGCAGGTTCTCTTTATAACGGAAAGAGCGGTATTTCAGTTGACTGATAAGGGAATGGAGCTTATCGAGATCGCTCCGGGGATCGATTTGAAAAAAGATGTATTGGAACAAATGGAATTCGCTCCCCTGGTTTCCCCTAATCTTTCACTAATGGACGAACGAATTTATTCTTTGGGACTTATGCATATTGCAGCCCAATGTAATAAAGATATGGAACAAGCAATCCAAATATTGGGGAGGGTCATGAATGAAAAAGTGGTTTAAGAAATTAACGGTAGTATCGCTTTCCGGTGTATTGACAGTAAGCTTGGCCGCATGCGGTGGCGGAGGATCCGGTTCTACCGCTCCGCAAGCAGGCGGAGGAGCATCGAATCAAGGCGAGAAAGTGGATCAAGTGATGATCGGGGTGCTTTATCCTACATCGGGAAGTTTGGCCCGATTAGGCGGCGCAGCATTGAAAGCGGTTGAGTTGGCGGCGGAAGATATTAATGCGGCCGGAGGAATTAAATCGCTTGGGGGCGCTAAAATTAAATTGGAAATCGTAGATCCGGGCGATAAGCCGGAAACGGCCAAATCGGCGACGGAGCGTCTGATTCAGAACAAAAAGGTTTCGGCACTCACGGGAAACTACTCCAGTTCATTATCCCTGGTCACTTCCGAAGTGGCGGAGAGAGCGAAAATTCCATTTGTAACCGCTTCCGTATCGGATAATTTAACATCCCGCGGCATGAAATACTTGTTTCAAGTTTCCCCCAAAGGCTCCATGTTCGGGAGCACCCAAGTGAAGTTTGCGAAGGAACATCTCGTAGATAGGCTTGGAAAAACACCTAAGGTTGCCATTGTATTCGAAGAAACCAGCTATGGCACATCAACAGCAGAGGGGTTAAGCAAAACCGCCAAGGAATTAGGGCTTGAGGTTGTGCTTTCAGAGCCGTATCACGCCAACTTCGCCGACGCTGCTCCTCTGGTGAACAAAATCAAAGCTTCCGGTGCGGAGATATTGTTCCCGGTATCTTATCTGCAGGATGCGATACTGATTCAAAAAACCATTAAACAACTGGGTTTGAACATTACGACCGTTGGCGGCGGGGCCGGCTATTTGATGCCTGAATTTTACAAAGAATTAAGCAAGGATGCAGAAGGCGTCGTGTCCGTAGCCTCCTGGAACATGGATCTTAACAAACCGGGTATTGAGGATATCAACAAGCGTTATAAAGAAAAGAACGGTGAATTTATTACGGAACACTCCGGCGAAGCCTATTCGGCTACGTGGACCATTGCACATGCGATTGATAAAGCGGCATCCGCAGACCCTCAAAAAATCCGGGAAGCGTTAGCTTCACTAAAGTTAAATGAAGGTGACAAAGGGAACATCATGCCGGGCGGCAATATCGAATTCGACCAAACCGGATGGAATAAGAACGTGTATCCGGTCTTGATTCAATGGCAAGATGGAATTCCCAAAACGATTTATCCTGCATCCGATGCGAAGTCGCAATTTAAGTAAGGAATTCAGGGGAGAGATCTTCCTCTCCCCTATTCAAGTAAAGAAGCATGATCTTCAAGGAAAAATAGAAATCTTACAGGCGGTGAAAGCATGGAATTATTAATACAGGTGCTGATCAACGGATTATTAATCGGAGGAATATACGCTCTTATTAGTATCGGATTAACATTGCTGTTTGGAGTTGTAGATATTGTAAACTTTGCTCATGGCGAATTCGTTATGTTAGGGATGTACACTTCCTACTGGGTATGGGTCTTTAGCGGAATGGATCCACTTGTCACCTTATTCATATCGGTTCCGGTCATGTTTATCGTCGGGGTCATCATTCAGAAATATTTGTTTACGTACATCATGAAGGCGCCTCCGCTAACGCAAATCTTTTTAACCGTAGGATTACAGCTGGCTCTTCAGAATGGTGCATTGATGACGTTCGGGTCAACGACACGCGCCATTAATTTCGGCTGGAGAGAGATCGTTATCCGATTCGGCGAGTTCGTAGTGCCTGTCAATATGCTGGCTGCTTTCGCGCTTTCTATTGTCATGGCTGCACTACTGTTTATCTTCCTCTCCAAAACCGATTTGGGCAAGGCGATGAAGGCGGCAAGATTGGATCGTGAAACCGCAATGCTGATGGGGATAAATACGAATCGTATTTTCTTAATAGCTGCAGGCATATCTGCGGCTCTCACAGGTGCGGCCGGCACGGCCATCGGTACTTTCCAATATGTACAGCCGCTTGCCGGAGCGCACTTTGGGCTCATGGCTTATATTGTTGTCATCCTTGGGGCTCTGGGGAATTTAAAAGGAGCCTTTGTAGGCGGACTTCTTCTTGGTGTCGCCGAATCCGTGGGCATTCAGTATATTAGCGCCAATTCGGGTCTTCTTGCGGCCTTTATCCTTTTCCTTGTTGTCTTGATGATCAAGCCCAATGGACTATTCTCTGCAAAGGGAGCGACATAATATGAAATTTCAAAAGGAACAATTCAATGATGCCGTAGCGATGAAATCAAACACCCCTGTCAACTTGGTTGATCCCGCAGGGTTGAGACGGTTTACTCTTACTGAACCCAAGGTATACGTACCCGTAGTCGGACTTATTCTATTCGCTTTGGCTCCCTTGTTTGTAAACGAATACTATCAAAATATACTGAATATGATTTTGATCTTTTCCATTGCCGGTGTTTCTTGGAATATATTCGGCGGATATGCCAGGCAGGTTTCTATCGGACATGCGCTTTTCTTCGGAATTGGAGCTTATACTTCCACGTTATTACTGGTTAAGCTGAATGTGAGTCCATGGATTGGAATGGTTGCCGGCGGAATCCTTTCAGTTATAGTCGGTTTTATCATGGGAATGAGCTTGATGAAGTTAAGAGGACATTACTTTGCGATTGCAACGATCGTCTTCTCTCAGGTCGCTTTGCTGCTAGTAACCAAATTCCGTGGTTTTACCGGAGGGGCGGAAGGGTTATCGGTTCCTTATATGGAATCCTTCCTGATGCTTCAGTTTTCTACCAAATTGCCTTATTTCTATATTTTTCTAGCTTTTCTTGTGGGTATGCTTTTTCTTGTGAAAAAAATCGAGTGCTCCCGTCTGGGCTATTATATGGTGGCCATGGGACAGGATGATTCAGCAGCTAAAGCCGTAGGCGTGAATATTCCGCGTGTGAAGCATATCGCACTGGCGATCAGCGCGTTTACAATGTCCATGGTCGGCACCTTGTACGCGCAATATATGTATTTCATTGAGCCTAAATCCGTGTTTGACATTCCTTTATCCGTTGAGTTTGCTATGGTATCGATTATTGGGGGCTTAGGCACGGTCATGGGGCCGGTCATCGGCGCCATCGTCATGAAGCCTTTCATTGAGATCGCGATTACGATCACGGACTGGTTGGGCTTCAGTTCGATTCAAGGGATCAATTACTTTTTGTACGGCATTATTTTGGTTATGGTGGTCATTCTTTTGCCCAACGGTTTAATCAGGCCCCTGACCAAATTTTACAATAAGCTTCTTAGTGTTCTTCCTGGCGGTAAAGCTGCGAAGGGAGGAGGTCCAAAATGAGTCAACCGATTATGGAGGTAAAGAGCCTGTCGAAGCGGTTTCGGGGTCTCCTGGCTGTTAATGATTTGACCTTTCATGTAAATAAAGGCGAAATTCTTGGCGTGATCGGGCCTAACGGTGCAGGGAAATCCACAACCTTTAACCTGATTACAGGGGTATATACCCCGGATACGGGGGAGGTGAAGCTGAACGGCCAGAACATTACAAGGTTATCTCCCGATGAGATTTGCAAAAAAGGACTCAGCCGTACGTTTCAAGTGACACGCCCTTTCGGGGAAATGAGTGTGCTGCAGAATGTAATGGTCGGAGCTTTTTTGAATACGGCGAATCCCCGTCGTGCCGAACAGGAGGCTCTGGAAATGGTTGAATTTGTAGGCTTGGGCGATAAGAAGCACGCTGTGGCACGAACGCTTTCGATCATTGACCAGCGTAGACTGGAATTTGCCAGAAGTTTGGCCACCAAGCCGACATTATTGCTATTAGACGAAGCTTTGGCCGGATTAAATTCCATGGAGGTGGAAGAAGCGATCGAGTTGATCTGGAAGGTCAAAGACGCCGGCATTACGCTTGTTGTTATAGAGCATGTGATGAAAGTCATCAACACCATCTCCGATCGGGTCGTCGTCCTAAACTTCGGCGCTAAGCTGGCGGAAGGCGTTCCGAAAGAGGTTATGAACAATTCGGCCGTCATAGAAGCCTATTTGGGGAAGGGGTTTGCTCAGCATGCTTAATGTAGTTAATCTGCATGTGTCTTACGGTGCGATTAAAGCTCTTCAAGGCATAACCATGAATGTAAAGCGGGGGGAATGCGTCGCGATCGTTGGAAGTAACGGTGCGGGCAAAACGACGCTCCTCAAAACGATTTGCGGGCTTTTGGTACCGCTTCAGGGAAGCGTTGAGCTGGACGGAGTCAATCTGATCGGCAAACACGCCTACGATGTTGCCAACATGGCGGTTGCCCATGTGCCGGAAGGGCGCAGAGTGTTTACCGAGATGTCCGTGCTGGATAATCTGATTCTGGGCTCCTATGTGAAGGAAGCGAAAGTTCATCGTAAAGACAGTCTGGATTATGTCTTCAGTCTTTTCCCCCGGCTGGCGGAAAGGAAGGATCAGTTGGCCGGAACGATGTCCGGAGGGGAGCAGCAGATGCTCGCCGTAGCCCGGGGATTAATGCTGAGGCCCAAGCTGCTTATTTTGGATGAGCCTTCGTCGGGCTTGGCGCCTATCATCGTGGAGCAAATGTATGAGAAATTGGATGAAATTCACCGTTCTTCCGACATGGCCATGCTGGTCGTCGAACAAAATGTGCCGATCGCGTTATCCATTGCCGACCGTGGATATGTATTGGAGAACGGAAAGATTAACATATCTGGGAGCAGCCGTGATCTGATGGTGGATCCCGAGGTAAAGGCCGCATACCTTGGATTTCATTGAACAGGTAAGGAGGAGTGTTGTAATCATGCCTGGCATCTATTTCGACGAATATCGATTAGGACAATCCTTTTGCACGCCCACACGCACCATTACGGAAACGGATGTCGTTTATTTCTCCGCCATGTCGGGGGATATGAATGAACTGCATACGAGCGAAGAGTTTGCCAAAGGAACCCCGTTCGGCAAGCGGTTGGCTCAAGGCTTGCTTGGATTGTCGATCTCCCATGGTCTGATGTTCCGATTGGGATTATTCGACGGTACCGGCATTGCCCTGCTTAACATTGACCAGTGGAAATTTACAGCTCCTATTTTCTTCGGGGATACGATTCACGGGATCGTTACGGTACAGGAGAAGGTCGAAAGCAAGAGCAAGCCGGATCGGGGAATCATTCATTTTTTTGTACAGCTGGTGAATCAGGAAGGCAGGGTAACACAGGAAGGCATTCAAACCGTTATGGTAAGAAGAAATGCTGGCGGAGGGATAAGCGCATGAATAAGGTAGTGAAAGCCAACGATGTACTGACTTATTTAAAAGACGGCTCGACGCTCGCCACGGTCGGCTTCACGTTAATGGGGGCCTGCGGGACCATTCTGAATGAAATTGAACGCAGTTTTCTGGAGACGGGACGTCCGAACCATCTGACCTTGCTGCATGGCGCGGGTCAAAGCGACAGGGTCAACGGCATACAGCGTCTTGCTCATCCGGGGCTTATCAAGCGGATTATTGGAGCGCACTGGGGGCTTGCTCCCAAATGGGGGGAGCTGATTTACAACAACGAGGTCGAAGCCTATTGTCTCCCGCAAGGGCAGCTGGTACATCTGTTTCGCGCCATGGCATCCGGCAAACCCGGCAATTTCTCGAAAGTGGGGCTGGGTACATTTATTGATCCACGGGTGGAAGGCGGAAAAATTAACGACCGATCCAGACAAAGTGAGGATATTGTAGAAGTCATTCAGCTTCATAACGATGAATATCTATATTATAAAAGCCACCCGATCGATGTCGCGATCATCCGGGGCACGACAGCCGATGAAAAAGGGAATGTGACGATGGAGGAGGAAGCGATCAAGCTGGAGGCTATATCCGTAGCCCAAGCCGCCAAGGCGAATGGCGGTAAAGTGTTTGTACAAGTGAAATATTTGGCCAAAAACGGAAATCTGCACCCGAAGCAAATTGTGGTTCCGGGCATCTATGTAGATGGGATCATCGTTGCAGAAAATCCGCTGGAGGAACATCGGCAGTCTTCTTCTTTTTTCTTTGATCCCGTGTATTCTGGGGATGTGAAGGTACCGGAATCGGCCGGAAAGCCTTTACCGTTAAGTATTCGCAAGGTCATCGGCCGACGTGCGGTCATGGAGCTGTTCCCGAATGCCGTTGTAAATTTGGGTACAGGGATTCCGGGCGATGTGGTGGGACCGATTACCAACGAAGAAGGAATTAATCAAGCGATTACGCTGACCATTGAATCCGGGGTCATCGGAGGCATTCCTGAGGGAGGCATTGATTTTGGGATTACCAAAAATGCAGAGGCGATCATTGAGCACGGCTTCCAGTTTGATTACTACAACGGCAGCGGAGTAGATGTGACCTTCATGGGGCTTGCCGAAGCCGATTGCGAGGGAAATGTCAATGTGAGCAAGTTCGGAACAAAAACCGTAGGCTGCGGAGGGTTCATCGATATTACTCAACCGGCCAAAAAAGTGGTGTACTGCGCAACCTTTACGGCCGGAGGGCTTGAAGTGGAGGTTGAACAGGGCAAGCTGAGGATTGTAACGGAAGGGAAGGCCAAGAAGTTTCTCCGGGAGGTAAACCAGATTACATTCAGTGGCCGTTATGCCAGGGATCAGGGCCAGCCTGTGATCTTTGTGACGGAAAGGGCTGTTTTCGAGCTTAAAAAGGAAGGTCTGGTCCTGACGGAAATTGCGCCGGGGATAGATATAGAGCGAGATATTTTAGGCTTAATGGATTTTAAACCGATCATTTCCGGCAAACTGAAGATGATGGACTCACGGATATTTAAGGATGAACCGATGGGCTATGCGGATGAATTTTTTAAAGCATCGACTTAGATTTTACGCTAATAAGCGGGAGGAGTTGACGGGAAATGCTGTCTACCATTAAGAACGTGACCGAAATCATATGGGGAATTGGAGCCGTAGAGAAGGTTTCCGAGCTTGTAACCAAACACAAGGCCAGGAATGTATTGGTCATAACAGATAAAGGGATCGTCAACTCCGGGGTGATTCGTACGGTGACCGGTCAATTATCCCAGGTAAACTATGAAGTATTTGATGAAGTAGAGCCGAATCCGTCTGTACAGACGGTGGAAAAAGCCGTAGACATGTGCCGCCGATTGAATGCGGATTTGCTGATCGGCGTTGGCGGAGGCAGTCCGATCGATGTGGCCAAGGCAGTCGGTGTAATTCATGCCAATGGCGGATCCATCGTCCAGTATGAAGGGATCGATACCTTCTCTAAACCGATTACTCCGCTGCTGGCCATTCCAACGACTTCCGGCACGGGAAGCGAAGTGACCTCCTTCACCGTGATTACGGATACGGAGCGAAACTATAAGCTGACGGTCGGTGGCGTGTTGGTTGCGGCAAAATGGGCGGTAGTCGATCCGATGCTGACGATTACGGTTCCTGCGAAGATTACGGCAGCGACAGGCATTGATGCGCTTGTTCATGCGATCGAATCGTATACGTCTTTAGCTTCCTTTCATTACTCGGAGGTCCTCGCTTTGGATGCGATGCAGCTGATTAGCACGAACCTGCGACAAGCGGTCTATCATGGGGAGAATCTTCAGGCGAGAGAGAACATGCTGCTTGCCAGTCTGCATGCGGGGCTTGCGTTTAATAATACCCGGCTGGGTAACGCGCATGCTATCAGTCATCCGCTGAGCGCCTTTTTCGGGATCGCTCATGGAGTAGCCAATGGTATTTTGCTTCCCGTAATCATGGAATTTAATGTCCTGGCATGCCCTGAGAAATTTGCCCGGATTGCGGAAGCAATGGATTCGTCCGTAACGGGGAATAAAATGGATAAATCTTACAAATCCATCGAGCTGGTACGTCGGTTGGCGCAAGATATCGGCATCCCCAAATCCATCTCGGAGCTGGGAATTAATAGGGAAGTTTACGAAAATGCTGTTCCTGAAATGGCTCAAGACGCAATGAAGAGCGGGAACATCAAGGTGAATCCCCGTCTCACAAGGCTCGAGGATGTCATAGCCTTGTACCATCAAATTTATTAATCAGGTTTAGTCAGAAATAGATGAAAGGTGAGGAAGTATGGAAACCAAAAATGCTTTGATATTTATAAATGGTGCTTGGGTAGGACCGGACAGTGGGGAATACTTCCCGGTCCTGAACCCCGCGACGGGAGAGCTCATGGGAAGCGTGGCGAACGGAGGCTATGCTGAAACCAAGCGTGCCATAGAAGCGGCACATCTGGCGTTTGCCGATTGGTCTGAACATACCGCGGAGGAACGTGCGGAATATTTGATGAGATGGCACCGCCTGATCATGGAAAATGTGGATGAACTGGCCGCCACGCTAACGATGGAGCAAGGCAAGCCGCTTGCCGAAGCCAAAGGAGAGATCAGCTACGGAGCGAAGTTTATCGAGTGGTACGCTGAAGAGGCCAAACGGGTTTACGGCAAAACGATTCCGGCTTCAGCCAGAAACAAGCGGGTTATCGTTTTGCGGCAGCCGGTGGGCGTCGTAGCTGCGATTACACCTTGGAACTTCCCGGCCGCTATGGTAACCAGAAAAATAGCTCCCGCGCTGGCAGCAGGCTGCACCGTTATTTTAAAGCCTGCTGAACAAACACCTTTAACGTCCATTCAAATGTTTCGGCTGCTTGAACAGACCGGGTTTCCCCAGGGTGTGGCGAATCTTGTTACCGGTGATGCTGTCCAGATCGGCAAGGCCTTTATGGAGGATTCACGCGTAAGAAAGATTACGTTTACGGGTTCGACGGAAGTCGGCAAGCTGCTTATGAAGCAAGCAGCGGATACGATGAAAAATATTTCTTTAGAGCTTGGAGGACATGCGCCGTTCCTGGTTTTTGACGATGCCGATGTGGAAAGCGCCGTGAAAGGCGTGATCGCATCCAAATTCCGCAATGCAGGGCAGACCTGCATTTGCGCTAACCGTATCCTCGTCCAAGAGGGTGCGGCTGACCGCTTTATCGGATTGTTTCAAGAGGAAGTAAGAGCATTGAAAGTAGGCAACGGATTAGAGGAAGGTACAATTATCGGACCGCTGATCGATAAAGCGGGCTATGAAAAGGTCAGCATGCATGTTCAGGATGCTTTGGCCAAAGGAGCCCGTCTTGTGTGCGGCGGGGAAGGATTCCATAAGTCGGATGAGGAGGATGCCGGTTATTTCTACCAGCCTACCGTTTTGTCCGGAGTGACCGAAGAGATGCGCATCATGCAGGAGGAAACGTTCGGTCCTGTCGCACCGGTCATCACCTTCAAAACGGAAGAAGAAGGCATTCGAATAGCAAATGATTCCGTTTACGGATTAGCCGCTTATTTATTTACCGAAAACCTGTCGCGTGCCATAAGAGTCGGAGAGAAGCTGGAATTCGGCATCGTCGGTATTAATGACGGAGCCCCTTCCACGGCACAGGCGCCATTCGGCGGGTATAAGGAAAGCGGGCTGGGCCGCGAAGGCGGGAAGGAAGGCATCGAAAGCTTCCTCGAAACAAAATTTATGTCGATTGGCATTTAAGGGGGCCGCGTTTCGATGAACGGTGAGAGAAACGCCGTGAAGATAAACAAAATAGGCGTGGTTGGCGCTGGACTGATGGGCTCGGGCATTGCTCAGGTGGTTGCAGAGGCGGGTCTTGAAGTAGTCTGGGTGGACATATCCGCAGAACAGCTGCACAAAGGGATGGCTAGCATCAAGAAGGTGCTGGATCGCAAGGTGGAAAACGGAAGGTTGACTGTGGAAAGAGCGGAGGCTGCTCTAAACAAGCTGAAAACCGAAACGGACATGTCGGCTTTAGCTGATTCTGATCTTGTGATTGAAGCCGTTCCTGAGCATTTGGAGCTAAAGAAAAAGATTTTCAAGCAGCTGGACGAAGTCACGCGTCCGGAAGCGATCCTGGCCTCGAACACCTCAGGTCTTTCGGTATCTGCATTGGGTTCGGTTACTCGAAGACCCGAGCAAATCATCGGGACTCACTTTTTTTATCCGGCGCCGGTCATGGGGCTGCTGGAAGTCACCCCGGGCCTTCTTACTACAAGCCAAGTGTATAAAACGGTTATGTCGTTTGCTGAAAGTATCGGAAAAACCCCGGTGGAGTGCAAGGATTACCCCGGCTTTATCGTCAACCGTGTGCTGGTGCCGATGATGAATGAGGCTATCTTTCTAGTAATGGAAGGCGTCAAGCCCGACGATATTGATACGGCTATGAAGCTTGGGGCCAATCATCCGATGGGGCCAATCACTTTAGCCGATTTTGTGGGCTTGGATACACTTCTGGCTACCATGCAAGGGCTTTATGATGGGTTTAACGACTCCAAATACCGTCCAAGCCCGCTACTTGTCAAGATGGTTGAAGCGGGAATCTTGGGCCGGAAGATAGGGCGGGGCTTCTACAGCTACAACGATAAAGGCGAAAGAATTAAATAATGATGCATTCAAGAGTAAGGGCCGGTTATTTTCATGCCGGCTCTTTTGGCTGTTATTTTATAGAAATTTTTATTATAATAAAAAAATTCCATCTATTAAAATATTTATTTTAAACTTCAATGTCCGGTTGCAAATTTCTGCCGGCTGGAGACAAGCGGCTTACTAAATAAAAGGAGCATGGTGATGAGATGAACATGTACAATGGTTTTTATCTAGTCGAAATACCGATCCCGGTTCCCCTCAAAACAATCAATTGTTACCTTACGAAATCCCCAACGGGGTGGCACGTTATCGATACGGGCTTTCATACGGAAGAGGCGAAAACGGCTTGGAAAAATGCGCTTAGAGAGCTCCATATCGCTCCGCATGAGGTTGTCGAAATTGTACTGACGCATTTTCATCCGGATCATATGGGATTGGCGGGATGGCTGCAGGAATATACGGGGGCGGCCGTCAGAATCTCGACGGAAGGTCAAAGGATGGTTCATCATTTATGGATTCAGAAGCAGGAATGGGAGCTTTTTAATGACTATGCCCTGAAACACGGGATGCGAGCGGAAGAGCGGAATAAGGTGAATGATTATTTGAAGCAGTTCACCAAATATGTAAGTCCCTTTCCTGAATTTAGCGTCTTTGAAGAAGGGACCGTGTTTCAGTGGTCTAACGAGGAATACACAGCTATACACACGCCGGGACATGCGGACGGCCATATGATTTTTTATTCCTCACGGAGCAAAACGGTGTTGGCAGGGGATTTGCTTTTACCTAAGATCACGCCTAATGTGGGCTATTTTCCTGGATTTAACCCCAATCCGTTAAAAGCTTTTATCGGTTCCTTACATAAGGCTCAACAATATCAGATGGATACGGTGCTCCCCGGGCATCGAACTGTTTATCATAACGGGAACCAACGAGCCAAGGAACTGATCAGTCATCACGATGAACGGCTTCGGGAAATGATACTGCTGCTGGAGCATCCTTGTACGGCGCAAGAAGTGAGCGACAAGCTGTTTGCCCATCTATCAAAGAATGCGGATCCTTTGCAATTGCTTTTTGCTCTTCAAGAAACTCTTGCCCACTTAATTTATTTAAGAGAAGAGGGCTTCGTCACCTGCAAAGAAGGCCGTGACGGTTTGGTTGTTTTTTCGCTCGAACAATCTAAGATGGATATCTTGAGTCCAATGACATGAACTGGCTTGTCAAGGGGAATTTCATTCATGATCCTTACGGTCGGCGGCAATTTCCTTGTAGCTTTGGGTGAGCGAAAATTACAATATGTTCAAGAGGAACCCGAACGATATGGTTTGGGTTCTTTTTTATGCACAATGACTTGCTTGCGGGAATACCTTTCAGCGTTTTTTCAGTTTGGCTTCATTCTTATTTAAGAAATCTAGGTTAGCATAAGATTATCTAGTTAAGGTGAAGATATAAACTAAGTTTTTTGACTAAGGGGAATGAAGGATGGAGCAGACAGAAAAATTAAATGCAACCCGGCAAGCCAAATCAAAATGGATTCCGGCAAAGGAACGCAAATGGATGTTTTTAGCTCTAGCAGGCGCATTAATCATCGTGCTATTGGGGATTTGGAACATGCTTCAGCTTTCTCCTTCGGCATATCACACACGGAGCTTTAAAGGCTCATTTACGAATTACGGCGCATTGGCAAGAATAGCGCTATTCGTTGTTTTCGCCAATTATATTCTTGCCCTTATTCTTCAAAAGCGTCTTGTGGATCCTTGGAATACGATGAAAAACGGGTTTATCGTATTGCTGCGACATGCCCGCAAGTGGCATACTCCCATTGCAATCCTTGCGATCGGGCTTATCGTTTTGCATGTGGTAGGAGCGTTTCTCTATGGCATTGAATGGGATTTTCACAATATCAGCGGATTGCTTGCTCTGATCGTTCTTCTTCCCGTGCCGGTGGCCGGTTTGTTCAGATACAAAAGAATGGATCGCAAATGGCATTTACGTCTGGGGCTAGGATTTGCTGTTTTATTTATCATTCATGCGTTCATTTAGGAAATAAATAAGCTTAGTCAGAAGGTGTTTGCCTGTTCTGACTAAGCTTATTTATTTCACGGGCAGCCCGTACATAATTAAACCTTTTGTTCACAAAGATTACGCTATTTGAAGCTCAAAGACGATATAATATATAGATATAGAAAGTGAAAGAAGAAGTTCTTTACCGGGAGCGTGGGGATTGTTGAGACAAGTATACCAAGCCTTACAAAATAGAAAGCCAGAGCTGATGGGGCATCAAAACTTCTTTAAATACGCGGTGATGGTTCCTTTGGTTGAAATAAACGGCGAATTAAACGTCTTGTTCGAGGAACGGGCTCATCATCTGAAGCGGCAGCCGGGGGAAATTTGCTTTCCCGGCGGAAAAATCGATGCGGACGATAAGGACGAAGTGTCGGCGGCCGTACGGGAAACGTGTGAAGAGCTCGGATTGGAACGCGAAGCAGTAAAAGTGATCGGAGCTTTGGATTATTTGATCACCTCATTTCATATCGTCTACCCGTTTGCGGCACAGATTTCAGACTATAACCAGATCCGGCCTAACCCCGATGAAGTGGCCAGCGTGTTCTATGTACCGCTTGAATACTTGCGGAGCCATACACCAGAGCAGCATGACGTGGATCTCAGCGTGACACCGAGAGAGGATTTCCCCTATGAACGGATTCCCAACGGCCGAAATTACAAATGGGGGAGAGGAACGGTTCCCGAATTCTTTTACTATTACAAAGACCGTGTCATCTGGGGATTGACCGCGCGAATCTTGAACCATTTTCTTGACGTGACGAAAAGTAGATCGTGATGTTCCCGTATCCGTAGTGCCAAGAGCATGGGTGACATGCGCCGCGGCTAACCCCAGTCGGCATGGTATGGCCATCCCCTTTATTCCGAGGCGCTGCCGAGCTTGTCTTTTATCCAACAAACACCAGCTGATACGGGCCAGCCTTGGATCAAATCTTCCATTGAACTGAGGCTGCTTTATTTCACTCACGATTGGATTTCGTTATTGAAGTTTAAGATGGATGCTGGTACGATCATTTAGTAATTATTACGTATAAACTCGAAAAAGCGGTTTCCCGACATTACTACCCAAGAATGTTCATCAGTTTTACGAATCGGGGTAAGGGAGAGGGACCATAATGGCTCAACATGACCTAAAAGAAACCATAACTCAACGGCAGTACTTGGCTTTAGTCATTCCGCTTACGCTCTCGACTTTATCTACGCCTTTATTGGGGGCTGTCGATACCGCCGTGATGGGGAGGCTTCCGGATCCGGCGTTTATCGGTGGAGTCGCTATCGGCTCCACGATATTCAATACCTTGTTTTGGTTGTTCGGATTTTTTCGGGTCAGCACCTCAGGATTTACCGCGCAAGCCCATGGATTGGGAGATCAGATTGAAATCATACGCGTGTTGTGGAAGCCGCTGTGGATGGCTATGCTTGTCGGAAGCCTATTTATCGCGCTGCAAATACCGATTGAGGCGGCTGCAATGAAGCTGATGAATCCCGGTCCGTTAGTAGATATGTATGCCCGTCAATATTTCGAAATCCGCATATGGGGATCTCCTGCGGCGCTGTTGAATTATGTGCTGCTAGGGTGGTTGATCGGAAGCTCACGGGTGAAGACTGCGTTATTTGTGCAGATTTTTATGAATGTGACGAATATGGTGCTCAGCCTTTTCTTTGTTCAGGTTATGGATATGGAGGTCCGCGGCGTGGCCGTGGCGAGCCTCATTGCAGAATACAGTGCGCTTGTTCTGGGACTGGTTGTGATCGTAAATGGGTTGGATTGGACCATGATAAGGCCGGCCCTGTCCGGCTCCTCCTCTATCAGCAGCCCTGTCCGTATGCTTAAGGTGAACCGGGATTTGTTCCTTCGCACCGCCAGCCTTCTTACGGTGTTTACTATGTTTACTTCGTTGGGGGCAAGGATGGGAGAAACGATGCTTGCCGTCAATGCGATTTTGTTTCAGCTTCACTTTATCATCGCCTATTTCTTTGACGGCCTGTCTAATGCGGGAAGCATCATGGTTGGACAATCGATAGGTCGGAAAAATAAGGCCTTGTTTATGCAGGCGTTGAAGCTCGGAGCCGGATGGTCCATCACCGCTGCAGGATTGCTGATGCTCGGGCTGTGGGCTGGAGGGGATATGATTATTTCCTTATTTACAGTCAATGGGGAAGTCCAAAGGCTTGCCGCCGAATATTTGCCTTGGATCGTCATGTTTCCCATGGTCTCTTTCTGGGGCCTCATTCTTTACGGAATCTTCTCGGGAGCAACGGAAGCGGCGCCTGTCCGTAATTCGACCATCGCCTCCATGCTGATTTTTGTTACAGCTGCATGGCTTCTTATCCCATTCTTTCATAATCATGGATTATGGGCCGCCTTCCTCTTATTTACTGCAGGGAGGAGCGTCTTGTTATGGAGATACCTGCCCCGATTGAAAAATCGGATCATGGATCATATGCCACGCGCTGATTAACCGTCAAAGGAGAAGCCCCAAGACCTTTAGGGAAGCGGCTTCGCCGCTTTATTTTTAGGGGATTCACATAGACGCTGAATTACGTCGGGGGAATACAAATGTCCACCCGTGTCCCTTCAAGCGGATTTGAAGTGATACGAATGTCTGCCGAATCCCCATATGCCAGCAGAAACCGACGATACACGTTGTAAATGCCTGTATGCTTCTGGAAATAAGGGTCCACGATTTCCCCCTTCGAATGAATCAATTGAGTAAGCTTTTCCAAGATGTGTTCCTTTATGCCGGAACCCGTATCATGAACAGAGATTAGAAGGGCACGCTCTTTCAGCTTAACGGTAACGGTCAGTAGGAATTCCTCAGCGCTCATGCTTGGACTCCACCCATATTTAATCGCATTTTCTACAAAGGGCTGTATGCTCAGCTTCATGATGGGAAGCTCTGCCACCGCCGGATATATGTCAAATTTCGCCATTACATCCTTGCCGTTTCGATAGTAATGAATATTCAAGAAATTGCGGATATAGGCTACTTCTTCTCTTACCGGAGCCCAACCACCGTCGTTTCTTACATTGTATCTCATCATGCGGGATACGGATTGCACCATTTCGCCAACCGCTTCGCCCTTGTTTTTGATGGCATAAGACTCGATCGTTTCAAGGGTATTGAAAAGGAAGTGGGGATTAATCTGAGCTTGAAGCTGCAGCAGCTCCTTTTCTTTTTCTTTTACCTTGGATTGAAACACTTCCTGTTCCATTCTTTGCAGCTCGCCGAGCATCTGATTGTAGCTTTGGATTAAAAATCCGATTTCATCGTTGTTGTATTGAATCTGAATGGGAACGTATGCCCCTCTGCCGAGACTTACGATGCCTCCTTTCAGTCTATAGAGCGGCCGAAGGACGCTGTTCATAACGGGGAATGCAACAATTAATGCGATGATAAAGCTGGCCACGGCGATGAGCAGCGTCAGCTGGGTCGATTGCTGAACCCCTTTCGTAATGCTGTTAAGCGGAGCCATCCATACCAGCTTCCAATTACCGTAAGGAACATCAGCGTAGGCGGTTTGATATTTCACATGATTCGAATTAAAGATAAATTCCTTGTTCTGCGCAGGCTCCGAAGCTAGTGAAGCTTTAAAGTCCTGCAGCAGGGCAGGTTCCATACCAATATTGGAAACGACGGTTCCGCTTGAGGGCTGGTATAATAAAAGCAGTCCGTCCTGCCCATAATTGCTTCCGCTGAGCATACTTTTCATTTTATCCTCACGGATTTCAATCACAAACCAGGAATTGATTTGCCCAGTACGCAAATTAATGACCGGACGGACGAAAGAGAAGACGTTTTCTCCTGGATTTTCAATATAATCCATCCGATGAGGAGCGGTTAATTCCGGTTTGTCCATTTGATAAAACGAGTTGTATAATTTATTCTCTTGAAAAGAGTATTCGTAGTTCAATCGTTTCTGATAGGATTCAAAATACGATTTACCCGCTTGATCAAGATAAAGAACACCGAGGACCTCGTTCCAGAATTGGAGGGAGTTTTTTAAAATCGGACGAAAATTAATAATATAATTGGCTTGCTGCACCAAATCGTCGCTAGGGGTCTCCAAAAACTTCTGAAAGTCAGAATTGGTCAGCAAGGAATCAAAGGACTGGCTCAAATCCTTCAAATAACTGGTGATATCCTGGGAAACAAATTGTACGTACTGTGAAGAAATGGATGCCGAATGCTCCGTACCGGAACGAAACATAAAATGCTGTGAGCTGAAGCTCACCAACGATATAGGCACAATGGAAATGGCCACTAGAAGGATGAACAGTTTATATTTAAGCGATAAATAGCCGATCCTACGTTGAACAGACTGAAGGATTGTAAGCATAATCATTCCCTCTCTTGGTAATTGTGTTTGTTCATATTCGACGCATGATAACAGAATCCTTGTAAGGAGTTGCAGGTAAAATGATGAAAATATGCGTTGCTGATGACGAGAAAGAAGTTCGCGAAAGCATTATAAATAAATTGCAAACGCTTTTTCCTTCCGCCCAAATCTTTGACGTCACGTTTGGCAGGCTGGCTTTGGAGCAAATTTCGCTTGTGAGGCCCAACCTCGTCTTTATGGATATACGGATGCCGGAGATGGACGGATTGGAGATTCTTCGTACCATCAAAAGAACCCATCCGACCATACAAGTCGTTATTTTATCAGGTTATGACGATTTTGAATATGCGCGTAAAGCGCTGCAATATGGGGCGATCAACTATTTATTAAAGCCTGCCGACCGGGAGCAGCTGAGGGAAGCCGTTGAGAAGGTGAGGCTGGAGATGGACGCCGCGATGCTGAAGGAAATGGAAGTGTATCTCGGTAAATTATCGAACCAATATCAATTTATACATGACATGAAGTGCTATAATACGAGCTTATGGTTTGACGAACGGGAGCGCAAAGAAATCGTATTCGGCGATCCTGAAGCGATCTGCAAGACATGGGAAAGTACGCCTGAGCGGATTCTGCTCTCATTCTCTGTCAATTTTGATTATGGGGGAATCGTGGTCAACGTTCCTTCCGGACACAGCGGGACAAGCTTCCAAGAGAAGCGTGATTTTTTGTCCTGTATGATCGCCGGTATCCAACGATGGGAAAGCGAGCGTTTTTTTGAAGGGCAACGGGGGGCCGAGGTAATGGAGAAGAACAGTAAAGAGGCAGCCAAAAAAGCCGCATCCTTGCGGCAGATAATCCTATCGTATGCTAAAGTCGGCGATATGCTGCATTTGGAAGCATCGCTTAACGATTGGTTGAACAGCCTGCAGGAGCTTGAATTTCATCAGCTCAAGAAAGAATGTGTGAACCTGATGGCCTTGCTCGACGAAGGACTCATCGGCAAAAGCGAAGTGATCGTATTAGAAGAAGAGAAAATCCATTACTGGTCGCAGTGGGTAACCAAGCACAAAACATGGAGCGAATTGAAGCTAAAGCTCCGGAAGTTCGTCTTGGATGGAATCCGCGCTTTGATGGCGCCGGTGAATCAATCGAGCTTGAGCTGGTTTAAGCAGGCGCTTCAATTGGTCGATTCCTCCCGGGACCCAAACCTCAGTCTTGAGATGGTTGCCGATGCCGTCGGCGTTCACTCCGTTACCTTAAGCCGCATCTTCAAGCAGCAGACGGGAATGAATTTTGTCAAATATATGATCCGCGGCAGACTGCGCCATGCCCAAACACTGCTGCTCAAAACGGACAAAAAAATCAACGAGATTTCGGAAGAAATCGGGTATTTGGATTACCGCTATTTCCGCAGCCTGTTTAAAAAAGAAGGCTCTTCGCGCTACTGGGTGGGTGGATGGCTATTAACGAGAGTCATAACCCTTCCGCTTGCTTGGAGAATCTCATAGGCAAAAGAAGCCGTCAAGAAGAGCGCTTGACCGCTCCTTTTGCCTATGA